>CAYWIS010000027.1:0-29823 GCA_964458385.1 uncultured Pirellulaceae bacterium
GAAGGCGAGATTGGCGATTCGCACGTCGGTCTGCAAGCCCGCCTGATGAGCCAGTCGCTTCGCAAGCTGACCGGCGCCATTAGCAAGAGCAAGACGGTCGTGATCTTCATCAACCAGATTCGCGAGAAGATCGGCGTAATGTACGGCAGCCCGGAAACCACGCCTGGCGGCCGGGCGCTAAAGTTCTACTGCTCTTGCCGGATCGATGTGCGCCGCGTTTCGCAACTCAAAGAGGGCGAAGAAGTGATCGGCCAGCGGGTGCGGGCCAAGGTGGTCAAAAACAAAGTTGCGCCTCCCTTCCGGCAGGCCGAATTTGATATGATGCATACTAACGGCATCAGTTACGAAGGCGACATCCTCGATATGGCCGTGGCCCAGAAGATTGTGTCGCGCAGCGGGGCTTGGTTCCGCTATGGCGACCTGCAACTGGGGCAAGGCAAAGAGAAGGCTCGCGCTTATCTGATTGAGAACCCCGCGCTGACGGAGGAAATCAAGCAGAAGGTGCTGGCCTCGGCCGTGGGGATGGCCGCCCCGACGATCTCTTCCGAAGACGAAGACGAGGAAGAGCCCTTCGACGGCGAATAGAGCCGGGAGCGCCCCGGATGACGCACTTGCACGGCGAGCGCGTCTCACCTTTGCTCATTCATCGGCGGCTGCTCCCACCATTCCAGAGGACGGCCGCCTATGTTTTGCGCTCATGTTCCTTTCTGTCGCTCGATCTGGCCCCTTGCGCCTGCCGCCGTGCGGGGCTCGCTCCGACTGATTGGGGTCACGGCGGTCGCTTGGGCCCTTTTCACGCTGGCGCCTGCTCTCTTTGCGCAAGAGCCTTTGCCCGACGCCGATCTTGACGTCGCTCTGGCCTTAGAGCGCGTCATGACGCAAGCAATCGCCAAGGCCGAGCGGTCGGTGGTCGCAATTGCTCGGGTGCGTCGGGCTTCGGTGCAAGCGGGCGTCCGCGTGCGCGGCGCCGATGGACAGTTGGTCTTTCCTGCTCCCCGCACCGATCCTACCGACCCGGACTTCATGCCCCACGAGTACGCCACGGGGGTCGTGGTTGACGCCGCCGGGTTGATCCTTACCAACTATCACGTTTTGGGCGATCCTGATCAGTCCGACTATTACGTGTGGATTCAGCGTCGGCCTTATCTTGCACGCATCAAGGCTGAAGACCCTTGGATGGATCTAGCGGTGCTGAAGATCGAAGCCCAAGGATTGACCCCCATCACCTTTGGCGACGCCTCGAATTTGAAGAAAGGGCAAATGGTGCTGGTTCTGGGCAACCCCTACGCACTAGCGAAAGATGGCGAAGCGAGCGCCGCCCGGGGGATCATTGCGAACTTGCACCGTCCGGCGCCGCCGCTTTCTGAAGGCCGCGATACCGCGCCCGGCAAGCCGACGCTCCACCATTACGGCACGCTCATTCAGACCGACGTCAAACTGCTCAAGGGCACAAGCGGCGGAGCGCTGATTAACTTGCGTGGCGAGATGATTGGCCTGACCACCGCCTTGGCTACGCCTCCAGGCTTTGAAGAAGCGGCAGGTTATGCGCTCCCGGTCAACGAGGCGTTCTTGCGGTCGCTCGAAAATCTCAAGCAAGGGCGCAAAGCCGACTACGGTTTTCTCGGCGTGGCGCCGGTGCATTTGACCGCCTTTGAGCGACGGCAAGGCCGGTTTGGCGCCCGCGTGCAAGAAATTGTGGCCGGCGCTCCGGCCGCTCGCACGGGGCTGCGTGAAGGCGACGTGATTACCCACGTTGACGGCCAGGTGGTCTACGACGCCAACGACCTCATTCGGCAGTTAAGCCAGGCGCCGGCCGCCGCCGAAGTGAAGCTGACCGTGGAACGCGCCGCGGGAATTGGTCGTCCGCAAACCTTGACCGAGACGGTCACGCTTTCCAAGAAGCACATCGCCGCTTCCCGGCCGATTATCGCCGAAGTGCCAGACCCCACGTGGCGCGGGTTGCGGGTGGATTACGCCACCGCGATCCCGCAGTTTGACGAACGAGCTGGGGCAGTCGACGCCGAAGGCTGCGTCGCGGTGACCGAAGTGCAAGAAGGCTCCTCGGCGTGGCGGGCCGGGCTGCGCCCTTTGCACTTTATCAGCCACGTGGAGAACCAGCGCGTCGCCACGCCCGAAGCGTTCTTTGAATTGGTCGTATCGTTGGACGGCCCGGCGCAGTTGCGTCTGACCGAAAGAGTCGGCGGAAGCTATCTGGTAACAGTCGAACCGTAACCCGATTAACGGTCGGCAGAAGCTCCCCCTGCTTCGTTCGATGCGGCGATTCCCTGCGTTACCGTCACGCTGGATGTTTCCTATGCGTGAAGGTCGTCTCGTTTGAGAGCGCCTCATCGCCAGGCCGACCGAAGCCGATGCACCACAAGCGAATTCGCCACCGCGGCGCCGCCCTCGGCGGTAAGAGCGATGCGGCGGTTGTCGTCGGGCGGAATCACAGCAACCGAAAGGGCCGCGCGGCCGTCTTGGGCGAAGACCTCCAACGAACCGCGGTCAGCCAGCACCCGCAACCGCAACTTGCCGTCGATCAACGGAAGCGGCGCGGCCACATGACGGCAAGCGAGTTCTTGCTTTTGAACGTCGTATACAATGGGCGTTCCGCGCACTACCAGCCCCCAGCGCGTTGCGCCGTGGGGGGTTAGTTCGGCCTCAATATCCAGTAGCTCCCCCTCAACGCCTTCCACCATGTGTTCGCCGGGCTGGATGGTCTGATCGGTCCAGACGTGTTTTTGCTCGCGGAGCGAAGCAAGTTCGCGCACCGGCCAAGCGAACATTCGCACGCCCTCGGCGGTGGTGCGGAGCGTCAATTCCACGGGGATCGTCATCTGCTGATTGAAGGGCATGTTCGGGAACGTCACGCCGCGGGCCCAGCCGATTTGCACGCGGCGGCCGTCGGGCAAATTGCTGAACGTTTGGGCCGCGTAGAAGTTGCCATACCAAAGTTGTTGCTTGTCGGCCCGGGGCGTAAACTCCCGGCCGTCAAACTCGCCCAGCACGTAGCGGCCATCGGCGGCGTATAGCACCCACGCCTTGCGGTTCGGTTCGCCCTCGATTGGCGCTTCGAACAGGTCGGGGCATTCGTAAAACCCTTCGATGCGGCTGTGATAGGTCCACGTTTTCAGGTCGGCCGAAGAGTGCAAAGCGATCCAACGCTTGCCTTGGGCCTCGGTGTAGACGGCCATTACCCACCGCTGCGTTGGCGCATGCCACAGCAACCGCGGATCGCGGCCGGTGTGGCGCACCACCGGGTTGCCCGCTGGCTCCGTCCAGGTGCGACCGCGGTCGTGGCTGTAAACGATGACTTCGCCGCGGCCGGTGCTTGTGTAAGCGGCCACCAGCGGCGCCTCGGCGCCGGCTTGCCAGCCTGCGGTGTTTTGCTCATCAACCACGGCGCTGCCCGAAAAGGCCCAATCGCCATACCGTTGCGGATAGATCGCTAGGGGCAACTCGCGCCAATGGATCAAGTCGGAACTAACGGCATGGCCCCAGTGCATATTGCCCCATTGGACGCCGTAAGGATTGTGCTGATAGAACAAGTGGTACTCGCCCTGGAAGTAGACCAATCCATTCGGATCGTTCAGCCAGCCGCGGCGCGAGGTGAAGTGAAACTGCGGCCGATACTTTTCGGAATACAGCGCTTCGGCGTCGGGGAGTGCGTCGCTGGCTACAATCGCTTGCAAACCGCGTGACGCCGCCGGCAAGCGGTCCACTTCGATCCGCAAGGTTTGTCCTTTATACGCCGAGACATCGCTGAACACGAAGAAGTCGGGCGCGTCGTCGGCGAGTTCCATGTCAAACTCGCGCACCGTTTTCCCGTCGACGATCAACTTCATTCGGCGCTGCGGGGCGCCGTTCTTCACCGGCAAGTGCAAGTACCGTTGCTCAATCGTCAGTTCCCGCGAGGCCGGCTCGGCCTGCATGCGGCGGTCGCTTTGCACAATCTGATCGATGTTAATGTGCCCCCAGCCGCCGGTGTGGCGGTCCACAATTTCCAGCACGGCGGTTTGCCCTTGCAGGTCGGCCAGGTCCCATGTATGCCAGTCCAAGCGCTCGCTGCCGCCGGGGCGATCGTTCGGACCGGTGGCGGTACGGACGATCTTTCCCTCCACCAGCAGATTGATGCACGTCTGGCCAGGATGCTTCCCGCCGCCAATCAGGAAGTTGAGGTAACGCCGCTCGATGCGCAGCGGCGGCGAAGTCAGTCGCCCCGTGGTTCCATCGCCGCGATAGAAGCTGTTGACCAGCCGACGCCCCTGGTAGCCGCTCACGTGCATTTGTCCTGGCAGCGTGCCCTCCGCCGGTCCGGGGCCAAAGGCCTCGCCTTCAACTTTCCAGTCGCCGTACGTGTCGCCTTCAAAGTCGGCTACCAACAGGTCGGGGCGCTCATCCGCCAAGACCGCAGCGCCCATGGTCAGCGAGAGCAGCAACGCCCGGTAGCAAGTTCGGAAGTTCATTGGTTGTATTAAGAGAGGTCCACGAAGCACGGCAAGCCAGAGCTAGTTTACGGTCTGGGCGGGTGGTTTGCCATTTTGCCCGGGGTTCGGCGCCAGCGATCAACGTGCGAAGATCGCTGCCGCGAGCGGCCGCAGAAACCGCGCATCTCTTGTTGCCGCCGCGAACCAGAAATTCGCTCAACACCCCACGACCGCTTTGCTTGCTCTGTTCGACAAAGAGCGTTCGCCTGCGGCGCACCTAGGGCGAAGCTCCCGGGCTTAGCGCCTGCCCAAAGCGCGGCCCATCTATTACTATGGGCATCTCAATCGGCTCCGAAGGCAACTGAGAACGCAGGTGAAAGCGGGACGATGGACGCAGAGGCGCTGGCGACGTTGGTTTTTGGCCTCATCGGGGGATTGGGCATCTTCCTGTTGGGCATGAAGAACCTCTCCGATGGCATGCAGGCGGTAGCTGGCTCCAGCCTGCGACGGATGATCGCCGCGGTGACCAACAATCGGCTCCTTGCCGCAGGTGTGGGCACACTGGTCACGTGCATTGTGCAATCGAGCTCCATTACGACCGTCATGGTGGTCGGGTTTGTCAACAGCGGCCTCATGACGTTGACCCAAGCCGCCGGGGTCATCATGGGCGCCAATATTGGCACCACCATTACCGGCTGGATTCTGGTGCTCAAAATCGGAAAGTATGGGCTACCCATGCTCGGCGGAGCGGCCTTTGCCTACCTGTTCGGCAAGGGGGACCGTTGGCGCTATTGGGCCATGGCGTTCATGGGCGTGGGGATGGTGTTCTTCGGCCTCGAGTTGATGAAGGACGCCTGCGGGCAAATTGAGAAGCTCCCCCAGTTTGCATCGTGGTTCCAGCGGTTCCAGGCCGACAGCTATTTCGGCGTGCTGCGGTGCGCCATGGTGGGCTGCATCTTGACGATGCTGGTGCAGTCCTCATCGGCCACGCTGGGAATTACCATTTCGCTGGCGTATCAGGGGGTGATCGATTATCCCACGGCGGCGGCGCTAGTGTTGGGCGAGAACATTGGCACTACAATCACCGCTTTTTTAGCGTCGTTGGGAGCCAATCGCGGCGCGCGGCAAGCGGCCTATTTTCATGTTCTGTTCAATGTAATCGGGGTTGCTTGGATCACCGCCATCTTCCCGTGGTACATCGACTTGGTCCAAACTCTGGCCCCCGGCGATGTCGAAACCAGCGTCACCCGCGGCGGTCAACTGGTTTATCCTTACACCACCGCCGCCATTGCCGCCACGCACTCGCTGTTTAACGTAGCCAACACCATTGCGTTCTTGCCCTTCCTGCGCCTGCTGGTGGTGCTTTTGGAGCGGTTCGTGCCTGAGGAGACGGCGCCCGAAAAGCCGCGGCTGACGAGCCTGGATGTGCACATGCTGGAAACGCCCGTGCTAGCCATTCAGCAATCGCACAACGAAATCTTGAAGATGGGCCGCGACTGCGAGCAGATGATGCACTGGCTCCAGACGCTACTGGAGCAAGACGAGCCCGACCGCGCCTTAGTGAAGCAGTTACAGGACACGGAAGAAAAGCTCGACAGAATCCAAGAAGAAGTATCGCACTTTATTACCGACCTGCTCGCCAACAATGCGCCGCACACCGTGGCCGAAGAGGCTCGGGCGCAGCTTCGCATTGCCGACGAGTATGAGTCGATCAGCGACTACGTGGCCGCCATTCTCAAGTTTGACCTGAAGCTGCGCAAAGAAGGCCTGCGCTTTACCGAGCAGCAACGGCACGAATTGGCCCGGCTCCACAGCGGCATGACCGCTTACGTAACCGCCGTGAACGAAGCTTACCGGGAGCAGAACCGGAAGATTGTGGCCGAACTGAAGCCCGCCAACAAGCAACTTCGCAATGAAGTCAAACGCCTGCGGCGCGAGTTTCTGGGGCAACTTTCATCGCAAACGGTTCCGCCGGCAATCAGCGTGGCGTGGCTATCGGCCCTCAACGCCTACACCCGCGTGCGCGACCACGCCCTGAACATCGCGCAGGTGATCGCCGGCGAAAAGTAGCCGCCGGGCGGAGCGCTCAGCGCAACAACAAACGCGCAAGCGAGAAATGCGCCAAAGGCGCTTCGCTTGCGCGCGGGAAGGTTGTCCGAGAGCCGGCGGCGAGTTGGCTTAGGCCTGGAACGAGTGACCGCAGCCGCACGTCTTGACCGCGTTGGGGTTGCGGAAGGTGAAGCCGCGCTGCTCAATGCCGTCAATGTAATCCAGTTCGGCGCCTTCCAGATACAAAGCGCTTTTCCGGTCGACCACCACCGGCACGCCGTGGAACTCGTAACGCGTGTCGGTCTTCTCGTCAAATTCCTTGTCGAAGGTCAACGAATACTGAAACCCGCTGCACCCACCGCCGACCACCGCCACGCGGAGCATCGAGCCTTCCTCGGCTTTCATTTCGTCCATGGCCCGACGCACTTCGTTGGCGGCCTTCTCGGTCAACACGATCGACATTGCAGATCAACTCCTCAAATATAGCAACAGAGGGAGACAACAGGCGTTAGGAGGGAGAACCGATTTTCCACACCCATTCCTGTGTAAATTATACAATTGCCGCCCCTACGGGAAGCGGGATTTCCTTAAATTGCAATAGTTTCCCAGCTTTTCTCTCCTGCCATTCGGTGGAACACGCGTGGGCCAAACGGCGCCCCGCTTTTTCCCCGTCGCCCAGGGCGGGGTTGCAAAGGCGGTCTTGCCTGCTCTTGGCGGCTTCCCCGGTTTTCTCGCCTTGTGCCGCCCTTTGGTGTTCCGGCGCGCCCGCCCGTAGTTACAATCGTTCTGCGGCGCCCCTTACCTCCAAAAGAAGCGTCCACGCGAACCCTCCTTAAATTATAAGAAAATCAGCGGAGCACCTGGCCGTGAAATCCTTCCTTGCAACGGTGTTGAGTAGTCTTGTCCTCGTTAGCAACGCAAGCCTGGGGGCCGAGGCCCTCGACCGGAACCTGCACTTGCGCGGCGGGCTGGAGAATGCGCGCATTGAGTTTGAAAGCGCCGGCCGCGGCCATGTGGCCTTCCTGGGCGGCTCCATCACCGAGATGAACGGCTATCGCCCGTTGGTCTGCGAAGCGCTCCAGAAACGCTTTCCGCAGACAAAGTTCACCTTTACCGATGCAGGCGTGGCTTCGACCTGCTCCACCACCGGAGCGTTTCGCTTACAACGCGATGTGCTGGCCCACGGTCCGGTGGATCTGTTCCTGGTGGAGTTCGCCGTCAACGACGATCAAGACGCCGGCCATGCCCGGCGCGAGAGCCTGCGCGGCATGGAAGGAATTGTGCGGCAAACGCTGCGGCATAATCCCCACGCCAATATCGTGTTCGTGTACTTTGTAAACCCCGGTATGCTCGAAGCGCTCCAGGCCGGACAAACCCCCACGCCCATCGCCGCGCACGAGGCGGTTGCGGAACATTACGGCATTCCCTCGGTGCACCTGGCGCGTGAGGTCGCCCAGCAGATCGCCGCAGGCGAGTTGACGTGGGAGAAGTACGGCGGGGTCCATCCTGCTCCGCATGGCAACGCTTTGGCCGCGTCGATGGTGATGCGGCTACTCGATCTGGCGTGGCAGTCGCCCCGAGATCCCCAAGCCCGCAAGACGCCGCATCGCGTTCCCGCTCCGTTGGATGAAGGCAGCTACATGCAGGGCCGCTTCATCGACCCGCAGTTAGCCCAAGCAGGAGAAGGCTGGCGGCTTCACATTCCGCCGTGGAAGGAAATGCCCGGCCAATGTCGCGAGCGGTTTCTCAATACGCCGCTTTTGTGCGCCACGGCGCCAGCGGGCGACAACCCCCAGGCGACCGCGACGTTAGAGTTTGAAGGACGGGCCATCGGCGCCTATGTGCTGGCCGGCCCCGATGCGGGCATGTTGGAAGCAAGCGTCGACGGCGGGCCATTTCGCCGGGTGGATCTGTACCACGTATATAGCCGCGGCTTGCACTACCCGCGCACGGTGATGTTCTTCACCGATCTGTCGCCCGGGCCGCACAAGTTGACGCTGCGAGTAGCCGACGACCGCAACCCGCACAGCCAAGGCCACGCGGCGCGCATACTGCAATTTACCGCGAACTAACCGCCGGCGCGTCTCCGAAGGAAGTTGCCCCGGCTGGCCGCATCGAAATGCACGTCGTTCGTGACGCGTCTTTACCGTGTGGCGTAAGCGGCGGCTCGCGTGTTTTCCTGCGCCAGCGCATGCGCCGCCTCGATCCGGCTTTGGATGAGGTGCGGCATCCACAGCGCGCGGTCGACCGTTTCGATCAAGATATTGGGATCAAACGGTTTGCTCAGGTAATAGGCGCCGCCGGCTTGCTGCGCTAGGCCGACAATCTGCGGATCGCGCGAGCCCGACACAAACAGCACCGGAATGTCGCGCAGTTGCGGATCGGCTTTCAGGTCGCGGCAGAAGTCCAGGCCGCTTTCTTCGCCCAGGTGGGTGTCGCACAAGATGAGGTCGGGCGACACGCTGCGGGCCGCTTTGAAAGCGGCTTCGGTATCGCGGGCGCAGTGGCACTCGTAGCCATGCTGGTGCAACACCGCCGCCACGCCGGTTAGCATCAAGGGATCGTTGTCGACGATCACCAAAACGCCACGCTCAGAAAGCTGTTGAATCATAGTTATCTGCGGCTTCTTTCCAAGCCAGGCCCGCGCCTGGAAGAGAATCAAGAACGGCGGGGAACAGCGCGCGCCGCGCCCTAGTATGCTTCGTCGCCCGGCCGCCATCCCCCGTGGACAATTCCGATGGCCTGGCGCGTTCGCTACAGGCGAAAGAGTTGGCAGGCAGCGCGTCGGCAGAAATGGGGCGGACGGTCTGTCGCGACATCCTCGCCCCTCGCGGCATGATGAAGCCCCCAAGCCGCGAACCCCAGTCGAGGAAGACCGCCGCGCCCCAAATCTGTCCGATGCACACCCAACAAAGCGGTTTGCGAACCCCACGCACACAAACCGCCTCGCCACTCGCGGAAAGGCGCCCCACACGCCTTTCCGATATTTCCTAGTATCGCCAAACTTCCTATTTTTCATTAGCAAAGATGGGAAGACTGCGCAGATTTTTCTTTTCCATCACTGGCGCCTCACTGCCCAGCGGCACGTTTCCGCCCGTCCCGTCGGTTCGTTCCCTGGGTGAGGAGGCTCAACCTCTCGGTGCAGGTTCACTGAGGCAGGCGGTTAACCTGCCTGGTTCCTTTGCAGGTTGAGCGCCCGTGAGATCAGGCGAACGCTCCCCGATTGCCGGCCGCTAGCCCCTAGCTAGCCCCTATAATGAAAGAAACCCTCAGAGCGAGAGCGACGCATGACGAACGAGCGTTTGGTGGAAGTGTTTCGGGCCGAGCATGACCTGCAAGCGCACATGGTGCGCGACCGCTTAGAGGCCGAAGGCATTGCCGCGCGGGTCGATGGCGATTTCCTGCAAGGCGCGCTAGGAGGCGTGCCGTTTGGCTGGGCTTCGGCTGCACGTGTCTTGGTGGCCGAGTCCGACGCGCCCGTCGCCCGCAAGATCATCGCGCAAGCGTCGCTGCGCAAGAGTTCGGAAGACGAGTCGGAAGATTAGCCGCCAAACCATAGATAAGGCGCCAATGCTTGCGGTTGGAAGGAGCAGGGTTTCTCTTGCGCTTTCCGTGGTTCTTCTTCGATACGCTGGCGGCAAGTGTCTTCTCTTGAAGCGCCCTTTTGTGCGCTTTTTCTAAATCGTTTCCTTGGCGGCGATCGTCTATATTCGTGAGCCGGGTTGCGAGTCGATCGCCTGCTGTCGCCAAGGAGACCTGTTATGTCGGCTGCTACTGTTTTGCATCGGGCGGGTTGGGTGTTGCTGCTAGCGCTGGCGGCGCTGGTTGTCTGGCAAGGAGGGATCGCCAAGGAGCCCGCATCCCAGGACGCCGGCGCCAAGCCGTCGATCACCACGACCGATGAACTGGGCGGCGCGAATCGTTATCTGACTTTTCTAAGCACCGACAAGCCGCTGTATCGGCCGGGCGAAACGGTTTACATCCGCGGCGTGGTGCTGCATCACGCTACTCGTCAACCGCTCACGGAGCGCCAGGTCGGCGCGGTTGTTGAGATCCAAGGCCCCAAGGGAGACGTGGTCGCCTCGGGCCGGGTGGTTAGTCAAGAGAGCGTGTTCGGCTTTCAATGGAACGTGCCATCGGAACAAGCTGGCGGCGAGTACACCCTTCACATCACGTATCCGTGGGAAGGTCTGCCCCCGGCGGAACGCAAGTTCGACATTCGTGCTTACCGGGCTCCGCGGCTAAAGAGTCAGATCAAGTTCCTGCGCGACGGCTACGGACCTGGCGACACCGTAGTCGCCACACTACACACCGAACGGGCCGAAGGCGGCATTCCCGCCGGCGCGCCGGTCACGGTAATTGCCCGCGTCGATGGCGCCGAGGTCTTCCGTGGCGCAACCCAGGTGGATGAGAACGGCGACGCCACCGCACGGTTTGACCTGCCGGCCGACATCGCCCGCGGCGAAGGAACGCTGGCCCTAGTGATCGAAGACGGCGGTGTGGTCGAAACCGCCAGCAAGACCATTCCGATCTTGCTGCAAACCGTCGACCTAACGATGTATCCCGAAGGCGGCGACCTAGTGGCGGGATTGCCCAACCGCGTCTACTTTGAGGCGTTCACTCCCTACGGCGATCCGGCGGACCTGGCGGGCGTGGTTGTTGACGACACAGGCCGCCCGGTAGCCGAGTTCCGCAGCGAGCACGAAGGCCGCGGGCGTTTCGCCTTCACCCCCGAACCTGGCAAGAAGTACGAACTGCGCATTACGGAGCCTTCGGGCATAGGCGCCGCTTACCCGCTGCCAGAAGTGAAGACCACAGGCGCCGTGATTGCCGCAGCACACGATGTGACTCCCCCGGGCGCAGCCGTCCAACTTTCGGTCGGCGCCGCCGCGACGGGTGAGTATCTCGTGACGCTTCGGCAGCGCGAACAGGAAGTCGCCCGGCGAACGCTCTCTTTGGAAGCCAGCCAGGTGCAAGAGGTTTCCTTAGACGCAGGCCAGGCCGACGGTGTGCTGACCGCCACGGTCTGGAGCGCCGCGGGGCAGCCGTTGGCCGAGCGTCTGGTGTTCCGCCAACCGGCGAAGACAGTGCACGTCAAGCTGAGCGCCGATAAGACGCAGTACGTTCCCGGCGGGCAGGCCGAGGTGACAATCGAAACGACCGACGCCGACGGCAAGCCGATCAGCGCTATCGTTGGCCTGACCGTGGCCGACGAGAGCGTGCTGGAAATGCTCGACAAGCGCGACCAGCCGCCGCGTCTTCCGGTCATGGTGTTGCTGGAGAATGAGGTCAAGGATCTGGCCGACGCCCATGTGTATCTAGACCCCGAAAACCCCAATGCCCCACGAGCGGTCGATCTGCTCTTAGGCGTGCAAGGCTGGCGCCGGTTCGCGCTGGTCGACCTGGCCAAGACGCTTGAGGAGCATGGCGACGACGCCCGCCGAGCGCTGGCGCTCAAGGTCGTAACCGTGCACGACGAAGTACGGCTCGGCGAGCTCGCGTTTGAGGCCGAAGCCGAGATCGACTTTGCCGCACCCGCCGAAGGCGTTCCAGAAGCGGCGCCGCCAGCGGCCGCTCCGCCAGCGGTCAACGCAGCGCCGCTTTTGCCGAATGGACCTGTTCCTGCGCTGGAACCCGCTCCGACAGACGCGTCTCAACCGGCGTCTGCATTAAACAACGAGTTACCTCTTGCCGATCGCGAGCTTGCCGACGATTCGCCGGCGCCGACGCCCGTGCAGTTGGAAGCCCAGCAAGCGCAGCAACGATTGCGTGAGGCGCTCGATGTGAATGCAAAGCGAGAGGCCAGCGAATCGTTTTTTCCCCAGCCTACGGCCGAACCAATCGGGGACGACTTCATTGCGATCCGCGTCTACGCCCACGAAGTCCGCCCCCATCGCCAGCCCGGCGAGCGGAGCGACTTTACCGAAACGCTCTACTGGCATGCGGGCCTGCGAACCGACGACAACGGCCGGGCGACCATCGCCTTTGGCTTGAACGATTCGGTCACCAGTTTCCGCGTGGCGGCCGACGCCTTCGCCGCCAGCGGCGCGTTGGGAGTGGGCGCCCTCACTTTGGAATCGGTCGAACCGTTCTACCTGGAGCCGAAGCTCCCCTTGGAAGTGACAACCGGCGATTATGTGCGCGTGCCTATTGGATTGGTCAACGCCACCGACGCGCCGCTGGACAAAGTGACTTGGAAGGTCGAAGCCCATTCGGCCCAGTCGAGCGCCCAGCACGAAGGCCGCTTGTCGCTGGCGCCGGGCGAGCGCCGCCGGCAAATGCTCAACATTCGCATGAACCACTTCCACGGCGGCGCCAATCTGACCCTCTCGGCCCAGGCCGGCGCTTACACCGATCGGGTAACGCGGCCGCTGCGGGTCGTGCCGCACGGGTTTCCCATGGAAGTAGGCCGGGGCGGTATCATCGGGCCGGCCGATACGGTGCTGCATTCGATCGAAGTTCCCAAGTCGGTTGTGCCCGGCAGTGTGAAGGCTCGGGTCGTCGTTTATCCGACGCCGCTGGCCAACATGACCGAGGCCCTTGAGCGGTTGATTCAAGAGCCGTATGGCTGTTTTGAACAGACCAGCTCGACGGTGTATCCGCTCGTGATGGCGCAGCAGTATTTTCTGTCGCACCAGGGGGTAGATGCGTCGCTCATTGAGCGCAGCGCCGACATTCTGGAAACGGGCTACAAGCGGCTCTTGGGGTTTGAATCGCCCAGCGGCGGCTTTGAATGGTTCGGCGGCGACCCCGGCCACGACGCGCTCACCGCCTATGGCCTGTTGGAGTTCTCCGATATGAGCCAGGTGCGGTACGTTGACGGCGCCATGCTCAAGCGCACCCGCGAGTGGATGCTCGCCCAGCGCGACGGCAAAGGCGGCTACCACCGCAAGACGCACACCCTGCATACCTGGATGACGGACCCCGAGTGCGCCAACACCTACAACACCTGGGCCCTGTTGGAGGCGGGTGTTGACGCCGACCTGACCACCGAAGTGCAATGGGTGCGCAACGCCGGTGAGAAGTCGCACAATACCTACGCCGTAGCACTGGCCGCCAACGTGCTGGCCAAAGCCGGCGACGAAGAGGGCCTGAACCATCTCTTAGACAAGCTGGCGGGTTCGCAAACGGAAGATGGCTCGCTGAGCGGCGCCACACAGTCGGTGGTCGGCAGTGGGGGCGAAGCCCTGACGATTGAAACCACCGCCTTGGCCGCGCTGGCGTGGCTGAAGAATCCCCGCTATGCGGAGAACGTCGAGAAGGCGATTCAGTACCTGGCCGAAGTGTGCAAGGCGGGCCGCTTTGGCTCGACGCAATCCACGGTGCTTGCCCTGCGGGCGATTGTGGCTTACGACGCCGCCCGCGCTACTCCCAAAGCGCCCGGCTCGCTGGAGTTATTGGTTGACGACGAAATTGTCGGCCAGCGGGTGGAGTACACCGCCGAAACGCAAGGCGTTATTGAACTGCCCGACATCGCTTCGCTGTTAACGCCCGGCAAGCACTCGCTACAAATTAGCATGATGGGCGGCTCGCCCGTGCCGTACTCCGTGGCGGTTCACTTCCACAGCCTCAAGCCCGACTCGTCGGATCAGTGCAAGCTCGCCCTGGAAACCACGCTGGCCGACGCGACGGTGGAAGAAGGCGCCGCGACCGAAATCAACGTCGCGGTGGTCAATACTTCGGCGGAAGTTGTGCCAATGCCGTTAGCCATTGTCGGAATTCCCGGCGGCTTGGAAGTGCGGCACGATCAACTCAAAGAGTTGGTCGAAGCGGGCAAGATTGCCGCGTATGAAGTTCGCGGCCGCGAGGTCGTGCTTTACTGGCGTTCGCTCAAGGCCGAAGAACGGGTGGAGTTTCCCCTGAGCCTGGTGGCCGCCGTGCCGGGAGTCTACACCGCTCCCGCCAGCCGCGCTTACTTGTACTACACCGACGAGCATAAGACCTGGGTTGACGGCTTGAAGGTCGAAATCACGCCACGGCAAGAGTAGCCGTAACGTCGCAAGCACGCGACCCCGCCTTTCGTTCCCAGGCTTTACCTGGGAACGCACAAACCGCGAGGCTTCGCCTTGGAGAGTAAGAGGGGAAGTCTCCTTTCCCCAAGCGTTCCCGCGCAGGGCCGGGAACCGGCGACTCTTTACGCCAGCCCCCTTGCAGGGCTTCTCTGCCTTGCAGGCTCCGCCTGAGAATGACCGACCCTGCGCCGTGACTGCGTGCGGCGTTTCTTTTTTGTTCCCGCTCTGCCTGGGTACGCGCTGCTCATCGGGCCTGGCTTGCCGTAGCGGGGAGGCGGTGTCTTCGTTCCTGGCATTTCCAGGCCCAATGGGGGAACAAGAAGTATGCCAGAAACTTGCTTCGGTTGCTGCGGATTGTTACGTTCCGGATGAAGAAGAAGCTCAGCTCGTCTCGTCCCTTTTCTTTATTGGAGCTTTTCTTAGGGAGGATAACGCATGAGGTCCCCGCGCCGGCCTGCCTTTACTCTTGTTGAACTGCTGGTGGTCATTGCGATCATTGGCATTCTGGTCGCGCTACTTCTGCCTGCCGTGCAAGCTGCCCGAGAAGCAGCGCGACGTATGGCGTGCACCAACAACCTTAAGCAGATCGGGCTAGCGCTGCACAACCACCACGACACCTTTCTGCGTCTGCCCACCTGCGAGTTCCACGATCCCGGCGGCGGCAAGCCTTTTCGTTGGGGTTGGATTCCCAAGATCCTATCGTTCATCGAACAAGACACGGTCTACCAGAAGTTGGATTTCACGGTCCATGCCTGGGAAGGGCCAAACTACCCGCTGATCTCGGCCAAGTACGAACTGTTTCTTTGTCCTTCGGACGCCTTCGCCAACGAAATTCGCGAGGAAGAAGGCTTTGCGGCGCCAACCTGGGTGCTCTCGCAGGCTGACTATGGCACATGCATTGGCGACTATAAGAACGCCACGGGCGTGGGCGCTTCGCCCGACTACGGCAACGTCGGTTATGCGTCGCCCGAGGTCCGCGGCATGATGGGTCGCTGGGGTTGGTCGGCCCGGTTTGGCGATGTGACCGATGGGTTGTCGAACACCATTGCGGTGGGCGAATGCATCGGAGCGTTCTGCATCACCCAGAACTTCGGCACGCAAAGCTGGGGAACGACCGCTCATCCGATCAACTATATGAACAAGTCGCTGGCGGCTAACCTGCCCACGCAAAGCAACCCGCGCTGGGACGAGTCGATTGGTTTCCGCAGTTTCCATCCCGGCGGCGCCAACTTCTGCCTGGGCGATGGATCGGTCCGTTTCATTTCGCAGAACATTGACGGCGTCACCTATCGAGCGCTCGGCTCCCGCGCCGGCGGCGAAACGGTTGGCAACTTCTAAAGCGATCGCCAAGGACGCTGCGGCAAAGAAAGTTCCTGAATGGCTTTGGGACGCGCCGCACGACGGGCCCACTTGTCCACACGCCTTAAGCGGCCAACTTGCCGATTGCTCATCGAACGCAGTGTAATGTGACGACTTCTTTACTTGACTTGCGATAAGGAAACCCCTGATGCGTCGATTGGCGATTGTTGTGTGTCTCTTGGCTTTCATCGCCATTCCCGCGGGCTGCAACAGCAACCCGGAAACTGGCCGGGTTACAGGCACGGTCACTTACAAGGGGCAGCCGCTGGAGTCGGGCTCCATCATTTTTGAAACCCAGGGGGCTCGGCCGGCGGTGGGACAGATTGTGAATGGCAAGATTGTCGAAGTGACCACCTACCAACCGGGCGACGGCGCGCCTTTGGGCGTGCATCAGGTCGCCATCCAATCGGTGACCGCGGCAGAAGGAGTCGCCACGCAGAACCCCGGCGACAACGCGGCCGGCGCCGGCTATATGAGGTCCGAATCGCTCATTCCCGCGATCTATGGCGACCCGCAGCAATCGGGGTTAACGGCCGAGATCAAGCCAGGCGTCAATGAACTTCACTTCGAACTGAAAGAGATCCCCTAGCTTGCTTCCACGCGAAGTCTGGGGGCAGAAAGCCAACAAGGCCTGGACTCCCCACCGAGAGCGGCAGAGCCTTGTTTCTAGGATGTTCTCAGGCAGAGCCTGGGAGCGAATGTTCTTATCTTGAGCGCCTTAGGCAAGCTTGGCGAAGAAGGCGTCTAGGTGCTTCACCTTGTCCGACGAGAGCTTGCTCACTCCCGCGGAGTTCTTCACGCCGTGCTTGTACACAAAGTAGCTTTCCCACGCCGTGGCGAAATCTTCGCGGGGGGTTGTCTTGCCGTAGGTCCGCGTAAATGTGGCGTCTTTCAAATGCCACCATTCGCCGTCGGTCGACTTCTGGTACTTGCTTGCGTTCGCCGTAGGCTTGCTAGCGGCCCAGCCTGAAAGCTTCAGCCAGCTATTCCACGCGCTGTGCTCGGTGTCCCAGTTGTGGGCGATTTCGTGGATGGTGGTTAAGATCGCCAGGTCGTTGGTGGCGAAGGCCTTGTCGAACATGCGGATCCGCCCCGCGCTGTTGTTGTCGGCCAAGGTGGTCGACGAAGCAGCGCCTTTGTGACGCTCAAAGGTGATTCCACGGCCGTTCGACAACTCCAGCAGGTTGTCATTGCCCGTCTTGTGGTGCAAAAGACGTAGGGCCTGGTCCACCGTTTCGATGTTGGACTCGGTCCAAGCCTTGTCGCCGTTCTTGAAGGTCACCACGGCGTCGGCCGAAGCGGCGTCTTTGTGCTCCTTCGAGCCATACATCACCAGAAAGCGATCGGCGCCGGCGCCGCCGTAGAGCGCATCCTCGTCCACGCCGCCGTACAGACCGTCGAGCCCAGCTTCGCCGTAGAGCTTATCTCGCCCGGCGTCGCCATAGAGGTCGTCGTTGTGGTTGCCGCCGTAGAGATAATCGTCGCCGGCGCCGCCGTAGAGCGTGTCGTTGCCGTCATTGCCATAGAGATAGTCGTTGCCGGCGTCGCCGTAGAGAATGTCGGCGCCGCCGTTGCCAAGCAGCGTGTCGTCGCCGGCGCCGCCGTAGAGCTGGTCGGCGGCGCCTCCGCCTTGCAAGTAGTCGTTGTGGTTGCCGCCGTCGGCGAACGAAGGAACGTTCTTCAAGTTGTTGACGAACCGGTCATCGCCGTCATAACCGTAGAAATTGATCTTTTTGACTTGCGACGCCGAGAACTCTTTGCGCACCACGTCGGGCGTGAGGACGAAGCCCACGCGGGGCGTAGAGACCACTTGCACTTTCACCTTGCTGCCGCTCAGATCGACCCGGGCGTCGTTATTCCAACTGTCGCCGCGAATGGTAAGGGTCGTTCCGCTCAGCGAAATGCTGGCAAGCAGCTCGCGGCGCTCCAGCGATTCGACCAAAAGCGTACGTTGGGGGCGTTGAGAACGGCGGGTCGCGGCCATGGGTCAGATTCTCCGGGATCGAGAGTTTTGTCTCGGGTGTGTACCAAGCAGCGCCGCCGATCGATCGGTCGCATCGCTTGTTTCACCGTTGAAATGGCGAAACCCTTTCGGCCACGACACACGCCCCAACATTTTTTCACCGCATCAAAAGCAGCCTGCCGCCGACCAGCCAAAGGGAACGGCGCGGCCAATTTCAAGCCCGCCACGAAGGGTCTTTTGCGGAAGGCGGCCACACGTGGGAGGGCGGCAACTTGAGCGGCCCGCGCCGGGAGACTACATTCGGGTTCTGAATTGGCGTGTTTAACCCAACCAACCTTCCGCCTCGATGGTGTCCATCATGTCTACCGAACTTCGTCCTACCCGTCGCGACTTCCTTCACACCGGCGCCGCCTTGGGCGCGGCTCTCGCTTGCGCTCCGCTGTGGGCCGACGAGCCGCCTGCGGCCGAGAGCAAACGCTTTAAGAAAGCGGTCAAGATTGGCATGGTGCAAACCGGCGGCTCGTTGGCTGACAAGATGAAGGTCCTCAAAGAACTGGGCTTCGACGGGGTCGAGCTGAACAGTCCCGGCGGGCCGACCCCCGACGAAGTGGCCCGCGCTAAGGACGAGTCTGGCCTGGAAGTGCATGGCGTGGTGGACTCGGTCCATTGGGAGAAGCGGCTTTCGGACCCCAACCCCGAGGTGCGGGCCGAGGGGCTAGAAGCGCTGAAAACGGCGCTGCGCATGTCGAAGGCTTACGGCGGAACCAGCGTCTTGCTGGTGCCCGGCCGTGTCGGACCCGACGCCACCTACGAACAAACCTGGGAGCGTTCCATTGCCGAAATCAAGAAAGCCACGCCGCTGGCCGAAGAACTGGGCATTCACATTCTCATTGAGAACGTGTGGAACGACTTCCTGACCGACCCCAAAGAAACCGCGCGGTTCATCGACGAATGTGAATCGCCTATGGTCGGGTCCTACTTTGACGTGGGGAACGCGGTGCGGTACTCGCCGCCGGCCGAGTGGATTCCCATCTTGGGCAAGCGGATCGTCAAGCTCGACATCAAAGAGTACGATCTGACGAAAGGGAAGAAAGAAGGGCTGGGCGCCGGCTTCAACGTCGAGCTGCTGGAAGGCGAGTGCGACTGGCCCGCAGTGATGGCTGCGCTGCGTAAGATTGGCTTCTCGGGTTGGGGAACGGCCGAAATTCCCGGCGGCGATCGCAACCGCCTAGCCGAAATCGCCCGCCGCATGGACCGCATCTTCGCCAGCTAGCGGGCGTCGCCGTCCCTCCGCCAAACCGCAAGCCAGTTTCTGACCTCTCGCGCTTGGGAAACCAGATTCCCAGATGGCTTGCGCAGCGACGCGGCATTCGAACCCGTGCCTTCTCGTTCCCAGGCTCAGCCTGGGAACGAGAAAGGAACGGTTACGTGGCGCTAATCGCTAGCAGAAACAACCCCGGTGTTGTATAGCGCCACCAAAGTCCTTGGGAAGTTCACTGCCGCCACGCCTCCAGCTACGTAGTGCGTCTCGTTGCCAATTTTGCGCGTAATGACCACGGCCCAAGGTCCGCCGATCAGTGTTCCCACGGACTTCTTTTGCCCTGGGCCAACGTCGACAATCACGGAACGATTGGTCTCTAGGTGCACCATCACCACGCGCACGCGAACATCCGGTTGATCGACGTCCTCGCTCGACGTGATGAAGTTCTGCACGCTGACTTGACGCTGTTGCGCGGCGGCCGTTCCGCCGTAAAGCAGAAACGGAATCATCGTCAACGCAGCGAGCACTGGCGGACGGCCCTTCATGGCGGCGGTTCTCCTAGAACGAGTCACGGCGAGAAGATGGTATTTCTGGCGGTGTGGTTTCTCTTGCACGTCATTCCGGCGCAAGACCTCGGCCTATCTTTCCTATGCCCAAACGACGATCCAACACGACAGCCGCGTCACGCTTTCTTGAACACGAATTCGTTGCAGCCGTGCCCGCCGCCGCAGGTTCGCAACTCCTCCAGCCGGAATCCCCGATCGCGATGAATCCGGTCCTCATCGAGTGCGGCCAAAAAGCGCGACCAGTTCTCGCCAAAGGCGAACCGCTCTCCGCGTTGGATCGCGGTTGTGGGTTGAGAAACTCTATCTACGGGGTGTATGCCGAAGGCGCCGCAAGGCGCTCAGGGAGAAGCAACGCGCCCTAGCGATTCCGCGCCAACGGGACCGCCATCGGGGCGCAGCATGCGAGCGGGGCTTTGAGGACCTAGCCGATAGTCGCCGCGGGCTGCATCCAAGAACAACGGGTTGGCAAAGCGAGAGTCAGCGTCTAGCCCCGTTGTTGTCTGGTACTGCTCAAAGTCGGCGATCTTGTCGTTAAACCACCTGGCGGCAATACCGCGCTCGCTGTACCAAAGGTTGTAATTCATATCGGGCAACACTTTCCAACCGCTGGAATAGCGGCTGCCCCAGTCGGTGTAGTCGTAGAAGATGTTATACTTGATCTCGACGTTCTTGGTGGCGGCCGTGTTCGTGTATAACATCAAGTGGCTACCGTTGGGGTCTGGCCGCTGTTGGCGCCCCCAACCGCCGCCCGCATAGAGGCAGGTGTTGTTGAGAAAACGAATGTTCTCGGTTACGGCGGTTTCGGGATTGTTCCAGTACTCAAACGAGTACTCGCAGTGGTGGATCAGGTTGTTGCGGTACGTGATGTTCACCTGCCGCGAGTCGGCGCCGCGGCCTTGGTTGGTTAGGGCGGCGTCATAGACTTGCCAGATGCGGCAACCTTCGACCAGATGGTCGTGGGCGGCGTTCCAGAACTCAATCCCATTACCGTAGCGCACCGGTTGGCCGTCGGGCCGCGTGTGTTGATGTCCGCCGCCAATGTAGCCCACATCGCAGTTGCGGATCACCAAGTGATGCGTGTTGCCGCCGCCAAAGCCATGCGCCGCGCCATAGAAGATAGCAAGCCCGTCATAGACGACGTGGTGCTTGCCGCCTTGGTTGACCACGTGCCGCGAGAGGGCCAACTCAATGCTGCGATGACGGGTCGCGGGGTTGTCTTCCAGGTAAAGAAACACGCGCCGCGTGGCCGCGTCGTAGTAGTACTCGTAAGGCTTCTTAAGCTCCTCGCGCGACCACTTCTTCCACCCGCAGACCGCGCCTTCGTCGAAGATGATGTTGCCCACGTCCACATCGAGCGGGTCGGCCTGGTTCGCCGTTGCCGCATGAAGGCTCAGCGGCTGGAAGTCAAACTCGCTCTCGGCCGGCAAGACGCCGCCCAGGTTCAGATGCAGCCGGCCGCCCGTCCCCGTGCGTTCGCCCGAAAGCACCACCTCGTACGTTTTCCAATCGGCCGAGATCGGCTCGGCCAAGGGGCCAGCGCTGGCCAACCGCGTCCACGGCGGCTGAGACAACAGAACTTGCGCGCCGGGAAACCGAAAGGTCTTACTGCTTCGGGCGCGGAAGGTCAAAAGCAGGTGGCGTCCTTTTTCCACTTCCACCTTCGGCCCCCAAACTTGCAGATGATTCGCCGCCGTGCCGCTGCTGGCCGCCTGGAAGCGCACAAACGAAGCGCCGTCTTCAGACACAACGCTCCGCTCTACGCGGGCGCCGTTCTCTTGATGATGCGTCCAGGGGCTTCCGCGCAAGTCGAGCAACTGTTCGCCACGCGCGTATTCCAACGGCAACGTGGCCCAGAGGTTTTCACCCTCCTGGCGCCAATCTTCTGGGCGGCTACGAGAAGCCGAGCCAAGAATGCGCGGCTTGGGGCCTTCGCCGTAAGACGTGTACGTGACGGGCTTGCCTTCCTCGCCGCTTACAGGAATTAGTGAGCCGCGCCACTGGCCGCCACAGCGGAAGCGAACCGTATCACCCGGCCGCAACTCCGCCGTGTTGACTCGCTCTAAGGTGCGCCACGCGCGCTGCGGCGATTGGCCGTCGAAAGCGTCGTCACCCGCTTCCGAATCGACGTAGAAGGTGCGCTCGGCTGCGTTCAGGTTCACGCAAGGAAGCGTCAGGCAGAGCCACCCGGCAATGGCCCCCAGCAGTCGAATCGAGAACGTTGGTAACCGCGGCATGTTGTTGCCCTGGGTCCAAGGGTTTGCTTACCGTGCGGGCAAGCGGGTTCGATGCTCGTCAACATACAATCCGATCTGGTCGAACGGGATCGGTTCAAACTCGGCGACTTCTTTTTGCAACCATACGTTGAGCCGCTGGGACTCTGCGGCGCTGACGCCGTCGGCAAAGACCTTCGCCAGCTCATCCTCGACCCCGGCCAGATTACGAAAGCCGTCGTAAGGCGCCTTCCCGGCCGGGTTATCGCCCGCGCTTTGCGTGGTCGCGGCCAGATTGTCTTGGATGTCCAGCTTGTGAAGCAGCTTCTTGACGTTGCCGTCGAAGTCGCAGACGCGCTTCGTGCAGTTCAGAAACACGTTGCGGCGAATCACATTCCCCAGCGGTTGCTGCGGGTCTTCCTGCATGATAGCGGCCAGTCGCGGGTAACGCTCGCTCCAGGGCGGTTGCGTGTAGTTGAGCCGCTGCGCCTTGGCTTCTAAGCGCCAACTGGGGTCGGCGGGGTTGTTCCATTGGCTCCACGTCATGCCGCGAGCGTCGATATGCAGCCCGATGGGGCAATCGACCACCAAATTGTTGAGGACCGGGTTGTCGCGCCCGCCGCCGATCATCAAGGCCCGGCCGGCGCGGTAGAAGACGTTGCCTTCGAGCGTGTCGCCGCAGTCGCAATCGTCCAGGTAGATGCCCATGGTGTTGACGTGCCCTGCATCGCCGCCGCCCAGATCGTGAACATAGTTGTGCCGCAGCAAGTTGCCTTGGCTGGTCCAGTCGCGGCCGGTGTAGAACGCGCCAGCGTCGCCTGTTTCCAGCACGACGCGGTAAACCTCGTTCCGTTCAATGCGATGTTCGTTACCGCCGTAGAGCACCGCGTTGTGCGGGGCGTCGTGAATGCAATTGTTCCGCACCACCTGCCCGCAACCGCCCAAGCCCACGCCGGGAGCATAGGTGCGCTGGAAGCGGCCAAAATGATGAATGTGATTGTTCTCGGCCACATTGTTGGCCGGCGTCAACGAGGCGCGGTCGCCGCCGTTCAGAAGAATGCCCGCTCGGCCCAGGTTGAACAGATCGCAGGAACGCACCGTGTTTTGTTCGCCGTGTATCGAAATGCCGCTTCCGCCAAGGTTCGCCACAACACAACCGGCCAGCGTTACATGCCGGGCATTGCGGAGCACAACGCCTTCGTCATGACCAAACTCAAAGTTCAGCCCCACGAACTGCACATGCTGGGCGCCGCGAACTTGGACCAAAGGCGCGCTGAGCGTGGCCAGAACGATTTCCGACGCGGCTAGGTCGCCGTCGGGGTAGAGGTACAACTGCTTGCGGGCGCGGTCCAGATACCATTCGCCGGGCGCGTCTAACTCCTCGAGAACATTCATGGCGAAGAACCGCCGCTTGGCTGCGCCCCAGGTGCCCGCGTTAATGCCATAGTGATGCGGCGCCGCCAGCTTGATGACTTTCTGTTCTTCGTCATACGCGCCGATGCGAATCACTTCGTCGCTCCAATCGTGGGTCCAATATCCCAGTAGCCAGACCCCTTCGGCAATATTCCACCGCGCCGGGCGCGCGTCGTCGAACACGAACGAACCGGGATGGAGCTTCCGCAGCGCAGGGTCGTCGGCCTGAGGATTGGGCAGGCCGGTGTCGACCGCCTTGGAGAACTCGGCCCAATCGCCTTGTTCGCGTTCGTTCGGCCAGCGGGCAAGCGTCATCGGTTGGCCGTTCACATACAACCACGGGTCCGGGGGCGAACCGCGAAACGCATCGGGCCACGACGGCCACTTCTCGGGCGCCAGGGCCGATACATCACACACCCGCACCTTCGCACGCACGGCCGGATCGAGCCGCGCTAGGACTTGCTCGTCCGTAACCGGCTGGAACGCTGCTGGGTCGAGCGATACGCCGCCTTGCAGCCGCACTCGGCCCGGTTGGCGGGCGCGGTAGATGACCGGCGCCTCGGCCGAGCCGCTATCTATGGGCGTGAGTTCCCAAGTAGCGGAAAGCGGATAAACTCCCGGCGCAATGAGGATGGTTATGGCCTCGCGGCTTGCGTCTGCGTCTGCCTTTCGGAGAGCGCGGATCGCATCGCGCGCTTGGACGAGCGTTGCAAAGGGTCTAGCCTCGGAGCCATCGCCGCCGGGCGCCGCGTTGGCCGCAACATGCAGTACGCGCTCCGCCGAGGCCGACGCAACCATTCCCAAGACCAGCCCAAGCGACAAATAGCGAATCATGATTCACCCTTTCTCTTGTTGCGCGACGGCCGGCGCCGCTTGCACGCAAAGCCGATGCCTCCTCCACTCGAAGCCGTGCAGCCGTCGGTTGCTGGTAGGAGGCTCCGCGGCGCCATTGTCGCCCACGGCGCAAGGAAGAAGCGGTTGGGGTAACTCGGACACGTCCTGCCGGTCTGGACGATCCAAGGCGGTGTGAAGTAGGCGGGCAACCAAGGGGAAGCCGGCGCCCCTTGGCTACCGTCGATCCTAGCCCCCTTTGCCGCGAAACAAAAGACCTTTCGAGCACACCCCATGAACCGCAGTTGATGGCATTGCCGGCGCGTGGGAAGGACGGTTGCAGCGCTGGTCCGATTGAGGCGCACACCGATCTTGCTTACCCGTGCGGCGCCAAGAAGAACGGCGCCCGCGGTAAGTTGCTCGTTGCCGGTGCTATAGGAAAGCGCTCTTCGTGCGTTTCGTTAGGCGGTAGACTCGCCCGCGCGTGGAAAGAGCCACGGCCCAACTGCGCGGAATCTTGTCACTCCTTGCTCGTGCGGCTTGTCACCAAAGAAGAGGCGGTTCAAAGAGGGGAACCGCATTGGGAAAAGAAAACAACAGGCTCGGCCAGCGCGGTGGAGCGCTGGTGGCTCCCTCAAGACATGCGGGGCAAGGATGTCACCCCGCGAGATTGTGAAGACGCGTTATGGGCTTACCAACGACGGGCGCCGCGGTCACGGTCTCCGCCACGAGAACGGTTCTCGCGCGGGCGGGCTTCGTTCACGGTCACTTTGCGTCCAACGATCTCGGCCAGGTTCAAGTGCTCAATGGCCTCTTTCGCCTCTTGTGCATCGGGCATTTCCACGAAGGCGAACCCACGCGGGCGGCCAGTCTCACGATCCATGATGATGTTCACCGCCGAAACTTCTCCGTACTGCTCGAAAGCCGCCCGGACGTCGCTTTCGGTCGCATTGTAAGAGAGGTTGCCGACATAAATGTTGATCATGACTAGAAATCCCTTAGCACAAGACGAGAGAGACTGCAGCGACGTTCGCAGAAGATGGCGCGTGAAGAAAGGAGAAGAAACGACGAGACTCCTTGCGGCACAACGAACCCTCGGCGCATCGCAACCAAAGATTATTGTGAGGGAAAGAGCGTTCGTCAATTGAATTTTTCGCTCTTACGCCGCAAAGCGCGAGAAGGGATAGCGGCCCAGCGCCTGCTTCAGTTCCTGCATCGCTCGGAGGTCGTAGTCATGACCCCGACGGTGTAGCGTTACGCACAGATTGTCGAGCATTCGCTCAAGCCATTCGCGGTGCGTGGCGGGCGGCAGGAACTGGTCGTCGCGCAAGCGGTTGCGCCCGGCAATGCGCTCAATGCGGGCGATCGCTTCGCGGCGATGGTAGACGCGCCCGTTCTCATAAGGATCGACCAGCATCCAGCCCCGCTCGCTGCGGACGCGCACCAGGAAATGGTACGGCGCGTTTACGCCGCCGGTCTTCAATCCCAGACAGTTGGCCACCGCCTTATAAATAAGGCACAGGGTAATGGGCAGGCCGTGACGCGTTTCCAGCACCAAGGGGAGCAGGCCGTTGCGCGGGTCATAGAACGACTCGTCCGAGGCGGCGCCCTGAAACGCTTCTTCCTCAAACAGCACGTCGTGCAGGTGCGCCAGGATCGCGCGCCGATTGAAGCTGCGGATGCGCCGGCGCACCCGGTCAGCAAGGGCGTCGATGCGCGCATGGACACCTTCTAACTCTGTGTCCGGGAATGCGTGCATCGCAATTGCGGCCGCGGCGTTTACCAGTCCTGTCGTGGATTCCAGGATAGGAAACTGCTCACAGAAGGTGTCGTACGCCTTCGGCTCGCAATAGTAGGGAGTCGCGATCATGGGAGGGACCTTGGGAAACGCCGTGTCCGTAGTGACGTAGAAACCGTCCTGCAGGTTCATGCGCTGCCGCGCTAGGAATGGGAACCTGGGTTGTCGCCTCCTCTGCTCTTGTTCCGGTTGTGTGATTCTCAGAGCTTGCCGATTCTTATTCCATAATTTTTTCCGGAACGCTAAATCCGTTCTCCCGGGTAAAGCTCATACCGCCGGTTGGACTAAGGGCTCTCCTCGTTCCTTCAGAGCTTGCTCAATTGCCTGCCAATCTTCGGGAGAAAGCCGGCAGTTCATGGCCGCTGCTGTTTCACGAATTTGCTCGGGGCGTTTCGCCCCACACAAGGCTGACGTAATTCCGGGTTGGGCCAGGACCCACGCCACTGCAATGACGGCGACTGAGCGGCCGGTTCGGTTAGCTAGCTCGCGCAGGCGGTCCAGAAAGTCTTGATTCCGCTCCCACTCTTGTCCTTGGAACATGGGGTACTTGGCTCGTCCGTCTCCTGGGGCAAAGCGGTGGTCGCGCGCAAGTTTCCCAGCCAAAAGGCCTTTCATTAGCGGCCAATAGGGCACAACCGAAATGCCCTGTTCGCGGCACCAGGGAAGCACGTCTTGTTCGATCTGTCGTTGGAGCAGGTTATAAGGCGGCTGGAACGCCGCCAAAGGACAGACCGCGTGAAACTCCTGAAGCTGTGCGAACGTCAGGTTCGATGCGCCCACCGCCCGCGTTTTACCTTCCTCTTGCAACTTCCGGAGCGCACTGGCTGATTCGGCCAACGGGGTCTGCGGATCGGGCGCGTGAAGGTACAGCAAATCGACGTAATCGGTGCGCAGCCGGCGCAAGCTCTCGTCGCATTCGCGACGGAGCGTTTCCGGGCGAGCGTCGAGCACACGCTTTCCGTTGGCGTCCCAATGCAAACCGCCCTTGGTGGCAATCACAATCTCCTGACGCCGATGCCCCAGCGCTCGGGCGATCAGTTGCTCGCTTTCCCCTTGGGCGCCATACGCATAGGCGGTGTCAAAGAAGTTCACGCCCGCATCGTAGGCCGCCTCCAAAGTGGCCAAACTGGCAGCCTCATGAACATCCAGGCTGGTCATGCCAGCGATCGGCCAGCAGCCCAAGGCGACCGAAGAAACCTGAATGCCGGTTTTGCCAAGAGGACGCAGTTCGCTTAGGTTTGAGGAATCAGGCACGATTCGTCCGTTGGGGTTGGGCGAAATGCAAGTGCAAACCCTTTATTCTAACCATTTCTCTAGAAAGGACGAACTATGGTGCTTTTGGAATTCAGCATGGCCCCTTTAGAGAAAGGCGAAAGCGTGGGCGCGTATGTGGCCCGCTCTTTGGAAATCATTGAAGCCAGCGGTTTGGATTATCGGCTACATGCGATGGGAACCATTATTGAGGGGGAAATAGATCAGGTTCTCGACGTGTTGCGCCGCTGCTTGGAGGCGATGGCGCAAGACTGTAACCGCATCACCTGCACCGCCAAGCTCGACTACCGCCGCGGCTATCAAGGCCGGCTAGAAAGTAAAGTGACAAGCGTTGAGCAAACCCTCGGCCGTAAGTTGAAAACCATCTAATGTTTGCGGCGCGTGGATAGAATTAGACAGGGCACGGAAGCGTCAGAAGCCGCTCCACGCGCGCCGGCGAAAGTGCGGTTGCTCGTGGCCGCTTGGCGCCGGGCTGGATCTCTTGCATGCTCCGCGCGGCCGCACACGGGCGCGGTCGGGGTCGCCAATGGGCAACTCGTGGCCCCACTTGGCATTGCGTCGCCGCGTCGCTCTTGGAAGAATCGGCGTCTTGACGACGGACGGCCAAGGTTGATGAGACACAGTCTCACGGAGCAACGTGGATATCTATGCAACAGGCGGATTTGGCGGTCATTGGCGGCGGCATTGTGGGGTTGGCCGTCGCCTATCAACTGGTGGAGCAGTACCCAGAACGAAGCGTCGTGGTCTTGGAGAAAGAGCCGGAGTTGGCCCAGCACCAGACCGGGCATAACTCGGGCGTACTCCACTCGGGCATCTATTACAAGCCCGGCTCGCTCAAGGCGGAGAACTGCCGCGAAGGCAAGAAAGCCATGGAGTGGTTCTGCGCCAAGCACGGCATCGACTATGAAATTTGCGGCAAGGTCATTGTCGCCGTGTCGGAAGAAGAAGTTCCCCGGCTGGAACGGATCTTTGAGCGTGGGCAACAAAACCGCGTCAAATGCGAGATGATCGACGCCGCCCGGCTGCGCGAACTTGAGCCGCACGCCGCTGGCGTGAAAGCCATCTGGGTTCCCGAGGCGGGTATCGTCAACTACGGTCAGGTGTGCCGCAAGCTGGCTGAGTTGGTCCAGATTCGCGAAGGGCGCGTAGTGACGGGCGCCCGCGTAACGGCTTTGCATCGCAAGAGCGACGGCGTTACCGCCGTTACCACGGCGGGGGAATTCCACGCAGGGCAGGTCGTCAACTGTGCGGGACTGCATTGTGACCGCGTGGCCAAGCTGACCGGCCAAGAACCGCCCGCCAAGATCGTTCCCTTTCGCGGCGAGTACTACAAGCTCCGCCCCGAAGCGTATCGCCTGTGCCGCAACCTGATCTATCCTGTGCCCGATCCCAGCTTTCCGTTCCTGGGGGTGCATTTCACGAGGATGATCGAAGGGGGTGTTGAATGTGGGCCGAACGCGGTGCTGGCGTTTGCCCGCGAGGGCTATCACAAGACCGACCTGAACTGGCGCGACCTGGCGGAATCGCTCACCTACCCGGGCTTCCTCAAGTTGGCCGCCCGTTACTGGCGCACCGGCGCCGGAGAGATGTGGCGGTCGCTAAGCAAACGGGCCTTTGTCCGAGCGCTGCAACGGCTGGTTCCCGAGATTCGCAACGAAGACCTGCTGCCCGGCGGCGCCGGCGTGCGCGCGCAAGCCGTGGCGCCCGATGGCTCCATGGTGGACGACTTCTTGATCATTGAGAACGACCGGGTCGTGAATGTGATTAACGCCCCCTCGCCAGCAGCCACCTCGTCGCTCAACATCGGCCGGCTCATCGTTGAGAAGCTGGCTACGCAGTGGGACTGAATCGCCCCTTTGGCTATGGCAGCCACAAGCGCCTACCGCGGGACAATCGGATATACTAGCCCTCGTGCCGGCCTTGTTGCACAAGACGCTTGAGCCACAAGGCGTTGCGCGTCGACGCCAGCAACGGCAACGCTTAGCCGCCGTGTGCGCCTTGAACGCCTGATGTGGCTGCCCTGGAAAAGGTCGTCGGCCCCGGCGGCGAAACCTAGCCAACCCGATGTGGAAGCGACGACCAGGCGCTGGCGCCACTTTCCCCACTTCCGAAGCTTCTTCGTATTGATCAACCGTGATCCAATCTGCTGTCTCTTACTCCTTGGTCGATGAACTGCGGCGCGTGGTCGGCCCCGAGAATGTGCTGACCAACAAGTCGGAGCTGCTTGTGTACGAGTGCGATGGTTTCACCATCGAGAAGAACCGGCCCGACGTGGCGGTGTTCCCGCGCTCCACGGAAGACGTGCAGCGGATTGTGCAAGTCTGCAACGCGGCCGGCGTTCCCTTTCTGCCGCGCGGCGCGGGCACCAGCTTGGCTGGCGGCTGTTTGCCGGTGGGCGGAGGGGTGATGATCGTCCTGACGCGGATGAAGCGGATTCTAGAAATCAATCTGCGCGACCGTTACGCGGTGGTGGAGCCCGGCGTGGTGAATGTGTGGCTTACCCAAGCGCTCAAAGGGACTGGCTATCACTACGCCCCTGATCCTTCAAGCCAAGGCGCCTGCACCATCGGCGGCAACGTAGCGACCAACAGCGGCGGACCGCACACACTGAAGTACGGCGTCACAGTAAACCATGTGCTGGGGGTTGAGGCGGTGCTGGCCG
>CAYWIS010000027.1:29833-39485 GCA_964458385.1 uncultured Pirellulaceae bacterium
GCATTGTGTAATTAGGCGGCCCGGTGGAAGATCCGCCGGGTTTGGACTTGGTGGGGGCGGTCGTTGGCAGCGAGGGAACTCTGGCGATTGTGACCAAGGTCTGGGTCCGCCTGACACGCGATCCGCAAGGGTATCGCACCATGCTGGGTGTGTTCGACTCGGTGGAGGACGCCACGAACACCATCTCGGAAATCATCGGCGCGGGAATTGTACCCGCGGCCCTGGAAATGATGGACCAGGGGATTGTGGTTGCGTTGGAAGAGGCATTCCACTTTGGCTTTCCGCTCGACGCGCAGGCAGTGCTGTTGATCGAAGTGGACGGACTGGAAGCTGGGTTAGATGAACAGCGCGACCGAATCATCGACATCTGCCGCCGCGGCGGTGCTCGCGAAGTCCGGCAAGCGGCCACCGCCGCCGAACGGCAAAAGCTCTGGAAGTGCCGCAAGCAGGCGTTTGGCGCGATTGGCCGGCTTAGCCCCAGCTATTGCACCCAGGATGGCGTTGTGCCGCGCACCCAGTTGCCGCATATCCTTCGCCGCATTTACGAGATTGGCGCCAAATATGGCTTGCGGGTGGTGAATGTATTCCACGCCGGCGACGGCAACATTCACCCGATCTTGCTCTTTGACGAGCGCGACCCCGATCAAATCCACCGCGTTCTCCAGGCCAGTAATGAAATCCTCGAGGAATGCTTGGCCTGTGGCGGGAGTGTGACGGGGGAGCACGGAATCGGAGTCGAGAAGATCGGGTTTATGAACCGCATGTTTACCTCCGACGATCTGACCGCCATGACCCACTTGCGCGAGGCGTTTAACCCGCACGGCAATCTGAGCCCTCACAAGATGCTTCCCACGGCCGCCGGCTGCGGCAATGAACACTGGCCGAAACCCACGCACCCTGGCCGCCGCGCCGCCGTGTAGCTCCAACGCGCCATCGTCCCCAAGCGTAGGGGACGTTGGCTTCATCCTCTTCGGAAAAACTTACAACGCTAGCGCGCTGCGTTCGCACGCCGCAAGTTAGTACAGCGTCTGGTTTTGCGCGCTCACCGTCCGCCTGGGGCGGCGCGCAACTTTTCACGGATGATAAAAAATTCGCTACGAAGTCCAAAAGTGAACATCTGTAGCAGTATAATAGATGGTGACCACCTAACGCCTCTCGTGGGGAACCCGGCTTTCGCCGTGTTTGCCGCCTGATCGCCAAGCCGCGCCTTTTCTTCACCATGCGTTGGCTTTGGCGAACGAGAACCCGCCAACACCCCCCGCCTCACCACTCCTTTCGCCTTCACCGTATTTGCGGCGTTTGGTCCTTTGCGCTAAAGCCAAAGCCGCACCTGTTGATCCGCCGTGGATACGCTCGTCGCCCACGCTCGTTATCGTCGTGGCTGACAAAGACTTCGATTGCGTGAATCGCCCTACCTATCTGACTATCTGTCACCCACCAGCGAACCCGTCTTGTATGTCCGAGCCACCCCCAATGCCGATACTCACGAAAGCCAACGGCGAATCTTCCTGGCTCGCCGCACTTCGCTGTTCTGTCCAAACACTGGTTTCCCCGATCACTTGTGCAAAGCCTCAGCGTGCTGGTGGCGAAGTTCAGCGACGCCGCCCCCTCGCTTCCTCTACAATTCCTCATGGCCGGTTGCCCTGGCGCCAACGCACCATGACCCATGTGAGAAGTGCGCAAGTTTGCGCACTTCTCGACGCAGCCGCTTCCGCAATGGTTCGCCGCCGTGCGCTAAGAAGAACGAACGAGCTAGGCGAAGTTGCTTCCCTTGGTTATCCCGTTTCGTTATGCGCGATGCAACGCGACACACTCCACTACCGACCCAGTGCGGCGATCTCTCACCCGAGGCGTTGGAATCGACGCGCTGGAATTACGCAGAGCAAGGTCGATCGAAAAAATTTTTGGGCGGGTTTGAGAAATGTCGCCTGCCGCTATCTAGGGAGAAGCGTCCACCGAGCGACGTATCGGATGACGCAAGAACTTTTTGTTGCGTTTTTGCTGCGCGTTGCAACTTGCGTTCACGCGGCTTGGCGTAACTTGCGAGACGCCAGCAATCATCGCCCAGCATCGAAGTCGTAAGTGGTCTTGAAGCGTCGCCCCACGGTCGCACTTGTTTGCGTTCCCTCGGAGTGGGCGTGCAACAGTGGCTGCGTCAGATTGCGGGCCCTTTGAGGGGCCTTATCTTGCGAAGCTCGGCGGGTTGTATTCTGCGGCTCGGTTTCTAAATTTTCGTTCGCCCATCCGAGGCCTGCCACGTTGGCAAGGCCGTTACGATTCGTTGCATGGAGGGAATCGGAAGATGAAGCAGAGAAAGAGCGTCCGTCGTCGCGCGTTCCGTATGGAGAACCTCGAACAGCGCATGGTGCTCAGCACCGCCGCCGTTGTGGATCAGGTGCTGCACATCGAAGGCGACCGGACCGACAACTTCATCGCCGTCGGGGTGAACGAAGAGGGGCAGATTACCGTCGACTTCGATCCATCCGACGAGAACGAACCGCTCACCTTCGACCCAGAAGGCTTGACGGCGATCTCGATCGACGGCGACCGGGGCAATGACCAGATCGTGGTGGATCTGTCGCCCTTGAGTGTCGAAGCTGGCCAATCGCTCTCGCTCACCATCGAAGGCGGGCAAGGGGTTGATTCGGCGGAAGTTGCTTTGCCGGAGGTGATCGATGGTGAACTTTCGGTCAACATTGAGCTTGGTCAAGGCAACGACGAAGCGGCCGTTGTGAGCCTGAACGACAGCGTCATTGGCGCCGAGGGGGTGGTGACCATTGACGTCGATGGCGGACAGGGGAGCGACGCGCTTTCTGTCTCGCTGGACGCAGCCATGATCGAAGGTTCGCTTCAGGTCACGCTGGAAGGCGGCGCTGGCGAAGACTCCCTCTCGCTAAGCGTGACCAACTCGGAGATCGGAGCCGGCGCTTCGATTAGCGCTTCGCTGGAAGCTGGCCCGGCCGACGACGCTTTAGCGGTCGACCTTTCTGGTTCGATGGTTGATCCCGATGCAACCGTCGACGTGAACCTGGAAGGCGGCCCCGGCGCCAACAGCTTCGACCTGACGCTGAGCGACGCCTTGATTGAAGGTAGCGTAAACCTGAACGTGAAAGGAGGCCCGCACGACGACGCAATCGTTTTGGACTTCAGCCGCTCCGAGTTAGCGGCCGACGCCTTGCTGTCGCTCCATGTGGACGGCGGCCCCGGCGATGACGCCCTTTCGATCGTCCTGAATGAAATGTTGATCGAAGGCGTGCTGGAAACGAACTTCCAAGCCGGCGTAGGCGATGATCTTTTGACGATCGAAGCCAATGAAGGCGGTCAGATTGCCGCAGGCGGCATTGTGTCGATCGGCGGCGACGGCGGCCCCGGCTCCGATTTGCTCGATGATGAACTCTTGACCCTCACGCCCGACGATGGTGGCGAACTGAACGTCGACTTCCCGCTAGGCCCTGAACCCGTCCCGCCCGTCGCTACTTCGTTGGCGAACTCGGTCAAACAACGTTTCCTCCGCCTGTTCTCCTAAGGCGCCAACCGCGCCCTGCCGGCGCCTTGCTCCGCTTCGCGCTTCCTGCGCGAAGCGGAGATTTTCGTTCCCAAGCCGTGACTTTCCCAGCCACGGCTCCTTACCCCTTCCTGCCTGAGTTTTCTCCTCGCTTTCTTCTCTCTTCCACCTGGGGCGACGCCGCGCCGCACGCGTTTTGCGGCCAGCGAACTTCGCCCGCGTTGCCTTGTCTTTTGCATGACGCCCATAATGGCCGCCAGTCGAGGGTCCGCCACGCGACGGGACGATTCGCTTATCTTCAACGAAGGCGCATGCCTGTCCGTATGCCGGCCTTGGTTTACTCGCGGCGCTACAACATTCGCTTTGCCGGCCTGGAGCGTCTGCATCCGTTTGACTCTCGCAAGTACGGCCGGGCATGGCGCGAGTTGCGCCGGCGGTATGGCTTGCGTGTGCGGCGGTTTCATGTTCGGCCAACGCGGCCCGCCAGCCGCGACGAGTTGCTGTTGGTTCATACGCCCCGGCACCTGCAACGACTTCGCGATCCTCGGTATGTGGCCCGCGCCCTGGAGGTTGCGATCGTTCGCCGCTTGCCCGCCTTTGCGATCGATTGGTGTGTTCTACGACCCATGCGCTGGGCGACGCGCGGGACCGTGATGGCGGCGCAAGAAGCAGTAACGCGCGGCCTGGCGATCAACTTGAGCGGTGGATATCACCATGCGAAGCCCGATCAAGGCGAAGGCTTCTGCAGTTACGCCGATGTGGGCATTGCCGTGGCGTCGCTGCGGCGAGACAATCGCATTGGCGAGTCGGAGCGGCTTGTCTACATCGACACCGACGCCCATCAAGGGAACGGCGTTTGTCATACCTTGATGAACGACAACCGCGTTTTCATCCTCGATATCTTCAACAGCCAAATCTACCCGCAGTATGACGTGGAGGCCCGCCAGCGCATTGACTGTCCGATTCCTCTTGCCAGCGGCTGCACCGGCGCCCAGTACCTGGGTGCGCTTCGTAGCTGCTTGCCTGGGTTTCTTGACTCGGTGGGAAACTCGCCGATCGCTCTGGCCGTCTACAACGCCGGGACCGATGTGTTTGCGGGCGATCCGCTGGGCGGCTTGCAACTTTCGGCCGCCGATATTCTGGAGCGCGAGCTGTATGTGGTCGGTGAGTTACGCAGCCGGAACATTCCCACGGTGATGCTCCCAAGCGGCGGATACACCCGGCAAAGCTACCAACTGATTGCGGCGACGATCATCGCGTTGATCGAGCGCGAAGCGGCGAACAAGAGGCCACTGTAAATGGCGCTCCGTCCATCATTGCGGCGGAGCTGGCCCGTTGGACTTCGGCCCAGCGACTGTTATGGTGGAATTCACGATCTCTTCCCCTAGCTTGTCAGACGAGGAGCCACCATGCGTTATTTTCTTCTTGGCTTGATAACCGCCAGCGTTTGCCTGGCCTCCATGCTCTTAGCCGCCGAGGGCGGTTATCCTCGCCCGGAGTTGTTGGTAGAGCCAGCCGAGCTTGCCGATCCTCAAGCGGCAAAGGAGTTCATCCTTCTCGACGCCCGACCACAAACGGAGTACGCCCAAGAGCATGCGCCGGGCGCTCGGTGGGTGGACCACGCCGCCTGGTCCAAGAGCTTTGGCGAAGGGCAAGACGCGGGTGGATGGAGTCGTCGCATTGGCGAGTTGGGCATCAACGCCAAGTCGCGCGTGGTGGTGTATGACGATAACGCCGCCAAAGACGCCGCTCGTATTTGGTGGATTCTTCGCTACTGGGGCGTGGACGACGTGCGTCTGTTGAACGGCGGCTGGAAAGCCTGGAAGGCTCAGGGCTTGCCCACCAGCGCGCAGCCCGAGTCGCCCCAGCCTGTTACCTTTCAAGCAACGCCCCGCAGCGAGCGGCTGGCCACGAAGAACGAAATTCTTGATCTGCTCCGCGGGCGACAACTGCAAATTGTTGACGCCCGCTCTGAAGGGGAGTTCTGCGGAACTGAGCCTTTGGGGAACAAGCGCGGAGGAGCGATCCCCGGCGCCAAGCACCTGGAATGGAGCGACCTTCTTGACCCGAAGACCCACCGCTTCAAAAGCGCTCAAGAGTTGCGCCGGTTGTTCGAGCAGGCGGGAATCGACCTGAACCGGCCGACGGCAAGCCACTGCCAATCGGGCGGCCGCGCGTCGGTCATGGCCTTTGGCCTGGAATTGATGGGCGCCGAGGATGTCCGCAACTACTACCGCGGCTGGAGCGAATGGGGGAACGCCGACGATACTCCGATTGAACCGGGCAAGCCTCGCGAACCTGCAACGAAATCCGAATAACGTCTAGCAGCTTGCCGCGACGCCACAACAGCAAAGGCGCCTTCAACAAAGACGCTGCTTCGCCGAAAGCTGAGCCGATAAGCTGCGCACCGAGAAACCGTGAAGACGCCAACAACCGGTCGCCGAAATATCCTTCGCGCTGGATTAGCTACCCTAGCAGCGCCAAGCACAACCCTGTTCACCTGGGGATGCACGGCGCAGCCGCAAAGCCCCGCGCCCAACACGGAAGCCTTGTCTGGCGAGCAAGCAAATGCGCCTCACAAGCACCAAGCGAAAGCGATGAAGATTCACTACCTAGAGATTGTGACGCCCGAGGCCAACGCCGCCTGCAAACTCTATGCGCAGATGTACAGCGTGACCTTTGGTGAACCCGACCAGCACCTTGGCGGCGCTCGCACCGCTCCGCTTGCAGGCGGTGGAATGTTGGGTGTTCGCGCGCCGCTGGCCGCCCATGAGAAGCCCGTGGTGCGACCCTATGTGCTTGTGGAAGATATTCAGGCATCGGTGGCGGCGGCCGCAGCGGCAGGCGGCCAAGTCGCCATGGAGCCAACCGAGATTCCCGGCTATGGCCAGTTCGCCATTGTCATTCACGGCGGCATTGAGTCGGGACTTTGGCAACTCTGAATTTGGAGCCGTATTCCCCGCCCATTGGTCGCTACGAAGAGGCGCCCGACCTTGAAGGGTTAAACGTCTGGCATTGTGGCTGGCAAAGACGAGTCCTCTTAATTTAAGTCAGCCCAAGAAGCCGGGCGGCAACTTCGGAACACGGGACCGTTCCCGAGTTACAACATCCAGCGCGACTCGTCCGCATTAGAACGGGCGCGTTCGAGTGAGGATCTCCCACCAGAGTCGCCAGTCGGCCAGATAACTATACACCGGCTGTTTGAATGCCGCCGGCCGGTTGCGTTCAAAGAAGAAATGCCCCACCCACGCAAACGCATACCCGGTACCGACCGCTACCGGCAGCAGAAACCAAGTTTGCGTGACGAGCGCCCCCAGCGCCAGAACAAGGCCCATGCTTGTTCCGACAAAGTGCAGCCGCCGACAAACTCGGTTCGCATGCTCCGCAAGATAGAACGGATAAAACTCCGCAAACGATCGAATTCGCTCCTGACCGCTCATACCAACCACCGCCCCGCCGCCCGCAAGCTCCAACACCGCAAGCACAGCCGGATAAGAAAGTGCAACTTAGCCCAAGGTGAATGATGGTTAAACCAGCGACGCCCGCGGGCATTTCCACGGAACGCCGAGAACGCAACACCACTCGAGCGTCGTTACGCTTCCGCGACTAACCGCGGCGTGAGTTTACACACGGCCGCGCTCGCTAGGGTCGTTGGATGTCATTACTTCTTAGGGTGAGAACGGCGTGAGCGCTCGGCGTTGTTGCTCGAATTGAAGTATATCGATTCCGCGTGGACTTGGCGTCGGAACCGGCGCCGTAGGCGTGGGCACAAGTATTCCACTGCCATCGCCGAGGAGCGATTCGGTGAAAGCTCTACCGTTTCCTCCCCCCTCTTTTTTAAGGTGGTCATCCGTGGTCGTCTGGAACGTTTCAGTAATCTTCTTTGGATGACGATTGCCGGAGCCGTCTACTTCGTATTCGATGACTACATTCTTTGTTGGAAGTGATGCAGGCTGATTCATTGCGTAGTCGAGAATCGCCAAGGTGAGTTTGGCAAGTTCGTCGGTACCGCGGCCAGGAAGAACCCACACATAGATACCACAGTAATGCCCCCAAGGAATGCAATGGTGGTTCGCAGGCAAATCTTCCTTCCTTCCTACGCAGAACCAGCACGACGCTCGTAGGCATTCTGAATTAACAATTCCGGCCCCTTTATCGGCCCAAGGAGGCGGCACGATACTCGCAACCTCACCGGTTTCATCAAGAACAGGCAGGCCACCTTTATCCTTTTCGTATGGTTTGCCCGTATAGAACTTGTTGAATAGCTTTGTGCAGTTCGGACAGCTTGCTGACTCGTGGTTTGGGTAGCAGGAACTTACAGCGCGTTGAAAAGCACACCGCATTAATTCGAGCCGACGCGGGTCCGTAACAGGAGTAAGAGTCCAGCTTTCATTGGCTGCGCGTGCCGCGCCGCCGCTCAGGCCATTATTGCCCGTTCCCACCCAGTTCCACAGAACACTGAAACCCAGACTGCCACTATCCGCGACCGCAGATGCACCAGCATTTACATAGGCGAAATCGGGTATAGCATGGGGGTCGTGAACAAATTTAGCCAGATTGTTTAGTACTTGTTTCTGATGAATATCTGCGACCGTTAGCGATTGATGAACGGTGTTGTAACGCAACTGCGTATGCGTACATCCAAGCCCGATGAAGGCAGGAAGACACAAAAGAAGGGCCCTCAACATTCCTTCTTTATCGAACATGGTTGTAGCCCTTTCAGATTCGGAGAACGGCCGCTGTCCCGCGTGGTCCCCTGTTGGTAGTGCGGTTTTCTCCATCAAGTCGGTTGATATACCACCTAAGCGGGAAGGCCATACCAACTCTATCGGTTAATTGCACTCCCCCAATTAAACCACCCACCCCGATTTTTCGGCACGAGCCATAGTTCTGCACGGTAGGGGGATTCAACTGAGTTCCCGTCCGATGCTTCGCGCTGATCCGGTGGCGCCACCGGCAGCCATCGACGACGAAGAGTCATTCTTGTGTCACACATGGATGTCATGACCGAAGAATGAGATTGCCGTCGTAGCGATTAGCGCCTCCGCCTGGGTCTGTTCATTGCGGCGCTATAGCGGGGCTTTGGAGATGCCTTCCTTTGGTGCGTTGCCGGCGTCTTCGTTCTGCTTCGCGCGGCCGCGATGAAATGCCCGTTGCGATTGATTAGCCGCGCCGACTGGTAACTAAGAACGCTTTCAGCAAGGCAACAACTCGCCGACAGAAATGGACGGCAACGTCTGCCCGGCAATGACCAGCGGAATTTGATCGCCGGCTGTCGCCTGGGTTTGGCGGCGATAGTGTGGAGCAGCGATCGGGCCGGTGGGATCCTCGTAGCATTCCCCCCGCCCCTCGACGAGGTTGATGATCCAGTAAGCGGGAATGTTCGCGCGGGCGTAGATTGTTGCTTTAGCGCGATCTAGCGACAGCGACGAGTTGGCCACTTCCACCACCAGGGCGACCTCGTGCGGCTGCGGATGACGCTGAACGTGGTCACGAATGGAGCCGCTTACTACCGCCACGTCCGGCTCCGGTTCACTATCGGACGTGGTGATCGCCGATTGAACTCGCACCCGTCAGCCCGGCGGCAGTCGGGCCGCTAGCGCCGCCTGAGCCAACTCCATCGCAGCATCATGGGGCGGATTGTGAATCAATTTCGGAACAATCCAACCTTCCAGCAGCTCAACGCGGTCTTTCTCTCCCAGCACCCCCGACTCACCGAGCCGACGATACTCCTCAACCGTAAACCGCCGCACCGGAAACGGCGGCACAACAAAATCGTCCAGAGGAGAAGTAACAGAAGCCATCGGGTGTTCAATAACGCCTACATTCCAACCAACCACCATTGTGACGCTTGCTCAAAAGAATTGCTACAGCAGGCATGGCTGCGAAGGAACCGCTGTTGATCAAAGCGCGGCCCGCAAGAGGAACTTGGGCCATTCAACACCATTTTCACCGAGGGCGCCAAACAAAGCGGCGGCGATGATGTCAACGCGCGCTGCCGCCCGGCACACGTTGATTTGGCTCCAAACGCCAGTGCTTGCGCATGCCGGCAGTGGCGCGGGAGAGTGTTCGGATTGGACGTTTTCCAGACCGCGTTTGTTACACGTCCAAGTTCTTTACTTCTAGGGCGTGCTTTTCGATGAACTC
>CAYWIS010000028.1:0-33319 GCA_964458385.1 uncultured Pirellulaceae bacterium
TTGAATCGCCGAACCTTGTACGGACAGTTATTCGAGCAGTAACGCGTACCCACGCAGCGGTTGTACACCATCTCGTTTAGACCTTCCGATCCGTGCACCGTGGCCGCCACGGGGCAGACCGGCTCGCACGGCGCCAACTCGCAATGCATGCACGGCACCGGCATATGGTGCACTGCAGGATCCTCCGCCTCACCCTCGTAGTAGTGATCGACCCGAATCCAGTGCATTTCCCGGCCGACCATCACCTGATCTTTACCCACGACCGGGATGTTGTTTTCGGCCTGGCAACTCAACACACAGGCGCCGCATCCGATGCACGACGTCAAGTCAATGGCCATTCCCCACTTGTAACCTTCGTACTTCCAGTCGTCGCCGTAGAACGAAGGGTGCTCTCCGCGGTGGTGACCATGGCCGTGGTCATGTTGACCAGAACCGTTTTCGTCGTGATCTCCAGCGCCATGCGCCGCTTCAAGGAATGGCGGGTCCTGCGGATGAGCTCGCCATTGAGCGTGAGTGCCGTCCTGCACGAGCGGCCGGCCTTCCATGGAGAAATGATGCTGCGTCTTGGCGAGAACGTGCCTATCCCGGGTGCGCGAGATTTCACCTCTCGCGCGCCACTGCCCCTGACTGGTGCGGAGCGGATAAACGTTAGCGCCCACGCCGTCACCAACACGCCCAACACGTGTCCGACCGTAACCTAGCGTTAGCGTAACAACGCCGTCGGGATGCCCAGCCGTAACAAAAACCGGCAGACGCACCGCCCGGTCGTTCACCTCAAGCTGGGCGACCATTTCGGTCTTCAGACCTAGCTGCTCCGCCGTGCGCGGACTCACATGGACGACATTATCCCACGTCAGCTTTGTAAGCGGCCTGGGCAACTCCTGCAGCCAGCCGTTGTTGGCGAACCGCCCGTCATAGATCGATGGATCGTACCGGAAAACAACATCAACCTCGACCGTCGATCCACTGCCCGACAAGGCCTCGACCGGCGGAAGCTTTGTTGCAAGATCGCCAGCAAGCGCAACTGACGCCTCGGGCGATTGAGTGCCCGGCACAACTCCGTCATGCACCGCAGCCCGCCATGCAGACTCAAAATTCGCTTCGCCCCCTTCGGCCGACCAGCGATTGCGCCAGTAATTCCGCACCACATCGTATGAGTCGGCGGCGCTGTCGCCCATCAGCGCTTCCAAGATCGCATGTGGCGACACACTGTCATAAAGCGGACGAATCAGGGGCTGCACAATGGACGCAGTTCCGTCGAACGTGCGGACGTCGCTCCATGCCTCCAGCCAATGCGTTTCAGGCAAATGCCACTGACAAAGCTCGGAAGTTTCGTCAACGTACAGACTGGAATGCACCCGAAAGGCCGCCTTCTCAAGCGCCTCGGCAAAGCCAAGATCGGCGGGAGCCGTAAACACCGGATTCCCGCCCAGAATTATCAATGTGTCAACAGCGCCGGCGTTCAACTCCTCCACCAAAGCCGACAACTGCTCCACGTGCATTACCGGCCGAGCCGCGACCGGCTCGACATAACGCACTGTCGTACCAACATTTCCGAGCGCCTGATTAATCGCATGTGTTAGGGCGTGAACGGCAGGCGATTGCTCAGCCCCCGGCACAACCAAACTGGCCCCGCGACCATCGCGCAATCGATAACTCCGCAAATCCTCAATAAGCGCCGCCACCCACTCTTCGGGCACACCCTCAGGCAATGGCGCTTCGCCGCCCACATCAATCCCCAAGCGACTAGCCAACGCACGGGTGAATACCTCAACATCCCCAGGCCGAACCGCCAGCCGATGATCAGCCTTAGCGCCGGTCACCGACACCGTGCTCTCAATCACATACAGGCGGTTCATCCCGTCAGCCAAAGTCGCCTCGCGCAGCCGACGGCGATGCGCAAAGTCTTGCGAATAACGAATTTGCCGCGGACCAGCACCTAGAAAATCAGCGCCCAGCGACAGCACCACATCCGCCCGATCGAAGTGATAAATCACATCAACAGGCTGCCCAAAGGCGAGCTGCGCACCCGCCAATTCATTGTCGCGGTGAACCGGCTCCCACTGATACCATCGAGCCTGAGGGAAAAACTCGTCGCTTAATAACCTTTCCAGCTGGGCTGCCAACGTCGGCGAAACAACCGACTCGGTTAAAATCCTCAGGCCACGCCCACCATTAGCTCGAGCCGCCTCAAGGCGAGGCCGCAAACTCGCAACAAATTCGCTCCAAGTAGAAATCACCCCCTCGCGCAACACCGTTTGCGAGCGATCGGGGTCATACAGCGTCAACAACGAGGCCTGCGCAAAAATACCCGCCGGCGCGGACACCGCCAGATATTCAGGATTAGCAACCGCCGGATGACGAGGGTTCCCCTCAACCATCGTCGGCCGCCCTTCGTGGCTCTCCACCATGACACCTACAGCGCCACCCGCCATGGGCATCGCTGAGGCATACAACAAGGGAACACCCGGAACAATTTCTTCCGGCGACTCCACATAGGGCACAAGCTTTTCCTGGGGCTGCCGACGACAGCCCTGCAGCCCCGCCAAGGCAAACGAAGCCGCCATGAGCTTAAGAAACCGCCGCCGAGAAGCAATTTCGCTCCAGACCGCAGCCTGCTCAGGAAACTCGCGATTTGCCCAGCTTCGAAACTCCTCCGTATCAGCCAACTCTTCCAGACTGCGCCAATACTTCTTGCCCTTGGCGGCGGCCAGCCGCTGCTGGAATGGCTCAAGTTGTGCGGCGTCTTTCCGCGGCATCGACCTCACCGGTGGCAGGTGTAACAACTATCTTTCGACTGCAAGTGATATTCATCAGCCAACCGCTGCCGATCTTCATCCGTCAGCGATTTCGGCGTCCACTCAACACTAAACACATCCTTACGATCCCGAACAAATTGAGCGGGATCCCGATGGCAGTCGAGACACCACTGCATGTGCAGCGACGACTCTCTCGCCATAAGAGGCATCTTATCCACCTGCCCGTGACAGGTTGTGCAACCAATCCCCTTGGCCACGTGGATACTGTGGTTGAAGTACGCAAAATCGGGCAAATCATGAACCCGATTCCACTGCAACGGTCGCTTATCGCGGAAACTCTGCCGAACCGGCGCCAACATGGGACTGTCGACAAAGAGCTGCGAATGGCAATTCATGCACGTTTTGGTGGGGGGCACACCCGCATTTGGCCCGTCTTCAACGCTGGTGTGGCAATAGCGGCAGTCGATTCCCGCATCGCCAACATGGTGTTCGTGACTGAAAGGCACTGGCTGGTCCAGCGCCACCCCCACATTGGTGACATAGGGCGAGCGAACCACCATGGCCAGGATGAGAAAGATCGCCGCCACAATGAACACCGCGCCGAAGATACTCACCCGCGACACGGTGTTCATGCTCGGATGAAAAACCTGCGGCATGTTTCTTTCCTTTCTCTCCCGTCCTCAAGGCGATGTTCAGCAAGTGATTTCCTGGTAATGTAGCAAACCCGCGATTCTTGGGTACCGCCCTTCGCGCGGAATTCTTTAACACGAGAAAAGAGCGAGGGTGCAACGGGTTAGCGTCCGGCTCCAAAGGGCTGCTTTAGAGCGCCTCAAAGAAAGCAATACCCACCGAACAACCAGCACCACCATTACGAGTTAAATTACACCACCCAAACAGACCAAAGCAAGGAGTTGCCCCAATAGCTCATACCAGGAAGCGATAAGAATAGCACCGAGGTCAGCGGCGGTGAGAAAACAGACCGCCGGACTCCGAAAACACGCGACCGCGGAAATTAGTCGCCAAGTCGAAAGATGATTTGTTGATCATAAATTTCTTGCTATGAGATCTGACGGTCACCTGGGCGCTTAGTCTACAGTTCGACATATCCTATGAGGTGGCGTCGCACGCACGGGCCTGCGCCCGCCAAGCTTGCCACGCAGTATCGCCTCCTGCCGCGGGAGAGTCGCCTAGTTGAACTCAATTGAACGCCGATCTTTCGTTGGCCGGACTTTTCAAAAGTGGCGCGGCGGAGCAATTTTGGTCCGCAACGGCACCTATCAGGAATCTTTCCGCCCTTCGTACTTTTTTGTGGCGTCGCTCCAGAAGAAGCTCTGGAGTTGGCGCAGCCGGTCAACTTGATCGAAATCTAGCCCTGTCGTGAATGCAGAGACACGGTAATGTCGATCGATGGTCTTGGGCAACAAGCCACGCAGCGAGCATTGAAAGGCCGTCGGCAATCACCAGATGGCTTCCCGCCGAAGAGCGTTCGAGAAATCGCCGCTTGACCGGAGCGCGTATGTGACTTCTATCGGCTAAGCGAGGATGTTTCTTGCGTGTCGAAACACGCCACTTATGTTGCGTAAGAAATGGCGCAATGCTCCCTTTGGGCTAGTGCCGCGAGCCGCTGATTGGCGCCAAGTCCTTCCATCCAATCGCTGCCTTACAGAGAAGCGAATTGGCCTATAGCCCTGCAATTCGGGACTCGACGGCGCGGACGTCACTTGTGACGATCGCAGGCACAGACCGTTTGTAACCATAGGGATGCGTCTTATGCCAGCGCCAAGCCGTCTCGATTACGTCGTCTAGCTCAAGATAACGCGGCCGCCAACCTAGTATGTCTTGGGCGCGTCGAGCGTCCGCCACTAAACAAGGCGGGTCACCGGGGCGCCGCTCGCCAATACGTTCCGGAATAGGTAAACCCGTCACGCGCCGGCAGCTCTCAATAACTTCCCGAACGCTATAGCCACGGCCCGTGCCTAAGTTGAGTTTCAGTCCTTGGCCTGGGCGTAGATGGTCCAGCGCAAGCACATGGGCGGCGCCCAAGTCATCGACATGGATATAGTCTCGCACACAGGTTCCATCGGGCGTCGGATAATCATCGCCAAAGATCGTGATCTCGGCGCGCAGCCCCAGCGCCGTCTGCAAAACAAGGGGAATTAGATGTGTCTCTGGCGAGTGGTCTTCACCCAGATCGCCCTCGGGAGCAGCGCCCGCGGCATTGAAGTACCGCAGCGCTGCAAAGCCGAAGCCGTAGGCGCGTGCGTAATCATCCAGTGCTCGCTCAATAACCAACTTTGTGAACCCATAGGGATTGATCGGCCGAAGCGTCTCGTTCTCCGAAATGGGTATGTGATCTGGAGCGCCATACACCGCAGTGGTGCTTGAGAAAACGATGCGTCGTACGTCGCAGTCACGCATGGCCTCGAGCAGGCTGTAGGCACCAACCACGTTGTTGCCGTAATACTTGGCCGGCGCTACGACGGACTCTCCCACCAAGCTATAGGCGGCGAAATGCACCACAGCGTCGATGCGTAACGTCTTCAGTACACGCCGCAGTTCAGCGCCATCGGCCAGGTCGCCTTCAATCAGCCGGCCGGGAAGGGCCGCTTCGCGATGCCCTTGGGAAAGATTGTCGTAGATCCATACGGTATGCCCCGCCCGGTCCAGCAATCGCGAAGTGTGCGAGCCAACGTATCCCGCACCGCCGGTGACAAGAACATTCATGGTTCACTGCATGATGAAAGAGTTTTCTCCTTTCAACTCTAGAACGCGATTCTGTAGGTCCGTTGGTTTGCGTGCGCAGTGCATCACCAAGAATTTTTACTCCCATGGCGCAAGCGGCATAACCGGCGTCTTAGGGCGAACCGGACGCGTCGGTCGTTCCGTTGCCCCGTCGCCCCTTAATGGTGGGCGAGGTAAAGGCCGAAACACACCTACGCCATGGCTATTAAACCCAAACTCACCCCCCCGACTCCCAAGCTCGCGGGCGATGTGGCGGTGCAGTGGTGCGCTGCCTTCGAAGACTATTTGCGCAGCGAGTGTCGGTTGTCGCCCAATACCGTGGCCGCCTACACACGCGATATGCAGCACTTTCGCGAGTGGCTTAATGGGCGGTCTATTCCCAAGCTCACCATTCGTGAGCTTTCGGATTACGTCGGTTGGCTGCACGAACAAGGGCTGGCCTCAACCAGCGTGGCGCGGCGCCTGGCTTCGCTGAAGGTTTTTTTCCGCTATCTGCAACTGGAGGGGGTGCTCACCGACAGTCAGGCGGATCTGTTAAGCAGCCAAAAGCTTTGGCAGCGCGTGCCCCATGTGCTTTCGCCGCAAATGGTTGACCGGTTCCTTGCTGCACCACGAAAGTCGGACACCTACTGGCGGCGAGACCGAGCGGTGCTGGAACTGCTGTACGCCACGGGTTGCCGCGCTTCCGAGTTATCAGCATTGCGGCTGAACGATGTCCACTTGGACGAGGGGTACTGCCTGTGCCACGGCAAAGGCGACAAGCAGCGACTCGTGCCCATGGGAAGACGCGCGGCACAAGCTGTACACGACTACCTGACCGAGGAACGCCCGATCCTGGCGAGCCGCGCGCCATTAGCGACCGATTGGCTCATCCTTTCGCGGCGTGGATTGCGGCTTCGCCGGGAAGCAATCTGGGAGTTGGTCAAGAAGTACGCCGCCCGCGTGGGAGCGCCACCCGACATTGGACCGCATACGCTGCGGCATAGCTTCGCCACACACCTCTTGGCTGGCGGCGCCGATCTGCGCCGCGTCCAAGAGATGTTAGGTCACGCCAGTATCGCGACCACGCAAATCTACACGCATGTGGACCATTCGCGGCTAAAGAGGGTCCATAATCAGTTTCATCCGCGGGCCTAAGTAAAGTTTTCATCTCAGGCCCTGGCCGTGCGATTCGACGCCTTGCGCCTCGAAACGCGTTTCCCTGATCTCGTCTAGGCAGTCGGCTGGGGGCGCACTCCCAACAGCCGGGCTAAAACAAACGACAACGCAGCAGCGCCAAAACTAAGGAGAGCGCCCATTTTCACCGAGTCCTGAAGCGGGCCAGGAGTCGGAAACGCAGCCGTCGAGACAAACAACGCCACCGTAAATCCGATGGCCGCAACCATGCCCATCGTCACGATCTGGCGGTAGTTCATGCCTGCCGGGATTTCCAGACGGAAGATCTTTTCCGCGGTCCACGTAAACAGCGTGATGCCCAGTGGCTTACCAAGCAATAACCCCGCCAAGACCAGCCAAGTCCCTGTACCGATACTGCTGAACACTACGCCGGCATTCGCAAGCCCAAAAAGCCCAAGGATCAACTCAACTGGGTTTTTCCACCAATGCTCAAACTCGTTGAGTGTGTCATCCCGTCCCATTTCGTCACGAGCGAAGATGCCCAAGTCGGTATGTGCATGCGGCATAACGGGAATGATGGGAACAAGGCCCAACGCCGGATGAATGCCCGCCTTGAAAAACGCCCACCACGACATAATCCCCGGAATCAGCAGATACCACCAAAAGCTTTGCAGCCGCAACACCTTATGAAACACGATACCGACGATCATCGCGGCCACCGCAAGTAACAGCCACGTCAAATGCAAGTCACCGCTTGGATAAAATACCGCCAAGATGATCAATCCGGCCGCATCATCGGCAATCGCCAGTAGCAACAAGAACGCAATGGCCGGATGTCCCGCCCCGAAAATCATTCGGGCGAACAAGTAGGCAAAGGCAATGTCCGTTGCACACGGTATCGCCCAGCCGCGTCCCAGCGTGTCCCAGTGCCCTAAGGCATACGCTCCAGCTGCGTAGACCAGCGCAGGCCCGATCACCCCTCCGGCAGTTGCTAAAAGCGGCGTCAGTGCTTTGCGCGGGTTCGACAAAGGCCCACCGGGCAAGAGCGCCTCCCACACTTCTTTTCCGGCAATGGCGAAGAACAACGCCATCAAAATGTCGTTGATCAAGAAGTGCACCGTTAAGCCATGACTAGCGTGGTTGCCGTCATCGCCTTCCGAATGCTCAGAGATCTCCACTTCCGACTCGATCGAGAACAATTGCGTTAGGTCGTAATGGACGAAGTGCTCATACGACCCTTGCTCGACAACGTGGCCTGACTCGTCCCGATGCGTCGGGTCGAGGTTTGCCCAAATCAGCGCCGCCAAAGCGCCGCCGATGAGAAAGAGTGAATTTTCAAAGAGAAATCGGATCGGCGCCGGCGTTCGGCGCCCCGAGTTGGAATGTGAAGAAGAATCCGGAGCAGTCATGGCGCACCGTTTATCAAGCGGTTGAAACGTAGAAAACTAGAAGGTACTTGCATACGTACATTGTGAAAACCCGCGATGCGTCCCAAAAGCCGCGTCCGATGAATCAAAAATGCATCGCAACTTACCCAGCCATCCCGTCTTATCTGACAAAAGCGGCACGAAGATACCAGTTACTCGCACCATACAGTTCATCGACGCTGGCCAATTCATTACCGGTTGCCCAATTGTTCCGACGTGACGACGGAACGCAGCAAAAAGAGCTTGGCCGTTAGATAGCCCCGACGTAGCCCGATAGAGAGATCCCACATAGACCGAGCGATCGCCACGGCTCGGTTGCCGCCGTTCCCCGCCGCACAGCCCCTACCAAGGCGTTGGCGCCTCGCGCAGTTGGCTTAGCAGAGGCTGGTTCCCTTACCTGGCCACCAAACCGCCGGCGCCAACTTACGGCCCTACAGAGAAAAGCAGACTATCCGTCTTCGGCGGACGAATCTCTTGTGCCGGACGAGTTATGTCAACTTCAAAGGGGCGCGCCAAGCTGTTACCTGCAAGATCCTCCAAAGTCGTTTCTACAACCAGCCGATACTCGCCCGCGCGCCAAGGGCGTTCCGGAATGAACCGCCAACACGTTTCCCCTTCGGATACCGCGATCTTTCCCGTGACCGGCCTTCCGCCGGCGTCCGTCACTTGCAACACACGTTCGAGCATCGCATGGTCCATGGGCTCGGGAAAACGCAACTCCAGCGGTTGACGCGTGCCCGCTATCGGCGGCAATAATCGCCAATTCGCGAGACGCGGTTGGACATCGTCAGGTGGGCCAACTCGGAATGTCTTGCGAAATTCGCGCGCCAGTGGCTCACCTTGAGCATCGGCCCACGTTGCGCGAATGACCAAGGTATATGACTTGCCTTCCTCCAGCGCCGGCCCGGCTTCCTCGCGTGGCTTAAGCCCGCGTTTGATGCGGCCAGGATCGAAGAACAACGTGAAGCGAGTGCCCGTCGGATCCCACAATTCTTCACCCAACTCTAAAAATGGCAGTTCGACTCGGTGGCCGTCGCTATCGAGTAGTTCCACATGTCGGTACGCCTCGCCACGGCTCATCGGGCGCGAGAAATGCAGGTAAAACTTGAGCAGGTTTTCGGGAACCACACCGCTTGTGGGATAAACCTGCGAGACGACGGCTTGCTCCACCACCGACTTCTCTAAACGAAACGCACGGGTGACTGACAAAGGCGCTGGCTCCTCGAGCCGAAGAACCGCACAATAGTCCACGCCCGCTTCAAAGGGAAAGCGAGGTTCAAACAGAAGCATCTTGTCTGCCAGACTTGTGTCGCCGAGCATCGCAGGACGTGTATCATCCGGGCGCTGGCCAACATAAACCTTTAATACCGCAGAAAGCGCATTGGCGCGTTGCCGTTCTTCCAGGTCCGCCAACGTCTGCGGGTCAAGGCCCACAACGACCAATCGATGCGCCCCGTTGTCAGTTGTTCGCAACTCAATGCGAGGTGTCGCGTTGCGGTCTTCGGCCCAACATGGGCAATGTACTCCCCCGCCAAAGGCCAACGCCAACAAGGCTATCCATCGAAATGCAACTTGCGGGGTGTACATGGGGAGACGTGGATTCGGGCGAAGATGAGCGGCACAACAGAACGCCCTAAGAAGCAACTGTTCGGGCAACACGACGCTCCGTGGGAGTCGCTTCCGGAGACGCAGACTATTTTTCCGATGTGTCGGCTGGCTGGCGGTACAGCAGTCCACCGCCAGCCAGCTTTTGTAAGTGGTCCGCTTACGGCAAATCAATCGAACGAAGGTCCATGCGACCGTTTTCATTCTGAACGAGTACTACGGCCCGTTCTCCGTTCAGACGATCAAGTTGCACAACGCCTTGCAGATCGTCGATCGTTTCGTACTTGAGGCCCGCCTTGTCCGCCACGGGCTGGATAATAGGCTCAATTTGGTCAATTCCTGCCGTTGGAATTTTCATTACTCCGCGGCTGCTATTCGCCATCAGAATGTAATCTTGGCCGTCCTTCTGATAGACAAACATATCAAGCGGACGGTTACGATTTCCCAGTTCGGCCACTGTGACGCCTCGCAGCTTCTCCCCCGGTTTGAGCTGCGAGACAGGAAACTTCACTAAGGGCGTGCACGTATAAGCGGCGAGCAAGTGCGGTTCGCCCGCAATGGTGTATTGGGTAAATGTACGCACAGGCGACTGGGTCTCGAACCTTCCGTGGGCGCCATGGAAAATCTCGACGCTGGCGCCACGATCGGCCTCACCGAACGGGTAAGGGATCGACCGCAAGTTCGACGCGAATTCTTCATTTGACAAACCAGCAACGTAGACGCGGCCGTCGACGTACTCGAGATCCGTGATCGTTTGCAACCGCAATGACTGGCTCCGGCGATCGGTGGCGTTCGCGTCTGGCGCGTTGGGCAGCGGCGCCTTGGCATACACCACGTCTTTCAGTGGCAACTCAGAAATCTTGCCCGCGCCATCAATACGTACAATGACCGGCGTAGCGTCAGGCCCGCGGCCGCGCGATACCGATAGGTAAACATTGCCACTCAAGGGATTAACCGCCAGATCTTCAATCAATATGCTTTGCGGGCTGGCGCCCAAGAGCGCCGCAATTTGCTCGTTGACGCCCTCCACGTTGTATTGCACTTTCTGGGGCTCACCCGAAATGTCGTTCGTTTGAATGGCGAATACTGCAGCGCTCCGCGAGTCGCCCACGAGAAGAACTCCTTCGGGAGCAAAGGCCAAGGAGCCAGCCGCTTTCAGATCCGGCGTTCCTTTCTGAAAAGCCTCATCGGCGGCCAACATAGATGACGAAACCAACACCGCACCCAACACGGGGGCGTATAACCAGGTGAAGCAACGACGCACCTTCATGGTCATCTCCCGAAGTGAAGACAAGAACCGGACCGACCGCCAGGGCGACCCATCAACGGTGCATTATGCCACGCCATTAGGGCAATACAAGTCAATTGCCTGTTGGGTTTTCAATCCATTTGCCATAGCAAGCCAAGCACAAATAAAGCCTTAGCTTGCGGTGTACCTGGTCGCTGGCTTCTTGGGGCGAAAGTTGATTCAACTGCTGCACTAGAGCATTCAACTCCGAGGTAACATCCCGCGTTAAATCCTCGTGAGTGAATTCGGGAGGCGTCGGATCCAGCACAGCCTCGATTTGCACGACGTAAAATTCACTCTGGCCGAAACGGAGCTGCTTTAGGCAACGGTCGCAGAACAAGGGCGCAACATCCATCGATAATTCCTGCCATGAAAGGCGAAGCAATGAGATTGCGGGCGATAGGTCATTCAACCAAGAAGCTGGATCTCGCGGCGGCGCGTTACGCGCCTTCCGACGGTAAGTGGTGTCGTGGGCTTCGAGCGTAAGTTGCGCTCGTAACGCGGCATTGGCCCGCCTTCGTCTTGATGATGTGCAATGGGGGTCCGAATCGTCGCACGTGCACTTTGAGGGAAGTGTTATCGTGAGGCACGGCCCGGTGCATGGAGATACTTCCGTCTTGTTGGCGTCTAGGGGGCGGGGTATCCTGAAATAGTCCCCCCCTCTTTATGCTCCGAGGCAGTTTGCGAGGCCGCGCATGAGCTTGCGTATGTCCTTCTCCCACCCGCGCCTCTTGAGCCGCTCCTTCTCTCTTACCACATGGTTGGGAGGGTTGGCGGTCGTGTCGCTGGTGTCCATTCTACCGTCTTTTACTTTACGCGCTGCTGATAAAGGCCAGGAGGTTGCTCCCACCGCCCGCGCCGACTCTGACCTTGCCGCGCTGGAAGCCCGCATACAACAGTTAATCGAGCAACTTGGCGCTCCACAGTATGCGACCCGCGAACGGGCTCAAAGTGAGCTCAAGCGACTTGGGTTAACGGCGTTTGATGCGTTGTATGAAGCTCAGAATCACGAAGACATCGAAATTTCACTTCGGGCGCAGTTTCTCGTGCGAAGCCTAACCGTTGACTGGGCGCACGAAGACGACCCGATTGAGGTCAAACGTATCCTCCGTGGTTACAGCGAAAAGAAGGACAAGCAGCGCAAAACACTGATGGACCAATTGGCCAAGCTTCCAGAATGGGCAGGGACCGAAGCGTTGGCCCGCTTGGCAAGGTTTGAACGATCCCCGGTTCTCTCAAAGCAGGCGGCATTGTTGGTCATGTCGCAGCCATCCCCAGACGATACAGCTCAACGCGAACGGCTGGCTGTAGCGATTGAACGGACCATGGAGCTAAGCCGCCGCCCTGCCGCCGATTGGCTGCGCACATACGCCCAAACGTTACGCGATCCGGAGACAACGTTCGACGCCTGGCAGACGGTTACTCTCGAAGAGCAGCGTACGCTGGAGGAGTTTCCAGGAACCACCAGTCGGCAACTTGTCCTCGATCTACTCCGATGGCATTCGGAGTTCCTCTTGCGACACGGCCGCCAAAGCGAGGCCGAAGACGCCATGCGGCGGGCCGTCGCCTTACTGCAAGGAGCGCGGGAACAGATCATCGAAATGGTGGATTGGCTGATGGTCCGCGAGGCGTGGCCGCTTGTAGACGAGATCGCAGCCCGGTACTCCGACTTGTTTGATAAAGACGCGCTCCTCATGTACCGCTTGGCTGAAGCACAACTCAAACGCGGACAAAAAGCGTTGGCCGAGCAGACGGCGCGCCGTGCGTTTGAGGTTCCCAATGAGAACATGACCGAACGCTATGAATGGGCCTACCGTCTCCACCAAAGCCGCGGGCTGGTGGAATGGGCCGAGCGCGAGTACCGATTCATTCTCGATAAGGAGCCGTTGGTATCGGTAACCGGCCTTAAGGCGCGGCAACGGCTGGCCGAAATGCTTCACGACCATGAGCGTGACGCTGAAGCTGCTGAAGTCTATCGGCCGCTGGTCGCGGCAATGGACAAGGACCAAAACGTTGAGCGCGGCGTGGTGCAATCGCGGTACGATCCGGCTGGCTTGCGGAGCCGCATGTACTATTTCCTATCCGAGCATGAACGGCGCCAGGGTAATGCGGCAAAACAAAAAGAATACTTGGAAGAGGCGGTGCAATACGATCCGACCGAAGCCGATGTGCTGATCGCTCTCTACCAAGCGAGTCGCAACGATCCTACCTTACATGAGAAGGCTCGCCGCCTGGTGGAAGCGGCCGCCCAATCTTTTCGCCAACAGATTGACCAGCAGCGGCAGCAGATGGAGCGTCTGGGAAATAATGACGTACTGCGAGAGCAGGCCGAGTATTTGCTATCGCTGTTCAATAATCAATACGCGTGGCTCGTCGCCAACACATTTGGCGACTTTCAGGAAGCCCTGCGGTTGAGCCATGAGTCGCTCAAACTGCGGCCGAACACGGGCGCTTACCTCGACACCTTGGCCCATTGCTATTACGCCGTGGGCGATCTCGACAACGCGGTCAAATACCAAATGCAGGCAGTCGAGCATGAGGCGCACTCGGCTCAAATTGCACGCAAACTCGAATTCTTCAAAAAGGAACAACAAGCATCGACGAAAAAGTCCTCGAACTAGTGACGGACGAAGCGCCCGCTGCGCCGACGGTCGGCATGGCCAAACGTTATCCAGCGACGAGCCATTGGATCTTCCTTGGCTTAGCAGTCATCCCTCTTGCACTCGCAGCAGTGCTTCAGGCGCCAGGAGGAGAGTCCGTGGTGATTCCCATCCTCAACGTCCCCTTGCCAGAGTTGTGCACATTCAAACGTCTGGTGGGTGTTGACTGCCCTGGATGCGGACTAACGCGGTGCTTTATCAGCTTGGCGCACGGCGACGTGGTTGCGGCTTGGCGGTATAACCCGGCAGGGATCCTGCTTTTTGCCGCCGCGGTGTTCCAAATTCCGTTTCGAGTTTTCCAGCTTGCTCGCATGCGGCGGGGTTTGCCAGCATGGCGCTCGCGAGCCCTTGATGCATGCCTGCTCTTCATTGCCATTGCACTGTTCGTGCAGTGGGTTTTCCGCACTCTGGTGCCGTCATGGGCGTAAAACGCATTGATCTCGGTGGAGTTTGGCTCAATGTTGAGGAGCAGGGCGCCGGACGCCCCGTTCTGATGGTCCACGGTTTTCCGCTGGACCACACCATGTGGAGCCGGCAAATCGAAGCCTTAGCAAACCACTTCCGCGTGATCGCTCCCGACTTGCGCGGCTTCGGCCATAGCGACGCGGCCAGTGGCGTGTTGACTATGGACCAGTTGGCCGACGACTTGGCGGCGTTACTCGACGCCCTGGACGTGGATGAGCCGATTGCCTTTTGTGGTTTATCAATGGGCGGTTATGTGGGCTGGCGATTCGCCGCTCGATATGGCGAACGTCTATGGCGACTCATTCAATGCGACACCCGAGCGACGCCTGACTCACCTGAAGCGGCCCGGACGAGGCTAGAGACCGCCGAACGCGTGCTCCGCGAAGGGGCCGCGATGGTTGCGCAATCCATGAAGGAGAAACTCTTCGCACCGGAAACGCTCCAACAACAACCTGATGTGGTGGCCGCAATGGAAAGCGTCATGCTGGCGACTCACCCAGAGGCTATCGCGGCGGCCTTACGGGGAATGGCCGAACGTCCCGATTCGACGTCCCTTCTGCCCCAGCTTCAGATTCCCGTGCTGTACTTGTGTGGCCAAGACGACCGCCTTACCCCACCCGAAGAGATGCGTCAAATGGCCGACGTTACACCGCAGGGCAAGTTTGTGGAGATTCCCACCGCAGGCCACCTTGCTCCCCTAGAATCGCCAGCCAACGCCAACGCAGCGATTCTGGAATTTCTCATGAGCTAAGAAACTCGCTTGCCCCGGGCGATCTCCGCGGATGTTGTTCACCCCGCGGTTTCGCCGCGCTTCTCCCCTATCACCCCGTTTCAACGACTACGGGAGCTGGAACGACGATTGGCTTTTCACAATCGCGTAGTCATCGGGGAAAGTATGGAATGCCTGCACTAAAAGATTGCGATTGCGAGTTTCGAGGTAGATATAGCTCAGTGCGCCTAGCGCCATACGGCCACTCGAGTCGAAAGTGTAAAGCATTCCTTGACGCTGGCCATCGTGCGCAAGTTCCTGCTGGAATGTCCAAAATACGTGGGGGTCCACCGTCTCAAGTTGAAAGTTCATTTGGTAGACCACGCCGCCGCGACACTCGATACGGTCGTCGCGCTCGCCTCGCAAGCGGTACGACATGAGTCGCCGTTTCTGCGGAAGAGGATGATGGGCCGAGGCGGCTACCTCGGTCAGCGTCAAGCCATCGTACCGCCATGAAACGACATGGCCTGCGCTGGTGATGTCGACGCGTACACGATAACCGCCACGCTCCAGCTCACGGCTCTCATAGATTTCGAAAAGTTCTGGATGAAGCGAGCGGCCGTAAAGTTGAAAGACCAACTCGGCGACTTTAGGCCTGACCGATAGCACGTCGTTTATTCCTTTATTCGCAATGCTGCGATACATACCAACCCGGCAACGATTGTCGCGGTACGGGTATTATAAACGGCGCGGGAAATCGCAACAAAGGGAGTTTTACAGCGATCAAATTTCTGCTAAGGCTTGGGATTGACAAACGCGAACTCCGATCACACGAGCATGGCCGCAGGAAAGGCTTCAGCCCGTCTACCGTCGCAGAGTACAACCAAGATCGGGACGAATCAACATCCATGTCGCTTTTATACGACGAGGTTTACCAGCGTCTGTTGGCCGCCTATGGCCCGAAAGCTGGATGGCCTGGGGAATCACCTTTAGAAGTGACTGTGGGCGTCGTACTATCCCATAAAACGACATGGCGAAACGTAGAACGAGCTCTCATAAACCTCAAAGAAGCCGGCTCGCTAAGTGTTCCAGCACTATACCAGTTGGGCGACGAAGCACTTGAGGAATTAATCAAGCCCGCAGGCTCTTCTCGGCAGAAGGCCCGACGACTAAAGAACCTGATGCGCCACATTGTTGAGCAACACGAGGGATCGCTGGAGTCTCTCTTTGCCGCCGACCCACAATCAGTGCGCGACGAGCTGCTCACCATTAACGGCATCGGGCCGGAAACTGCGGACCTGCTCACCCTCTACGCAGCGCGGCTACCAGCATTTCCCGTTGAAGCTGGCACGGCCCGCGTGCTGATGCGTCACGGGTGGATTGAGTTCGGAGCCGATTATCACGCGATCAAGGAGTTCGTGGAAAGCAACCTGGTGCACGACGTCGTAACGTATCAGCAATTCCACGCTCTGTTGGCTCGTGTTGCAACCGAACATTGCCGCAAGCAGCCCATTTGCGAAAGTTGTCCTCTGCGCGATTTCCTTCCTGAAAGCGGCCCATTAGAGCCAGACGTGTTTTGACGCAAGCGAGAGTAAGCAAGCCGAACCGACTTCGCGACCCTTGTTGGACATTCGCGAGTAAGTTGGTACGTTATCGCTGTGCCAAAATGAGAAACATCTAAGGAGCCAAAAATGAGTCAAGAGGGACTAAACCGCCGCAGCTTTAATCGCTTAGCGGCGGCAGCGTTTGGCGGCATGATGACGGGCGCTGCGATCGGTTGCCGTCAAGAAACCGCTCCCAACGGCGCTAGCAGTAATAACGACGCCGTGGCGGCAGGCGAAAAGCATTTGTGCCGCGGTCTGAACGATTGTCGTGGGCAAGGCTTTGGCGGTGCAAATGAATGCCGCGGACAAGGGCAATGCGCAACCTACGAACGCCACTCGTGCGCTGGTGAAAACGCTTGCAAGGGGCAAGGCGGCTGCGGCGAGAATCCCGGGTTGAACTCGTGTAAGGGACAAGGCGGTTGTGCAGTTCCCCTCATGGAATCCGCTTGGGAAATTGTCCGCGCGCGAAAAGAGCAAGAGTGGAAGGCCAACAACGCGCCATTCGGTGAAGCGCCCCCGGCTACCAATTAAAGACGACGGCTCGTAAGACCACCGAAGACGTCGCGGCGTCCACGGAACAGTTACCTCCGATTACCAGGCGTCACCTTGCGAACAGGTTAAGCCACGGTACAATCCACCGCACAACGACGGTGTCTGCGTCCCAGCGCGGACCCAACGGCGCATGCCCCTTCACACGTTAACGAATCCGCGCTTTCTTCCTGTTGGCTCATCTCCTATGGCGCCTTTGGACTGGCTTAGCGGCCGGGTTTTCAATTTAGTCCACCGGCATAACTTGGTGTACAACACCTGTTGGGAAGACCCGCGACTTGACCGCATCGCCTTGGAGGTAGGACCGGACGACACGATCGTGGTCATCACCTCAGCCGGATGCAATACGTTGGACTACGCCCTGACCGGCCCCAAGGCGGTCCACGCTGTCGATCTCAACCCGCGGCAAAATGCGTTGTTGGAATTAAAGATTGCCAGCATCCGACGTTTGGAGTACGAGGACTTTTGGAGTCTGTGGGGTAACGGATACTTGCCGGGGATTGGTACGGTCTATCGGCAGAAATTGCGGGGGGCGCTTTCACCTTTCGCGCAAAAGTACTGGGACCAACGAATCCGCAAATTCTTCGGTAACCAGCGACGACCGTTCTACTTTCGCGGCACGGCGGGCGGTTTTGCCCGCCTGGTGAATTTGTATATCGACAAGGCAATTCGCGTTCGTCCCTATGTAACCGAAATCCTTGAGGCTCAATCAATCGAGGAACAGCGCCGCATTTACGACGAACACCTGCGAGACCGGTTCTGGTCCAAACCCATGTGCTTCGCCATCAATCGTGACACAACATTGTCGCTTGTTGGCGTTCCAAGGGCGCAGCGTCGCCAGGTCGAACGTGACTACGAAGGCGGAATCGTCAAGTTTGTGCAGGACTGTGTCGAGGCGGTGTTCGCTAAGCTACCGCTTAAAGACAACTATTTTTGGCGAGTTTATCTAACCGGCCGATACTCGCCGAACTGTTGCCCCGAATACTTAAAACCGGAGAACTTCCAGCTTCTCAAGGAAGGGCTCGTCGACCGGGTGCACATCGCCACGAACTCGGTGCAAGGTTTTCTCGCCACGCATAAGGAGCCAATTTCGCGCTTCGTACTACTGGATCACATGGACTGGCTCAGTGATCGGTTCTTCTGGCTGCTGGAAGCCGAATGGCAAGCAATTCTCGACCGTGCAGCGCCGAACGCCCGCGTGCTATGGCGCAGTGGCGGCCTGCGGACCGATTTTGTTGACCGCGCCAGGGTGCGTGTGAACGGACAGCTACGCGAGGTGGGCGAGTTGTTGCACTACCACCGTGACTTGGCCAGCGAACTTCACTCGCAAGATCGCGTGCATACGTATGGCAGCTTCTCGATCGCCGATGTGGCTGCGTAAGCTGCTCGGTTTCCTGGCGGCGGCGAGTGGGTCGCTGCGAAGCATCAAACGCCGTGTGTCATGGGTTTGCTTTCTGACCTGAAGGTGCTGTTTCACCTGACTCTCAAACCCGTCCGCGGCAAGGATCACGCCGCGCGTCTAGAAAGCTTCTACGCCGGCCAGGCAGAAATCTATGATGAGTTTCGGCGCCGGTTACTCCACGGCCGAGAAGAATTGTGGCGTGATCTTCCTGCGCCCGAAGGCGGCGTCTGGGTCGACCTCGGCGGCGGCACCGGGGCTAACCTAGAGTACTTGGCCGACCGAATTCATCGCCTGAAAAAGGTATATGTGGTGGATTTATCGCCGTCGCTGTTGGAAGTGGCGCGGCGACGGGTCGCGGCGCGCGGCTGGACGAACGTCGAGGCCATCGAGGCCGACGCCACGTTGTTCCACCCAGCGGAAGGTTCGGCCGACGTGGTAACGTTCTCTTATTCGCTTACCATGATTCCCGATTGGTTCGCCGCGATCGACAATGCCCGCACCATGCTCAAACCTGGGGGCCATATCGGGGTGGTGGACTTCTATGTCTCCCGCAAATATCCGCCTGATGGACTCAAGCGACACCCCTGGTTCACGCGCACCTTCTGGCCGGCATGGTTTGCGAACGACAACGTGTACTTGTCTCCCGATCACGTGCACTTCCTACATCGCTACTTTGAGCCGGTACATTTCAGTGAACACCGAGCCAAAGTCCCTTATCTACCGCTGCTGCGAGCGCCGTACTACCGCTTTATCGGCCGTAAATTGACGCCCACGGAATAAGGCAAGAGTCTGTTCAAGGCGGAGTATGTGATTGAAATAGCGCCCCCCGAAGCGCACACTGATTGGGACGAGTCGGCATTCCTCCTCTGCAATACTTGGTCAGACGGTGCTGAATGCCTGCCGACGCACTCGATCCGGGATTGATATGATGAATCGCCTTTTACGTGTAGGCCATTGGCGGATGGTGTGGCCTGCTCTCCTCTTCGCTTGCCACGCCTCGCTCAATGCAATGGCCGAGCAACGCTCAACGCCCCAGCTCCGTCGCCCCATTGCACTTGTGGTCCAGGGCGAGCGTCTGTGGGTCGCCAACCGACGCAGCGGAAGTCTCTCGATCATTGGCCTTTCTACCCGCAAGGTAACGGAGGAATACTCCGTTGGGGAACAGCTTGAGGATGTTGTAACCATTCCCGGCACGACGTACCTGCTAGCCGCCGACTCGGGCGCCGACCGCTTGCTGTTAATTGACAGCCGAACTGGCCAGGTGGTGGAGTATTTGACGCTTCCAGCCGATCCAGTTCAGGTGCGTGTCGCCCGCGACGGTACGTTTTGCACGGTCACGTCTTTGTGGGCCCACCAAGTGTGTCTGGTCGACATCGTCCCGCCCGAATTGGATGGCAAAGTCCCAAAATTGCGTTTACGAGAGAAGGTCGACCTGCCATTTGCTCCCCGCCAACAATGGCTCGCGCGCGATGGTTCCCCGCTGGTGGTTGCAGATGCGTTTGGTGGCCGGTTGGCAGTCATTGATCCGCATTCGGCTCGCCTATTAGCGATACGCACCCTAGATGGCCATAACATAAGCGGTATTGCAGCCGACGCCGACGAGCGAGAATTATTGATTTCGCATCAAATTTTGAATGAGGCCGTTCCCACCACGCGCGACCGTGTGTTCTGGGGTACGGTGATGAGCAACGTTGTTCGTTCGATTCCCTTAGTCGACCTGACGATGGATGCAGGGAATCGTCCGCTTGGTCACGAGTCGCAAGTATTCGACTTGGCCCGATGGAGCCTGCACCCGCTCGGTCGTCCTGGAGCGGCCACTGGCGATCCCAGCGCGGTTGCCGTCACGCAAGACGGGAAAACCGTGATTGCCTTGGCGGGCGTTAATGAAGTGGCCTACCGCTCGGCGCCGCTGCAACCTTTCTACCAGCGGCCAGTCGGCCGACGTCCAATTGCCGTAGCGTTTGACGAGCAAGAGCGATTCGCCTTTATTGCCAACCATTTTGACGATTCGGTTTCCGTGCTGGACCTGGAAAGTGAAGAAGTCGTCGAAACCATATCGCTCGGGCCGCAGCCGGAACTCACCAACGCTGACCGTGGCGAAATCCTGTTCTACGACGCGAGATTCTCGCTGGACGGCTGGTACAGTTGCCACAGTTGCCACACAGAGGGCCATTCCAACGGCCTGCTCAATGACAATCTAAGCGACGATGGGTTTGGTGCGCCGAAACGCGTGCTCTCGTTGTTGGGCGTGGGTGACACAGGGCCCTGGACGTGGAGCGGCCAACAGGATTCTCTGCAGCGGCAAGCCCACAAATCGATCACAATCACGATGCGCGACCACGAGGAAATGCACGCCACCGACGAGAATACGTCAGCCTTGGCGGCGTATATGCGTACATTGAAGCCGCCACCGTCGATCTTGGCAGCGCGCGGGCAGATCGATGAGGAAGCACGAGCGCGGGGAGAAAAGGTCTTTGAAACACAAGGCTGCGTCGAATGCCATCGCCCTCCAACTTACACAACGCCCGCCGTTTATGACGTAGGCTTGGAAGACGCGCACGGCCGACGTAAGTTCAACCCACCTTCCCTACGCGGTGTAAGCCAGCGGCCTACGTTGTTTCATGATAATCGCGCCCGCAGCCTGGAAGATGTTTTGATCAAGCACCGACACGGAGAAGTTTACGACGCATCGCCCGAAGATCTCCAAGCGTTGCTGACATTCCTTCGAAGCCTGTAGCGACGGCGCACGGAAAGGCAATTGGAAATGGCGCAACAAAAACCGCAAGCAAATACGCTTGCGGTTTGTCATTATGGCTCTGTTCCAACGACGCGTTTACCGCATCGTCGGCTTACGCCATTTCGCGGAGCGATTGCGTTTCCGCCTTGACATCGCTACCGTCAGGCGTAGCGTCATGCTTGTAGTCAAACCACTCTTCCTGGAATTTGACGTAGCCCCCTTTCCCTTCGCTCGCTAACTGCATGGCGTAACGGGCTGTGAGAGCCATCACGGCGTCGCCCAAGGCAACTTCCGGGTGGCAACGAGGTCGCACGTCGGGATCATTCTCGCGGATACAATACGCCCAGTGTTCAATCTCTTCGGTATAACCGCGACTGACCGGCCCACTTGCAGCGGCAGCCTTCGTAGCCGTCGCTGCGCCGCCGGTCTCATATGACATTGTGCTGGCGCTACCGCTATCGTCTTTAATGTTGATCTTGGTTGAGGGGCTATCCTTCGCGAAGAGCAATACATCTTGCTCTCGCTCTAGCACAATCGTGCCTTGGGTGCCCATGACGACTTCGCCATAACCGCCAAAACCGTTGCCGTTGATGCTCGAATAGGTGACAACGATCCGCTTGTTGGGGTCTTGTTCATAGGGCGGGACGCCACCCGCAGGACCACCTGTCGGATAATTATTGATGCGGTCATAGTAACCAACATCAAAACCTTCTTCATAGCCCGGCGCCGGAAACTCAAACATGCAGTACACATGATCGGCCGCATCCCGGTCGAGCGGGAATGTATGCCGGCCACCAACGGCATGGACAGAAAGAGGATGAGCTTTTCGACCATCTTGCCGCATTGCGCTGACAAAGATCGAAGCCGCATCCAATTGATGGCTTCCAAGCTCAGCCATCAAGCCGCCGCCGGTCCGCTCCCAGATGCGCCACCGGATCAACTCTTCCAGCGCCGACCGAAACTTGCCGTTCGAGAGCGTTCGATCTTCGTAGCCGTAATTCTTCGCGTTGACGTACTTATCCTCGTCCCAGCGGCGCCACTGGGCGAGCTTCATCTCCAACTCCTTCATCTCGGCGGGCGATCGCCCTCCCTTCTTGAGCGCCGCTTCAAACCGCTTGATGTCCTCGGCGATTTCGTCGATGACTTTGCCGGTTTCGGCAATCTTCTCACCGCCTGGAAGCGGCGGCGTCCAACTGTCGCGGCCAGGCAAGTTACCGCGATGCCACTGAGCGCGGATGTGATGGATTTCCCCGATCAAACCCGCGCGGATCATGCGCACCGCATTGTCGTACAGCACGCTGTAGTGCCGCTGGTGCCCGGTCGCCAAGTGCAGCCCCGTTTCTTCCGCGACCCGCGCCATCACTTTGCACTGGGCCACGTTATGCGCCATTAACTTTTCGGTCAGAACGTGTTTGCCGGCGAGCATCGCGTCGACCGACACCTTGGCGTGCAAATGCAACGGAAGAGCGATTATCACCCCTTCTACGTCGGGATTCTTCAACAGGTCACGATAGTCCTCGTAAACCTTGACATGCTTACGGGCTTCGTCCTCGGTGCTCCAACCGTAGACCTGCATCAAGCCTTTCCGCGCTGCGAGCGACGAGGGACTGGCCCAGTCGCCATGGAAGGCGCGGTGAATACTCGACGGTCGAATGTCGGCGATCGCCACCACCTGCACGTAGTTGGGGTTGATGGCGCCAATCAACACCCCCCCTTCATCGCCGGTGCCAATCACGCCAATTCGCACAGGGTCTTTGACCTCGCCATATCCAAAATACATGGCGCCCATACCGAAGGTCGCTACGGCGCCGGTGGCGATTGAGGCCTTCAAGAAGTCACGACGATTCACCGCCAGTGCGGCGTTCGCGTAGTTTTGTCTCCCGACTTCAATTTCTTCAGGTGTTAGGTTCATGCTGATGCTCCCGCGTGTTGGCGGCCCCCGACGAGTTTCGCCCACAGGGCGTACAAAAAGAAATCAAGACCTGCGAAACGTCCAGCGCCGACCGCAGCCAGCGTCATCACGGCGAAAAATTCTACGGCGACTTTGTACGCCTCTTCATTCCCCCCGGTCCAAAACGGCCAGCCCGCCGCAGCCAGCACCGAGAGCAAAAACAGCCCGCCCGCGATCGCCGCGGGGCGAGTCAGTAGTCCCAGAATCAAGCACACGCCTACCAGCAACACCAACCACTTAACGGTATTGTCAACCAGGCGAGATTCGCTACTTGGAATGCGAAGCATGCCTCCGCGCCGCTGTTCGGCGGTCGCTAAATTGTACAAGTCGCGCTCATACAATTCGTTAATCTGCGACAACCCACTCATAAGCGTACGAGCTTTTGCGCGGACCTCGGCTTCCTTAGTGGCGATGCGTTCTTTGTGAAACGGCGTCTCGCCCAAGGCCGGATCATTCTTCATGCTCTCCAGCCAAGCCAACTCCCGCAGGTACTCGTCAATGTCTTGACGGTTGGCCTGGAAGAAGTGCTTAAGCTGACTTTCGCGACGCCGGAATGCAGCTTCCGCCTCTTTTGTTTGGCGGCGAAAGGCTTCCAACCGTTCTTTCGCGATTCGCAATGACTGCTCGGCGCGGCGGCGATCCTCTGGGGTTTCAGCCGACTGGACCTTTGCCTCAGCCAACCGTACGTCTTCCTCTAACGGCGCGATGAACTTCGGCGACTCATACTGATAGCCCGAGGTCGCGTCATGACGGAACGTATTCCAGATCTCAATCACGCCTTGCTCGCTAAAGTAGCGTTCATCAGGCAAGGGTGAAGCAAAGCTCTGAAACCAGCCAGCCAAGGGCCCTTTGGCCTGCGACAAGAAACCAGCCGACGACCAGTTTCGGTCACGAAACTTTTCTACCCCGGCCGTGTAAAAGTGCCATCCAACAGCCAGGCGCAGCGCCACAATACAAACGATGGCAAATAGCCCGAGTTTTTGGAATTGCGGAAACAGGGTCCCGGTCTCCTGTGGTGGGATGGGTTGGTAGGCGCGTGAGAAGGGAGAGATAAGCGCCAACCAAGGGGGGATTCAATCGATGTTACTTCGGCGATTAATAGAATATCTGCCGGGGTTTTATTATGCCAGACTTCGGCCGCCAACGCAATTGGCTCCGCGTAGAGAGCGGGAGGATTTTACTCCCAACGGTAACATGCCCTAGCCGCCAAAGCGTCGCCCTCATTTCCGCTTCAAACTTCCTTGAACGGCGATTTCTCTATCTGGTCGGCGTAAGGCTGACCAGTGGCCATTAAATAAATCATCGACACGACCAACGCCAAGTAGGGCGCATAAACAATCAACCCCAAGTAACACGTACACATCACGCCTATTCCGCCAACCGCTCCAACGAGGAGAAAAACCGCGAACGCCGAGACGCGGTTCCCCTTCATAAAGCGAGATGACATACGGAACGACTCCACCACCCCGAGATTGCGATCCACAATAAAGTAGTAGTAAAGGAACACGGTTAACGCCACTACCAACGCGACAACCAGAAGGACGACGGCTCCGGCGATCCCACCAATCACCATCACCGGTTGTTGCTCAAGCCAAGCCCCGACCCCAACGGGAACCCCGACAAAGATAGCGACGCCGCCGAACAAGAGTAGCCACAACAACAGTCCAGCCCCTAACCCACGCAGCAGGTAGGGCCCCGCCGAGAACACATCGTTAACTTCGGCGCGCCGGGTCCGCACCATCTTCAAGCTCCAACGAGCCATTCCCAACATGAGCCACGTCTGAACCACAAAGTTCAAGAGCGAACTGGAAAGCTGCATGACAACATGAACGAGGTCCGACGCCACGAGTTGCTGCATCACAGCGAAGATCGCACCAACCACCATCAATCCGACTTGCACAGCAAAGTACACCAGACCGACCAGAACACATTGGCTGAACTCTTCACTTAAGATCTTCCACGAACAAGTGAGCGTTTCGCCAATATTGATCGTTCGATGTACTAAATCACCTGTCGCAGTAGCAATCGCCGGCGAAACGCGCGCCGTAGGCGCGGTATAAGGATTGAAAGGTTCGTTGCCAGCTTTACTCTCGGACGGCGATGGGTCAGCAAAAGGGTTAACGGTTACCGCAGAAGACGATGCCGCCCCCCCTGGCCCCAGCGGAACAGGACTAACCTGCTGACATCGCGGACAACGGGCGTGCTTACCCGCGCTTTCATCCGGTGTGCGAAGTAACTGTCCGCAATTAGCGCAGGGGAATTCAATCGACATTGAGGGGCCGCCTACGGCGCAGAACGACAGAAAACAAGCTCAACGGGCGCCGAGCCTAACACAAACGACCCTACCGGTAAACAACGTCAATCCCCTGCCGCCTTTGCTGCAGGTTACCATGCCGGATACATCACGGGACCGTAGTAGGTGTAGCCGTAGGCGCCGTAGTGTGGCCAAGTCCAAGAGTAAGGCCCAGAGCCGTAATAAGAACTGTAGCCATAGCTCGGCCAACCGTAACTATAGGGAGCGTAGTGAACTCCGTAATCAAACCAGGGAGAGGCGTAATAGGTATAGTACGGCTGATAGCGCCAGCGATAAGACCCGTAATATACGCCGTAGTAATAATAGCCCGGCCACGCGGCGGAGTGCACAACCGGCGTTGCCGACGTTTTGCTGTACACCGCCGGTGCTGCGGGGACTTCTGCCTCGCCGGCCCATCCCGACGAACACAATACCACCGCCGCTACCAACACCACAAAACGCAGGTAATTTGTCATCGTTGGGGCACTCCAAGAAGGACACGCACACAGACCATCTTGCTACAATAAGTGGAGTGCAAGCGGGTTTCAATCTTGTTCGTGGCGCGGCGCCAGACCGAAGGTGCCAACCTTAAGCGTTCTGCGCTGCCTCCGCTTCTGGGTGGAACACCCCATACCGCCTTGCAAACCTGTACCTGCCCCTTACAATGCGGCAGTTGTCATGCGGCGCGGCCTATCTCTTATAAAGGTTTAGCTCCATGTCCGAGGCCCTCTCGTCCTCGCTTGGCATTGTGGCCTACTTGGCCTTATTTGTGTCGGTGGGCGTGCTGTTTTTGTTGGTCAACCTCCTAGTGGGGCGGCTGGTACGACCAGCAAATCCCTACAAAGAGAAAAGCGAAGTATACGAGTGCGGTGAGCCGACGATTGGCTCCAGCTTCGTTCAGTTCGACCTGCGATTCTACGTGGTCGCGCTGTTGTTCATCATTTTTGACGTCGAGGTAGCATTGTTCTTCCCTTGGGCGACCGTATTCGGCAAGGCCAATCTTTTGGCCGATCCCGCCGCCCCGGTCGTCAGCGCTCAAGCCGGCGAAGCCGAGCTGACGAACCACGGTCGCCGGCTGTTTCAAGAGTTGGGTGTGGCGGATCCGCAATTGCCACCCGCCGCATCGCCCGCTGCCGTTGCCGACGAAGTGCGTTCTGGCGCCCGACGACTCGTGGGTATGTCCATCATTGATATTGGTGTGTTCTTCGCCGTACTGATGGTTGGTTTCTTTTACGTTTGGAAACGTGGCGACCTGGATTGGGTCCGCGCCGTAAGCCAGGATCGTGCCCGCAGTCTAACTCGGTCCGCCCCTGATCAAGTCGGAGAAGAGGCGGTGATTTCCGCGTAAACCTAGCGTCTCTTGAGTTTCCTTCTCACGGCATGATCGTGAAAGCGAAGGGCGTGGCGGCAGGCCCCAACACAAGACGCGAGGGTGCATTTCCCCCTGGCGGCAACTCATTCGATCCTCCTGACCTTGGCAGCGATACCTCCCCATGAGCGGCGAAAACCTACTCGACCGTTTGGGCCGGCAGTTTGGTGACGCGATTCGCGGAGCGAATCTAGAAGCGCTTGATCCCTGGATCGAAGTAGCCCCCGAGGGCTTGGTGGCAATCTGCCAATATCTGCGCGATGAACCCGACTTACGGTTCGATATGCTCAATTGCATCAGCGCGGTTGATTACTTCGAACCGGACCCCAAGAAGGCGGCCAAAGCTGATTTCGAACCGCACCTCGAAGTGGTGTACCATCTGTCAAGCATCCAATACAAACACACGTTGGTCCTGAAAGTCATCCTTCCTCGATGGCGCAATGACGCCGCGGGAGAACTGCCTGAAGTCCCCAGTGTCGCTAATGTTTGGCGAACTGCGAATTGGCATGAACGTGAAGTCTACGATTTGTCGGGGGTGATGTTTACGGACCATCCCGACTTGCGTCGAATTCTGTGCCCTGAGGACTGGGTTGGCCATCCTTTACGTAAAGATTACGAGATGCCCTTGGAGTACCACGGTATTCGCGGACGGTAACAAACAATGTGAAATAGGAGCGGCGAATTGCGAATGAGACAAGCGGCGAAGGAAGCCCTTAGCGTTGCCGTAACAAACATGGAATATTCGCTCTATTGATCTCTCTTAATCGTTACCTCCTCCGCGTTCCTTTTCTTCCACTTCGCAACCAATCATTGGTACAGCTCATGTCCCCTCAACTCAGCGACCCGCGCGTGATTGAGTTCGACGTCCGCACGGACGAGATGCTGGTCAACATGGGCCCTCAGCATCCAAGCACACATGGCGTGTTGCGGCTCGTGTTGCGGACCGATGGCGAAGTGGTGTCAGAAGTCGAGCCGCATATTGGTTATCTTCATCGCTGCGCTGAAAAGATCGGCGAGAATCTTACGCCGCGCCAATGGATGCCCTACACGGACCGCATGGACTACTTGGCGGCGATGAACATGAATCTCGGCTGGTCTTTGACCGTTGAGAAGTTGTTGCGGCACATCGTGTCAGAGAAGGCCCGCCATCTGCGCGTGCTCATCGTTGAGTTGAACCGTATTGCCAGCCACTTGGTCGGTATGGGAGCGTACGGATTGGACTTGGGCACTTTCAGTCCTTTCTTGTACGCCTTCCGCGAGCGAGAGAAGATTCTGGACCTGTTTGAGGAGGCGTGCGGCGCCCGCCTTACCTACAGTTACATCACGCCTGGGGGGGCGACTGCGGACTTGCCACGCGGCTGGCTGCAAAAGTGCGAAGAGTTCCTGAACCAATTCGAACCAGTCGTTGACGAGTGCCACGCGTTGTTAACGTCAAATTCGATCTTCATCAAGCGCACAGCGAACATTGGAGTATTATCGCGCGAGATGGCGATTGATTACGGCTGCACGGGGCCCGTATTGCGTGGGAGCGGTGTAGATCACGACCTCCGTCGCGATGGCGAAGAAATCTACACAGCCATGTACGATGGTTACGCGTTTGAGGTCATTTGCCAACGAGACGGGCATTATCCCAAAGACCACGATTACCCGCCTGTCCCACGCGAGGCAGTATTGGGCGATTGTTGGCATCGATTCTATGTACGCATGCTGGAAATTGTGCAATCGATCGATCTGGTTCGACAGGCGATCGACCGTTACAGCACCGCCACGGGCGATTGGGGCGTTCCGATCAAATTGACTCAGAAACTCCCCAAGGGCGAAGCGTATTTGGAAACCGAGTGTCCTCGTGGTCAGATGGGGTTCTACATCGTCAGCGATGGTTCGTCGATCCCGTTGCGTGCTCGCGCCCGCAGCAGTTCGTTCTGCAACCTCTCGGTGGCGCACGAGCTCTGCCGTGGATGCCTTATTGCCGATGTTCCCGCGATTGTAGGCTCACTCGACATTGTGATGGGGGAGATCGATCGTTAAGCACACGAAATAACGGTTTGCCATCGCATAAGGACGCCAGCGTCCAAGCCCCGCGCCAACTCACGCGACGAAATGGCTCTTGCCACCGACAACCGCTAGGTTCTCCCTGCGTGTTTCGCGTTTCCATCAACGAGATATGCACGCTTTCGTTGAGGGGCCGATTGACAGGTCGTGTTGATGAATTTTTGGTACGGAAGATGAAGTTCGACTGATCGACGTTGCAAAGCGCTGCGGCCGTCTAGTTCGTAATCGCCGCTTGCATCGTCAGATCAGGACCTTTTAGCAACCAAGTTACGCGTTATTCCATTGCAAATTGCGACTCGTAGTTGCAATTTGCAATTTCCTTTTTTGCAACCTTTACCTTCGAACACCTCAAAATGGCCACGACGAGTCTTAAGATTCAGCCTACTGGCGCACTCGATTTCCTTGCGTTGGGCGCACTGGTTAACCGCCTTGACCCGGGCATCGTCCCATTCCGCAAAGCGACCGAGTGCCGCATTCACGTGAGCGGCGGCGAGTTCAACGTTGCAGCGAACCTCGCCGACTGCTTCGGCCTAACCACGGGCGTTGCCACCGCAATGGTTGACTATCCTCTGGGCCACCTCATTGCAGAGCGAGTGCGGGCCATGGGAGTCAAGCCGTTCTACAAACACTTTGAGCATGACGGTGTAACCGGCCCCAATATGGCCACCGTCTATAGCGATCAGGGATACGGCGTGCGTGCTCCTGTGGTGTTTTACAACCGATCGAACGAAGCAGCAGCGCGGTTGAAACCCGGTGACTTTGACTGGAAAACCATTACCGCTGGCGGCGTGCGTTGGTTCCACAGTGGCGGCATTTTTGCGGCGCTCTCGCCGACCACGCCGGAAGTCATTATTGAAGGTATGCAGGCCGCCAAAGCCGTTGGCGCGGTAGTGTCGTTCGATCTAAACTTCCGGGCTAAGCTCTGGCAAGTTGCGGGAGGTCTGGAAAAGGCTCAGGACACGCTACGGCGGATTGTGGAGCATGTCGACGTCTTGGTCGGCAACGAAGAAGACCTGCAAAAGGGACTTGGGCTGGAAGGGCCAGAAGTCGAATCCAAATCAAAGCTTGATCCGAGTGCTTTCTTCGGGATGATTGACCAGGTGGCCCAACGGTTCCCGCAGATCAAGGCGGTTGCCACTACGCTTCGTGAAGTTCACTCAACCAACCGTCACACTTGGAGCGCTGTCGCTTGGGTCGACGGTAAGACCTATCAAGCGCCTACGTGCGAACTCGATGTTTACGACCGCGTAGGCGGCGGCGACGGATTCGCATCGGGATTTTTCTATGGTTTGATGACGGGCGCAACGCCCGAGGAGGCGCTCAAACTTGGCTGGGCGCACGGCGCGCTGTTAACCACCTTCCCGGGCGATACGACGATGGCCACTCTTGAGCAGGTGCAGGCGTTTGCCCAGGGTGGTTCGGCTCGTATTCAGCGATAACCTGGAAGAGATTTCGAACGCGACTATCTCGAAGTTACGCAAAGAACAGCAGTTAAACCGCGGGCTTAGCCCGCCGTATTCGCTGGTATCCTACAATCGTTTTCACCTTACCGTGCGTTCGTCGTTTGCGAACGCCTATGATCCATGAACGAACAAGCAGACTTTGGCCTTATGGGCCTGGCCGTAATGGGCGAGAACCTCGCGCTGAACATCGAAAGCCGGGGTTACCGTGTCGCGGTGTATAACCGTACGACCGAGAAAGTTGACGAGTTTCTTGCTGGTCGCGCTAAGGGAAAGAACTTTGTCGGCTGTCATACCCTGGAGGATCTAGTCCGTAGTCTGAAACGGCCGCGAAAGATCATGATGATGATCAAGGCCGGCCCTGCCATCGACACCGTCATTGACCAACTTATCCCGCTGCTTGAGCCCGGCGACGTAATCATCGATGGCGGCAACACCCACTTCGACGACACCGAACGCCGCACGAAGTATGTCGAAGAGAAAGGATTGCTGTACATCGGCACGGGGGTGTCGGGCGGCGAGGAAGGCGCGCTTAAGGGCCCGAGCATGATGCCCGGTGGCAGCATCAAGGCGTGGCCGCTTGTGGAGCCGATCTTCAAGGCTATCGCCGCCAAGGTAGGCCCCAACAACGACATTCCTTGTTGCGAATGGGTTGGTCCCCGCGGCGCCGGGCACTACGTGAAGATGGTTCATAACGGCATTGAGTACGGCGATATGCAACTCATTTGCGAAGCCTACTTGATGCTCAGCGAAGCGTTGGGACTGACCAACGAGGAATTGTACGATGTCTTCGCGGAATGGAACCGCGGCGAGCTTCAAAGCTACTTGATCGAAATCACCCGCGATATTTTCAGTGTCAAAGATGATCAGGGCGACGGCTATCTCGTCGACAAGATCCTTGACGTGGCGGGCGCCAAGGGAACGGGCAAGTGGATGAGCCAACACGCGTTGGACCTGGGCGTCCCGAGTACGCTCGTCACAACCGCGGTATATGCCCGTGGCCTATCGGCGATGAAAGACGCCCGAGTCCGCGCCAGCAAAGTGCTGCGCGGTCCTGACGCAACGGATGAGACCGTCCGATTGGGTGACCGCAAGGCGTTTGTGGAAGCGGTGCGTCAGGCGCTATATGCTTCCAAAATTTGCAGTTACGCCCAAGGTTATGTGCAAATGCAGCATGCCGCCAAGGAGTATGATTGGCCGCTGAACTATGGCGACATCGCCCTCCTGTGGCGCGGCGGATGCATCATTCGCGCACAGTTCTTGGATCGAATTAAGGAGGCCTTCGACGCAGAACCGAATTTGGAGAACCTCCTGCTCCATCCGTATTTCACCAACGCAATACACAACGCGCAAAGCGCCTGGCGCCAGGTTGTGGCCACGGCTACCTACCTCGGTTTGCCGGTACCCGCGTTCAGCACCGCGCTGGCGTACTACGATAGCTATCGCCGCGCTCGTTTACCTGCGAACCTCCTGCAAGCCCAGCGAGATTACTTCGGTGCCCATACCTTCCAGCGCGTCGACAAGGAAGGCGTCTTCCACGCAGAATGGCTCGAACTTCGGAAAACGCCCGCCGAATAACATCGACTTCAACAAGAGAATGGGCTTGTCAGGAATCGAACACGGGTTGTGCAAGTACAGACGAAGTAAGCTCAGCTGATCTTCGTCTGTACTTGGCGTAAACATTCCGTGGCTGAAAATCCACTTTCCGCACATCTGATCAATGTCAATTCAATTTATCAATAAGCTGTTCGGCTTGGACGGCCAAGTCGCCGTAGTCATTGGCGCTACCGGCGTTCTCGGTGGAGCGTTGGCTGAAGGGATTGCGCAGGCAGGGGCGACCGTGGTTGTAGCTGGCCGTTCGCAAGCGCGCGGCCAGGCTTGCGTCGAGAGAATTCGTTCGGCAAGCGGCAACGCAGGTTTTATCCCCGTCGATGTCACCTCGCGCGATTCAATTCATCAGTTGCTAGACGCTGCATTGGGCCAATATGGCAAGGTCGATATTTTGGTGAACTGCGCTGGCGCGAACGACGCGACTCCCTACGAACAAGTTACCGATGACGCGTGGCGCCGAATCATTGATGCTAATTTGACGGCTACGCATTTGGCCTGCCAGGCGTTCGCCCCTCAGATGAGCAAGCAGGACGAAGGGGGCGCAATTCTTAACATCGGGAGCGTGACGGCCCATCTTCCACTCTCACGTGTATTTGCCTATTCGGCGTCGAAAGCGGCGGTGGTCAACCTGACGAAGAACCTTGCACGGGAGTACGCCGAACGAAAGGTGCGCGTCAATGTGTTGTGCCCAGGCTTCTTTCCAGCCGAGCAAAACCGGGCGATCCTCGATCCCGAGCGAGTGGCGAATATCATGGCGCAAACTCCCATGCGACGCTTTGGCGAGCCACACGAGTTGGTAGGGGCGGCCATTCTGCTCGTTTCGCGCACGGCGGGTAGCTTTATTACCGGAGCCGAGGTTTACGTGGACGGCGGTTTTACCGCAATGAGGTTTTGACCTCCGATGCCCGAACGTCTACCCGTAAGAAATCACCCTCGTGCAGGGCGTAAAATCTCGGGCCAAAGCGAATCACTCACAAACAATCCTGCGCGCGTTAGTCGCAGTCGACCACCATCCATCGCTAGTAGTCCCCAGTCGACATACCGCTGAATTGCTGCGCCCGCCAACTCCTCGACGGAGTAACCGGTATCGGCCTCAAACGCCGAGGGTGACACTCCGTCCATCGTCCGTAGAGCCAATACCAGTTTCTCTCGCGCTTGCTCCTCTGCGTTAAGCGTTTCACTTTCGGCCACTGGCGATTGGTCGCTCAGCACACGCCGCAGGTAGGTGAATGTACTGCGGTGGTTGCATTGCCGGGTATTGCCCACGTAACGTGCGGCGCCAGGACCAACGGCGAAATACCGTCGACCGCTCCAGTACACTTCGTTGTGGCGACAACGCCGGCCCGGGCGCGCGAAGTTTGACACTTCGTAATGTTCGAACCCTGCGGTGGTAAGGGTGTCGATGGCTGTTTCATACATCGCTCGTTCCACATCTTCCGCAACCGACGTCAACTCGCCGCGTAGTCGCCGTCCCCAAAACGTGGTTCCCAGTTCGTAAGTTAATCCGTACGTCGAAAGGT
>CAYWIS010000028.1:33329-39027 GCA_964458385.1 uncultured Pirellulaceae bacterium
GATCAGGGGCTAAACTCAGAGCCGTCGCCAAGTCCGCTTGCCATCGGTCAAGTGTTTCGCCGGGGGCGCCAAAGATCAAATCCAAACTCACCGAAGCGAATCGTCCGCGGCAAATTTCCACAGCATTATGAATCTCGTCGCTCCGATGATCGCGCTCGAGCACAGATAGCTTGACGGCGTCGAAGGATTGGGCGCCTAAGCTGATCCGATTGATCCCAAATTCTGCCAGCAAATCAGCCTTAGCCGTATCGATATCGGCTGGGTTCGCCTCAACCGACCATTCGTAGTCGCCCACTGGAGGAAACCACCGCCTTACCGCGGTAAGTAAACGTTGCAAATGAGGAAGCGGTAGGTGCGTGGGAGTGCCGCCTCCGAGAAATATCGCATCGACTTCCGCCGGCTGCCCCTGCCAACTCATTTCGCGTTCGAGCGCATCGAGATAGGCAACAAACAGATCATCGCGGCCAGCAACGACAGTGAAGTTGCAATAACCACAGCGATGGCGGCAGAAAGGTACATGTACGTAGACGGCGCGCGCAGCAGGCTCACCGCCAATCGCATAAGGATGCAAAGAAGTAGAGTTCGCGATAGGATAAGCCAAATCGATAATTTACATCGTGAATGGTGTAGTCGTCGCAAGTCGCGTCGACGCGTGCGCCGCGCACCCTCGTTCATCGACGCGCGAGGAAGTCGGCAAGGCCCAAAAACGGGCAACCGCCCCAACCACGTTTTAGAATGGGGCGTCTTCGGGATTCATTTCAGGAGCGGAAGACTCGGCGGGCGCATTGTTCGTCGCAGCCTTCTTGGCGGCTTTCTTCTTGACCGTCTTCTTCTTGGCCACTTTCTTTGCGGCCTTCTTCGCGACGGCTTTCTTCTTCGTGCTCTTTTTCTTTTTAGGCGGCGACTTGGCGGCCCGCTCCGCCAAGAGATCGAGCGCCTTTTCAAAAGTTACTTCGTCGGGATTCATATCGCGCGGAAGCGACGCATTGGTCACTCCGTCAGATACATATGGTCCATATCGCCCCTCCAAGAGTTGCACAGGCTCTTCCGTAACGGGCGATACGTCAAACTGCTTAATTAATCGTTTCGAGCCGCGCTTGGGCTGCGCCAATAGTTGAAGCGCCTGATCCAAGGTTGCTTCCCAGGGCAAAGTATTCCGCGGGAGCGAACGCCGTTCTTTGCCACATTCGACGTAGGGCCCGTAGGGACCGTGGCACGCGAGCACCGGTTCGCCCGTTTCTGGGTGCTCACCCAATTTCTTGGGGAGCGACACCAGCTTGATGGCCATATCAAGGTCGAGGTTCTCTGTGGGGATGCCCTTAAGCGATACCGTCTTCTTGTCTTCGTCGTCGGGCAAGCCGAGTTGTAAGTACGGGCCCCAGCGACCATGCTTGAGAAAAATCGGACGGCGGGTGACGGGGTCGATCCCCAGCGGCTCATCCCCCTTCTCAGCCTTGGCCAACAGCTCCAACGCCGCATCGATCGTCAATTCCTCGGGCGGCATTTGATCCACGAGGTTTGCCTTACGTTCACCATCGGGATTTTCTTGCAGAAGGTAGGGGCCGTTCTTGCTAATACAGACGTAGATCGGGCCAGGATAGGGGCCACCTTCGGGCTTTCCCAGGAGTAATCGGCGCGACTCGCGGTTGTCGATTTCCGCCATCTTTGACTCGACCTTCGGCTTGAGCCCGCCCTCATCATCACCGAAGTAAAACCGCTTGAGGTATTGTTGGTATTCGGCCTCGCCGCGGCTGATCGCGTCGAGTTGCTCCTCCATCTCCGCGGTGAATTCGTAATCCACTAACCGCGATAGATGTTCCTCCATCAGCCGCACCACCAGGAATGCCGTCCAGGTAGGCACTAGCGCTTTGCCCTTCTTGAACACGTACTCGCGGTTCAAGATGGTGTCGATAATCGAAGCGTACGTGCTAGGACGGCCAATACCTCGCTTCTCCAATTCCGCCGTCAGTGAAGCCTCGGTATACCGCGCCGGGGGCTGAGTTACGTGACTCTTTTCCTCCAGCGCCCGGCATTCGACCAATTCCCCCTGCACCACGGGCGGCAGCACCATCTCTTGGTCGGCTAATTGTGCTTCCGGATCGTCCGAGCCTTCGACGTATGCCCGCAAATAACCAGGGAAATCAATGGTCTTACCCGAGACTTGAAATACGGCGCCGTCCCCCTCAACGCGGACAACAATACGCCGTCCGTGCGCGTCTCGCATTTGGCTGGCGATTGTTCGCTTCCAGATCAATTCAAACAACCGATATTCGTCTTGCGACAGCACCGATCGCAACGCTTGCGGGCGTTCAAACGGATGCCCGGCGGGGCGAATCGCTTCGTGCGCTTCTTGGGCATTCTTAACTTTGGAAGCGTAGTGACGCGGTTGCTCTGGCAAATAATCTTCACCGTACTCGGACTTGACCAAATCACGAGCGGCGTTAATCGCCACCGTCGCCAAGTTGGTCGAGTCGGTACGCATGTACGTGATATGGCCGTTTTCGTATAGGCTCTGCGCCAACCGCATCGTATGTCGGGCGGTAAATCCCAACTTGCGGTTCGCTTCTTGCTGGTAAACGGAGGATAAGGACTTGATCGCCACGGTTTTTCTTCGACAGAGGCAATACGGAACTGCGCGCCTCGTAAACGCTCCGCAAGCGTTCGCACCCCTGCCTCGTCAAGTTGGATAAATTGTTCGGGATCTTTGAGCTTCCCCGTAGAGGAATCAAAGTCATCGCCTGAGGGGATCTTTCGGCCGTCGACGGAGATGAGCGACGCCGAAAACTCTTGGCCTGCTCCATTGGCGAACCGTCCTAAAAGATCCCAATACGTGGCCGCGACGAACGCCATGCGTTCCCGCTCACGTTCCACAATGAAACGGATCGCCACACTTTGCACGCGGCCGGCGCTGGTGCCGTATCCTACCTTACGCCACAATAGGGGCGAAACCTCATATCCGTACAGCCGGTCAAGAATGCGTCTTGCCTCTTGCGCGCGGACGAGCTTTTCATCAATATCGCGCGGCGACGCGAGCGCTTGCTGAATTGCCTCTTGCGTGATTTCGTGGAATACCAAGCGGCGAACCGGAACTTTGGGCTCCAACAATTGACATAAATGCCAACTTATGGCTTCTCCTTCGCGGTCTTCGTCCGTCGCCAGGTAAAGATCTTTACATTCTTTCAGAGCCTTCTTTAACTCGGACACACGTTTCCGTTTATCGGGTGGGACGATGTACAGCGGCTCAAAATCGCCCTGCACATTAACGCCCAGCTTCGCCCATTCCTTATTCCTATACTCCTCGGGGACCTGATCGGCTTTCTCTGGCAGATCGCGCACGTGCCCTACACTGGCTTCGACCTGGAAATCGCGTCCCAGAAACTTACCAATCGTGCGTGCTTTTGCTGGAGATTCGACGATCACCAGAGACTTTCCAGAACCGGTCGCCGACTTTTTGGCCATGCGCTGCCAGACTTCCTGTTTGGGATTGAATTTACGTCGTTCCTTCCTACAATCTGGGAGATTGTTCGGACGCGTAGCATTATAGGGTTAACCCTCGTTAAGATACGCTGTCAAGTCGGGTCGGTTCGTTGCGAACCCTCCATTTTGACGGACCGCAGAAGAAGCTCAAGGAATCTGCTATGGCCAGCCCGTTTAATATTTTCCGCAAGCGACAGCGCACATTGCTGGTCGTTGTGGGAGTTATCTGTATCGTCACGTTTGTCATCGGCGACGTCCTTCTTAATTGGGTCGGCCCAGACACGGGCATGGGGCTGGCGTCCGATACGGTCGTCACCTGGAAGGGAGGAGAGCTAACCGACAACGATCTCCTCGTCTTGCGCAGCATCCACGCGCGCACCATTAACTATCTCGACGCCGTTGTTGCCGAAACACTGCGTCGTGACGGTCAACCCAAGGGAGCCGGTGTCACGCGGGATCGCAATGGTCAAATTATTGACCCTGGCATCTCGCGCGACAACTCGGAACTGCGCCTCGTACGGACCATGCTGCTCGCCGAACATGCCGAGAAAATGGGGCTGGAAGTCCCCGATGAAGCAATTATCGACTTCCTGGCCGACCTGAGTGACCATACACTCTCGAGCGAAGAGTTACGGGCGATGCTCCAGGGCGCCACCCAGGGACGACTCACGCGAGAGCAGCTTTTCGATACACTTCGTCGGGAGTTGTTGGCCCGTAATTACTTGCGATTGTCGGGGGCGGGCGAAATTATGACTCCCGACGAGGCCTGGGATTACTACAACCGGCTTACGCGCCGGGTAACAACCACAATAGTCGAGTTCCGGGCCGAAGACTTCTTGGGCCAAGCGCCCCAACCAAAGCCAGATCAGATCCGTCAACTCTACGAAAAGTACAAGAACCAGTTCCCCTACCCCACGTCGCCTGAACCTGGCTTCAAGCAGCGGGCTCAGTTTGAGTTCGCATACTTCAAGGCCGATTTCGATAAGTTCATGGAGCAGGAAAAGGCCAAGATCTCGGCTGACGAGGTTCAGAAGTACTACGAGGAGAACAAGGAAAGGTACAAGCTTCCTGAACTCCCTAAGGTTGATAGTGAAACGCCGGCCGATTCATCGTCCGACGACACGCCGCCCGCCGACTCCGCGTCCGAAGATAAGGGTACCGAGGAAGCAACTTCGCCTGCGACTCCCCAACCGGACGACGAATCGCCGAAAGCCAGTAACGAGGCCGACGCCGCGGATGCTGCATCCGAAAAGCCAGACGCCTCTACGGACGAGCCGCCCGCAAGCGAATCAGCCCCCGAATCGGACGCTGATTCAGCCGGGAGTGATACAACGACGGAAAACGAAGGTGAGTGCGGCCAACCCGAAGGAGACGTCGCCGAGGACTCAGCAGAAGAAGAGGAATCCCAGGACGATGCGGAGTCCCAATCAAACGAGACAGAAGCACAAGAGCCAGCTTCGGAAAGTTCGGAAGACACATCAGATGGCCCTTCGTTGAGCGAAGCGCAACCTAAGGACGCATCGGAAGAATCTGCGTCGGCTGATGACGCCAGCACCGCCGAAGCGGAATCGCCAACAACCGAAAGCCCGGCGGCGCCCACAAACGAGGAAGCGCCAGAGGAAACACAGTATCAACCGCTTTCGGAAGTGGAAGACGACATCCGCCGAACGCTTGCGATGCCGAAAGTTCGCGATCAGATTGAGAAGGCATTGTCGGAAGCGGGCCGCGAAGTAAGCCGTTATCGCAAGTCGTATAATTCATACCTCATCCAATTGAAACGCAACCCTGACGCGCGTCGCCCCGAGACGCCCAATTTCCAGGAGATTGCGCAAAAATTGGGCTTGGAGTTCGGCCGCACGCCTTTGGTCGACGAATTAAGCGTTGCCGAAACGGAGCTTGGGAAAACCTTCGCGTGGGGACCGGGTTTCCAACAGATCTCGTTTGCCCAAATCGCGATGCGGGACGAGAAAATGAACCTGTACCAAGCGGAGCGCATCAGCTCCGGTACAGAGGAGTTTCTTTATTGGGCTACACAGGTCAAAGAAAGTCGCGTCCCCGAGTTGGAGGAAGTGCGTGACGAAGTCATTCGCGCTTGGCGGATGCAGGAAGCATTTAACATCGCCATGCAGGAGGCCAAACAGGCGGCCGACAAGATCCGTAAGGCAGCCGCGTCGGCTCCCGTGCATGAAGTCGCTGGAGTCAAGGAATCACAAGTGATTCG
>CAYWIS010000029.1:0-3804 GCA_964458385.1 uncultured Pirellulaceae bacterium
GGGCGAAAAGTCAACGCCCGCGCGTATGTGTCGCGGTTCAACTTCAAGGGAACGGATCAGGAAAAGAAAGTCGGTTCATTGTCGGGGGGCGAGCGAAACCGCGTACACCTTGCAAAACTTCTCCGGCGCGGCTCAAACGTGCTGCTTCTCGACGAACCGACGAACGACCTCGACGTTGACACGTTGCGGGCCCTTGAGGAAGCGATCTTGAATTTCGCCGGTTGCGTGGTGGTTATCAGCCACGACCGTTGGTTCTTGGACCGGATTGCAACGCACATCCTGGCCTTCGAAGGCGAGGGGCACGTCCACTGGTGCGATGGCAACTTCCAGGCCTACGAGCAACAACGCCGTGAACGCTTGGGAAAAGCGGCTGATCAGCCGCAGCGCTTCCGCTATAAGCGGCTACAACGTTGAACCAAGCCGGACGTCTTGGTCGATTACACACCGTCGGACGGATCGTTGGTTAGACATCGCGTTCTGGTCGGCCGGAAACGCGCCGTTGGCATGGTCGACCAGAAGTGGCAAATTCATCGATCCGGTTGATTTTGCCTGGTAGATCCACCCAGCCTCCAAGTGGTTGATTTCCATGGCATTGTGGCGGTTTGCCAGTTGACGGCCGGCCAGGAAATGGTTTCTTATATGAAGATTCTGCCGTGGTCTTGGGGCGCCACGAGATTGGGAAATTGCGACTTCATGGAACCGTATTCGACATCGACAGCAACCGACGCAGCAATTGGCGAAGCAGGTCGCGCGACCGATGTCGAGCCAATGGATCCCCAAATCACCTCGATTCAACCCGGCGGCGGCGTGTGCATGCGAATCGAGTTGGCGTGGGGGTACGTCCGCCGCGCCTACCTGAAAACGTTCCGCCGTGGTTATGTCGAACGGATGCGAGCGCTGCGCCGGGGCGACCGCAACGCCTGCCCGCACGAGGTGCTTGATCCTCGCGACGTCAAGTTTTACTCAAACCAAGGCGGCTACTGGTGGAGCCCAGAGGACGACCCCTTTACTTGGCGCGAGCATCTGCCGTTTGTTCGCGTCGGACTGGCCGAGGTACTCATCCTCGGTGGAACGTCTTTGGCGTTGACGGCGGCGGCCGCCTGGATTCACCCGCTATTAGCGATTATTCCCGGTGTCTTCGCTGCGCTGGTGTTCTGGTTTTTTCGCAATCCCCGACGCGTGCCTCCTGCTGGCGAGGGGTTGGTCTTGTCGCCGGCCGACGGTGTGGTGACCACCATTGAACACATTGATTACGACGAGTTCATCGGCGGCCCCGCCGTGTTGGTGGGAATCTTTCTTTCGGTGTTTAACGTTCATGTCAATCGGGCGCCGGTTGCAGGCCGTGTGCTGGGCTTAACCTACCGTCGGGGGAAGTTTCTGAATGCTCTTCGTCCCGAGTCGGCGCGAGAAAACGAGCAAGTAGCTCTGCGCATGCAAGAGACGGCCGCGCCCCACCGGCGGTTTATTGTCCGGCAAATTACCGGAGCATTGGCGCGGCGTATTGTGTGCCGGGTAGCGCCGGGTGATCTACTGGAACGCGGCCAGCAATTTGGCATGATCAAACTGGGGTCGCGGACGGAACTGGTCCTGCCCCGGGACGATTCTTTGGTGCTTGAAACGAAGATTGGCGACCGCGTGCGTGCGGGCGCAACAATCCTGGGTCGTTACCGAACCGAAGCCTCAACTACAGACGGACAAACCTGAGATGGAGCGAGCCCGCTTGCGACGACAACGCCTTATCGCCGTAGCTCCTACTCTGCTAACGCTGTGTAACGCTGCGTGCGGTTTTGCCGCCATTACATTTGCTACGTCCGCTGATCCAAATATTGATTCCGCGGCGTTGCTGTTTTCGGCAGGTTTGCTCATTTTGGGCGCCATGTTTTTCGACATGATTGATGGCAGCGTGGCTCGCCTGACACGGCAGACAAGCGATTTTGGCGCTCAGTTGGACAGCCTGTGCGACGTGATTAGTTTTGGTGTGGCGCCCGCTTTGATCGTGCTGAATAGTTCCTCCTATTACCACCCGCGGCTGTTGTGGTGCTTGGCGGTGTTGTTCGTTCTATGCGTTGTGCTGCGATTGGCCCGGTTTAACGTGGAGTCTGCAGACGACGATTCGCACACTTCGTTTAGCGGATTGCCGTCCCCTGCGGCAGCGGGAACGGTGGCCTCGTTTGCCATCGCGTGGCCCGGTTTTGTGCGTTTGACGGACCCGAGCATGCCGGAACGTGCGCAAGAAATCGGCGCCTGGTTAATGACCGCGGCCGGAGTATGCCTTCCACTCTTAGCCTTGGTGCTTGGGTGTTTGATGGTATCGCGAATTCGCTATCCCCATGTGTTTAGTTTGTTCTTCCGGGGAGAGCGGACTTTTCCGTATCTGATTCAGTTGGTATTCGCTTTGGTGGCCGTCTTCGCCTTTCACGAGTTGGCGGCGCCTTTGATCTTCTTGTTTTTCGTTCTCGCCTCCCCGGTACGTGTTTTGCTTGGCGTACCACTAGCCCGCTTGATTCATCCTTCCCGTAGTGAGGCTCGGGAGTTTTGATTCGTCTCTAGCCCTGTATTGCATCGAGATTTCCCCACCATGACAAAGACCTTCGTTGGCTCGCACGCCAGCAAGACCTACCATCAGTTTGCCGGCTACTACGAAGCGGTTTTCGCGCGTTTCTTTCGCGATCGAATTCACCGCGTGATCCGATCGCTGGATATTCCGCCAGACGCAAAGGTTCTCGAAGTGGGGGTGGGTACGGGTCTGTCGCTGCCTGCGTATCCGGCACACGCCGAAGTAACGGGGATCGATCTTTCGGCGCGAATGCTGGCCCACGCTCAAGAGAAGATCAATCGGAACGGATGGACCCATATTACGCTGCGGGAAATGGATGCGCAGAATCTTGAGTTTCCCGATGCGCAGTTCGATTATGTTTTTGCGTTCCACGTTGTTAGCGTGGTTCCGGACCACGACCGCATGATCAGCGAGATTCTGCGTGTGGCGAAGGCTGACGCCACCATTGTGATTATCAATCACTTCCGTAGCAAACGCAGGTGGGTTTCCAAATTCACCGACGCGTTGGATCCGGTCACTCGACGCCTTGGTTGGCGGACGACGTTGGGTTTAGAGGATATTGTCGCTGCGCACCCCATCCAAGTGCACCGCGTGTACAAGTCTTCGCCCGCCTCTCTGTTCACGGTGGTTCAGGCCGGAAAGCGGGCAGTCCAAGGGACTCGCCTCAACGGCGATGGTAATGGCGATGGTCGCTCTGACCGTCCCTTGACCCCGCAAGCACGCTAAACGACATTGAATTAGTAAGTAAGACGTCGCGCGGCATGTGGCGGCGCGACAGGTCATTCTTGCCTTTCCTAAGATTGAGAGGACAACGAGCTGTGACGATTGTACGTGTAGGGTCGAACGAGAAGTACGCCTCAAATTGGGACTCTATTTTCGGAGGCGGAGCCACGGGCACGGGCAAAAAGAAGACCGCCAGCAAGAAGGCTTCGGCTAGCGCTGCGAAGTCGAGCAAGAAGGCGGCCAAGAAGGCAGCTGCGTCTCCAAAGAAGAAGACTGCGAAGAAGAAAAAGAAGTAGGTGCGGGGCGCCCAAAGGGGCCACGGGGCGATTCGCTCTCCTGTCACGACATCGGACAATAATGATTCATCTGTGTTACTGCGCTGGGTAAATATAAGCCCCAACGCCCGTTATCTGGGCGGCTTGGCTCATCTTGCAGTAGGAACAGAAATCTCCCAGCTTGGAGTTGAAGCATTCGACGGGCAGCATGTTCAAAGCTGACCGTGCGTGCGGAATCCGCTAACTCCA
>CAYWIS010000029.1:3814-38732 GCA_964458385.1 uncultured Pirellulaceae bacterium
AAGCTTTCGACAGGGAGCTTTCCTAACGAAGACTAGACAGTCGCCGACGTTAGGAAACGCCTCGAATCTCGTGGAGCTTGACGTAATTGATGATGACAGGGGCGATCGCCGCGTGGATGTTACGTTAGTGCTCTGCCGTCATCATTTTCGCCAGTTCCGTCAGTAGCTCCACGGCCGCGTTGGGAAACGCATCCTTTTCGGCGCTCCAATAGTTGAGGGTAGCAGGCTGACTTTTGACCCGGACCGGCACATGTAGGCTGGATGAGAACGCCAGCCGCATGAATCGCAGGTCCGGGCTGGTCGCCTTGGCCAGGTCCTGATGTATCGTCGGGGCGTCTTGCATTGCGTATGTCGGCAGCGCCAAACCGGCTGAACTGACGGCGACTTCTTTGCCGCCGACGAGTTTCTTATAGGTCGATTCTTGGGCGGCGAACGTAACCACCAGTTGATCATTCTTCACGATGCTTAAACATACGCGGTCCAATTGAGGCGCTACGGCCCGCAGGCGACCCGCGAACTTCTGAAAGGCGTCGTCCGACTGAAGAGCGATACGTGCTAAGTACGATAATTCTTCGTCTATCTTGCCGTCTGTTTTTTGAAACGCATCAAGAAACATTTCGGTACGCCGCTTCTGCGCCGCTTTTTGCGTCAGATCCTGATCGGCGAGGACCATGTCGAAATAGCCGATCATCATTTCCTCCCAGGTTTGATCACCCCAAGTTACGTCTTTGGTTGGGTCTGGGTTAGCGAGATTCTCCTCGGAGTTATCAAAGTGTGCGATGCAGTGGAGTCGGGTACCCGCCGGCATGAGTTTGGGCGTCGGAAAAATGTAAGAGTTCTGCCAGTTAAAGTCGTATCGGGGAATATCGAGGAGAATTTCCTGTGAACCATCGGGGTACTGCGCCGTGTAACGGAATGACTTCCCGCGCAGATGCATGTGCGGGAACATCGCCAGCATGAGCGAATCTTTGGAGAACGTGTAGGTCGCTTCAACTGGATGGTTGGGAGCGCCCGCTGGAATTCGGAAATGCCGGTTAACGGCGTTCTGCGTTACCACTTCCTTTTTGACGGTCCGGGGATCGGCAAAAATAAACCCGACGGCGCTCAGATCTTCTTGCGGTGTGCCATTGGGCGTATAGTGCATCTGAAACACAAGTCGCGATCCCGCCGGAATCCGCTTTGCCATTCCCTTGGGCAGAATGAGGGGGCGAGCTCCGGGCGCCGTCGCCGAGATCCATTCTGAGCGAAGCTCGCCATGTGCTTGATTGCGGCCGCCTGGCGGAAGAGCCGCCACGATAATGTGGTGGACTACCGAGCGGTTGCCGGGCCGGCATTCGGCGGCCTGAATCCATTTGTCTTCGGTGAATCCGGGGTCAACAACAAAATACTGGTACTTGACCTCTCCCTCGGCAGGAACCGAAAACGGCTTGTCGGCCATAGGAATTACAAGGTCGGGTTTTCCAATACGCCAGCCCGTGGTGAACTCACGCTGAGGCGGCAGTTCGCTTGGATCGCCCTGGGGCGCTCCTGCGGCCACCCAGCGGTATATCAGGTCTTTCTCTTCATTGGTCAGGCGGGCATCGTTTGCGAACTCCCCAAATTCCGGGTTGGCGTGCCAAGGCGGCATGCGCTGCTCCCGCACGACTTCGGCAATCATCTCAGCCCACCCCACGACCTCGTCATACTCGGTAAGCGCAAAGGGGGCGATTTCACCCTCACGGTGACACTCAACGCACTTGGCTTGCAGAATGCGGCTGATCTGCCGTGAATACGTCACATCACTGCCCTCCTTGGGTTGGAGGACACGTCCAATCAAACATCCCACCGCTTCAGCGTAGGGTGTGGCGACGTCACGTTCGGCGAGCAACGCGTCAACCGCATTGACCAAGTATTCTTGCTCAACCTTGGGGCGCTGAATGCCGTAGGTGTATTGGTCGTCGATCCGCCCCTGATAACGGATTCGGCGATCACGGTCGAGAACGAACACTTCGGGGGTGCGCGTGGCGCCAAATTGATCAGCCACCACGTTGCCAGGATCTTTGAGAAGGGGAAAGTTCAGACCATGTACGCGTGCGAAGTGCGCCAACTCGGCGAGAGAGTCGTGTTGGTTTGAATTGATGGCGATGAGTTGCACGCCGCGGTCACGATATTTGTTCTGAAGCGCTGTCAACCGGGACGTGTAAAGCTTTACAATGGGACATTCCGTTCCCACGAACAGTATGGCCACTACTCTCGCTTCCGCAAAATCGCTTAGCGCCCAGGTCTTGCCGCGGAAGTCTTGCAACCTGAAATTCTCGATGGTTCGTCCGACCGAGGACTTCGCTTCTTGGGGACCAATCTCGTGCGCCCTCGCCTCTGACGAAACGCCCCAAGCGAATACGACCGAAACAAAAACAGCAAATGACCGAAGACGTTGTGGCGTCATTGCACTAGGTGAAGACAAGTTTGGAAGAAGTGCAAAACCCGTCCGATCCGTCGGGGATTAAACCCTGGCGACTAGGCCAAGGTTTCACAAGAATGCAGAAAAAGCCAGCCCGCTGATGGGTGGTTATTGCGACGAGGCAAGGGGAGATAGGAAGCTGTCGCGGACGTCCCTTAGAAATAGATAGAGCCAACGGCCAGATAAGCAAGCCGGAATTGGTTGTGCTCAATGACTCAAATGCATAGTGCGACGCGCCGTCAGCGTGACGCAGGCTCGAACAATGTTACAACCGATGTCCGCCTTCTACGCCCGCGACAAAAATTCGCCCGTGCGCGTATCGACTTTCACTCGTTCGCCCTCGCTTAGATATTCAGGGCCTTGGATCACAAGGCCCGTTTCCAGCGTAAGTGGCTTTGTACGCGCCGTAGCCGAATTGCCGCGCACCGCGGGGTCGCATTGAGTGATTGTCAGTTCCACCGCCGTTGGCAATTGAATCCCTACGCATTCCTCGTTGTAAATCAGGGCGAACATCCCCTCTAATTCCTCGGTAATGTAGGGGAGTTCTTGTTCAACATCCGCTACGGCAATGGAGTATTGGTTGTAATCGCTCTGATCGAGCAGATGGAGTTGCTCGGTGTCGCGATACATGAGCTTGACGGGCCGCTTCTCGAAATTGGCCTCGCTTAGCGAATCAGTGCCCTTGAGTGTAATGTCGATTTTCTGCCGAGTAACAGGTTGCGCCCCCGAAATTTGTATAGGGTGGCGGCGCCTCGGGCCGATGGGCTTTGGACCGAAACCGACTCAATGAGCACCGGCGAATCGTTATAAACAACGACGGCTCCAGGCTTGATTTCCTTAGCCAACATATGCGCTACATTAAAGTTCCTGTTTGGGGATCAAAGCCGACGCCGTTACAAAGCTTGGCCAAGCCCTCCAGCACAATCAATAACGCGCCGGGGTCCAGCATGTCGTCTTCGTCGTCTTCGTCCGACGCCACCTGTTCAAAGTGATAGATGTCGAAACGGGCATTACACTTGGAAAGTTTGGCCAGCTTGTCAACTTGACCTACGTTAAGCGTGGCTTTGCCAATTTCATCCAACATCTCGTCGAGCTGCTCTCGCACTTCATCACCCGACACATAGGTGATATCCATACCGGCATGATCGTCGGGCGCCAGAATTGTCGCGGACTCAAAGCGTCCATTCTCGTCGGTGCGCACATCGCGCACCTCGTAACGACTCCCCAGTCCCTTGAGGTATTTGTCCATTTGAGCTTTCGAGGGGCGAGCTTCTTCAAGGAAGAACACAAAGTAGGTCTCGCGCCACTCGTAGCGATTGTCTTCGAAGAGCGACATCGGGAGCGCCTTTCGACTGGTGGACCGCCCGAGTGCGACTCGAATTCGGCCGAGCGGGAGGGGAGAGAAGTACTGATCCTAATTTACCTTGGGCGCTCCTATCGTCACAGACCCAGGCGCCAACCTATTCGTAGTCGTCGGCGTCAATATCGTTGCGCCAGGCTTCAATGGCTTGCAAGCAACGATCGCGTTCGTGCCGATTAGCAAAAACCGATTCGTGGCCTTCCAGGCGTACCTCGTAGCGGCCCTCGAACATACAGCTTTCACCTCCACAGAAGTGGGGAAGCTCCGACACCCACAAAATACGGTATAGCGGAACGTGTTTATCGTCGATCAAACAAAACACGGAAGACAAGGCGTTACCTCCCCAATTCTTGCGAACGCCGCGTGGCGGCTTCGACCGCGGCAATCAGCGCGCCGCGCACCGCCCGATCTTCAAGTGCTTGTAGCCCTGCGATCGTTGTTCCCCCTGGGCTGGCGACACGATCCTTAAGCACTCCCGGATGTTCATGCGTTTGGAGCACCATCTTTGCCGCTCCAAGAAGCGTTTGGGCAGCTAAAGTCAACGCCACGTCCCGTGGTAGGCCCATGCGCACACCGCCATCGGCCATGGCCTCAATCATCAAAAAGCCATAGGCGGGACCGGAGCCGGAAAGACCTGTGACCGCGTCCAGGTGGCGCTCCTCGACCGGGATTGCTACGCCAACGGCCCTTAGCAATCGTGATACAAGCTCCGCGTCCTCTGGAAGGGCGCCGTCGCCAACGCTAAAGGCCGCCGCTGATTCACCAACTAAGCAGGGCGTGTTGGGCATGACACGGATCAGTCGGTTCGTTCCAAGTAACCCCGCGAGTTTTCCCAGAGGGGCGCCCGCTACGATCGAAACGATGAGTTTTGAGTGATCGATTGCCGAACGGATCTCACTCGCCGCCCCCTCCACATATTGTGGTTTGACAGCAAGGAAGATGACGTCAGATTGCTCCACCGTTTCCCGGTTGGACTCCAACACGCGCGCCGCCGGAATCAATTGTGCAAAAGCATCGCGTGCGATAGGCGCGGGATCCGACGCCACAATGGCGTGTGGGGCGATAAGTTGGGCGTCGACAAATCCCTGGCCCAACGCCCGCGCCATCTGCCCTGCGCCAATGAAACCGATCTTCTTTTCGAGCATGGTTTGGCTATTTGTACGTTGACTACCAAGGACGCGACCTGGGCCGGAATGCGGTTTACAAAGTCCAAGCAACTTGGCGGTAGGGCGAATTCTCCTCGCTCTGGGCAACCGCGCCCCGGGCCGCCGCGACATATTTTGCCCTAGCAGACGGCGCGCGTAAACGCGGCGTACCTCGCATAAAATCCGAAAACCGGAAGCTCTTAGAACGCGAAATACCAACCGGCCCAGATGGCGTCGGTGCTGCGGCGCAGCGCGTGGGCGTACTCTACGCGGAAGGTAAAGTTCTCGATCAGACTAAACAACGGCATGTCAAAGTAAAGCCCCGTACCAATGGCATGTTCAACACCCAATCCCTCGTCGAACAGGTAGGCTTCACCTACGTCGTAGAAAAGCGACGTGTAAATGGAGCGGAGCTGCGCTACGTTGTCGTAAATTCGGATGTCCAGATTCTCGCGAAGAGGAAGCCGCCATTCTGCGCTTGCCAACCAGAATGCGTTTCCTTTGACGTCCTCGCGTCGGAGGCCACGCAACCGATAGGGACCGCCTAAGCGAAAATGTTCGCCGTTATCAGGACCACCCAGTCCGGCAGCCAAACGTCCTGCAACTTTCGTGGCTGAGATTGGGCCAAGCGAAGCTGGTAAGCGACGCACCGCGGATGTCTGCGCCCAAGCACGATGGTAGGTTTCGCCGTCGCCAAACGCCGGGAATCCATACTCGTACGTTGCGTCGAAGGCGAAGCCAGAGTCAGGGTTCCAGTAGGGCATACGCGAATCGGCGTGAAACGAAACCCCGGCCGCGCGAATATCGCGATAATTCTCGATCCTCGGATCCTGGGAGGGGCGAGTTGCTTCATAAGGATAGAAGTTATCGCCAAAACGGAAGTAAAACTCCCAGTATTTGAGGTTAGGATAAAGGAAGCTCGTGGTGTAAATCTGATCCCACCGCAGATAGACCTTCCCTTGGTCCTCGGGATCATCAATCAAATCGCTTGCCAGGGTGTGCTCGTACGTGATTCCCAACGACCAATTCGGCGCTGGCAAGTTGTAGATGATGGAATCGACGCCCGCGGTCAGTTGATTGTCGTTCGAGGCCGGCGTAAACGCTATGAACGGGGACACCCGAAAGTCATGGATCGACGAAACCGAGCCTCGCACCACCAAACGCCCCAGCGAGTCAAGCCCCGGCCCAGCGGCAATTCCTACACGGTCCAACGGCTGCATAAGCGCCGTTTCATCGAGAGGCGTGTAGAATGGCGTCAGCCGGACCGCTGGCGTCTTGCGCCAACGGTTGTTGTGCAGATCGCCGTCTAGTAGCCAATAGTCGGGGTCAATCGTAACCTGAGTCGGTCGCTCTTCGGTGCAAAACGACACTATCCATTCATCGTCGGCGACCCGTTCGACACTTGCGTCGCCCACAGAGTAGTCACCCGCGCTCGGATCGAGGAGCACTTTCGCCTCGGGCGATTCAATATCATCGCAGCTCCAGCCAATCTCCACCGGCTCAGCGATCTCTTGCAACTGCTTTACGCGCACCGTCGTTACATAGCGTTTGCCCTTCGGTTGGGTCCATACGCCAGCAATTTTCCAATCGGCGATCTTTGGAGAATAGAGCCAGTCGTCAAAGAACTGCTGCCAGCTTTCCCCGGTGTAGCACTCGAGCTCTCGTTGAAAATCCTCGATCCGAAGAATGCGGTATTGATACTTGCAGTAAACAATCCGTAGGAACTCGAAAAATCGCTGAGTTCCAAGACGATGGTGAATCATGCTCACCACCTTGTTTCCCCGGTCGTAGACCAGGAAGAACACGTTATGAACGTGGCCATGTTCACGCAGCGGCGCTACCGTCGAGCCCTTGCCGCCGCGAGCGGTATAGAGGTAGTAGCCGTTGTGCGTCAGCGTTTGATAACGGATTGTCGGCAACCAACGCAGCGAGTCGGGCCAGTCGAAGACGGGAGGATTGGGGCCGTACTTTAGCTTGATACGCCACTCGGTCAAATACGACACCAGGCCCTCGTCCATCCATGTCTCGCGAAAGCCGTCGGTCCCTACAGTCGAGTACCACCATTGGTGGCAAATCTCATGGCTTACCAGGTGGTCGATATAGAGGTGGGCCATTTTCGGCGCGTCGAAGACACGCTCGTCGATGAGGATCATGCCCGACGACTCGTTGCCGTTCCAGCCAAAGTACGACTCGGCGATCTTGAACTCCGCATGAGGATACGGGCCAAACCACTGAGAATACAACTTCAAACATTCAATCGCAGTGTTGAGCGACAACTGCGCATAGAAACGGTGTTCGGGGAACGCGAACACCTGAACGCAAACGCCGTTCACATTCGACTTGAGGACTTCGAAGCGGGGACTGGCAATAACGGCCAAGTCGCGAAGTCCATAACCGGCAATCAGTAAGTGCTGATAGCCGTGTTCGTCGACACGGCGATTGAGGAGTTGTCCGCCTGTAGCAATCTTTTCGTGTGCTGGAGCGGTCAACCGCACCGTGTAATTTCCCGCCTCATTAAGCCACGGCTGGTGCCAAGCGATATACGGCGAATCGTCCCACCCATGGTCGCTGTAGTACGCGAGGATCGGGTACCAGTTCACCAAACTGGTGACGCCGCCAAATTGCCCGAATCTTCCCTGTACCGGCGGGATGTCAAGCGTGTAATCCAGCGTGACTTCGACGGTTTCTCCCGGTTGCACCGTCGCCGGCAACTCGACGATAAGAAGCGTATCGGTCTTCGGATCGAAATGGAAACTCAGCGGCGCATCGCACGACGTTATCGATTGAACGTGTATGCGCCGTCCGACCGTATCTACCCCCTCGCGCGGATCAACACGGAACGACTCCAGAGTTCGTTGATACGTTTGGAGTAGTTCTTTGTCCGGCCGGTGTCGCGGATAGACGTGAAACACCAGACGATCGGTAGGCGTCGCGGCCGGGTTCGTCCAACGCACTGTTTGTCGGACCTTAGCCCAGCGTGCGGTGGTTTCCAAGAGGACGTCGAGATCGTATTCCGGCAGGAATCCCGGCGGACCGGCAAGTTCCACAAACGGCGCCCCTTCGGGAGCCACCACGAGAGGTTCGGGAAGGTTCTCTGGCGTAATCTCAGCCGAGGGAACGGCAGGCGAGGGGAGAACGTCGTTCTCCTGGGCTACCGCCGCGCACGCAGCTGCGCATAAGAGCAAAGCAAAACTCGCGCGGGTGGCGTATCGCATACGCGAGGCGGTCCAGGCGGCAAAACAGCGGTGGGGAAATATAGCGGAGGGGCGCAAATCGCGACAGGTCGCTTTAGCGCTCGCGGCGCGAATTGTTGCGCAAAGACATAGGCCGAAGCTTAAATACGGCCGCGATATCGTTCCAATGCTTCTTCCTATTCGACCATGCACCACGTCGGTATTAAGGCTTTCAATCGGATTTCGTGGCGGTTTCGGGAGAATACGAAGATTGGGAATTGAAGCGAGCGAAAGGTTACCGAAAAAAACAACGGGACGTGTACAAACGTATTGACTGTGTACGTGCGTATATTAAATTAAGGGGGTTGAGCGATAGGCGAACCGAGGGAGGGGAAAATGTCGAGTTCCGAACAGTTAACTGAAAAGCAACTTGCTGTCTATGAATTCATTCGCGACACCATTCGTCGGCGCGGGTATGGCCCTACCGTGCGAGATATTGGTGACGCATTTGGGATTAAATCCCCCAATGGTGTTATGTGTCATTTGCGGGCGTTGGAAGCCAAAGGATATATCCGGCGGGAGGAGAACAAAGCTCGCGCCATTGAGTTAACTCATGAACCCATTGAGGAAGAGCGAGGGTTGCCGCTGGCAGGGCGTATTGCGGCCGGTGGTCTGCATGAGGCCATTGAACAGCAGGAACGCATCGACCTGGGAGAGTTTTTCCGGGGCAAAGGCTTATATGCGTTGGAAGTCTCCGGCGACTCCATGATTGAGGCTCAAATTGCCGACGGCGATTATGTGGTCGTCAAGAAACAGAAAACGGCTCATCCCGGCCAGATCGTCGTGGCGATCACCGACGAGGGGGAGACGACGCTCAAATACTGGTATCCCGAGAAGAAACGCGTTCGGCTGCAACCCGCGAATTCCACCATGGAGCCGATTTACTGCACCAATGCCCAAGTGGAAGGCGTCGTGGTGGGCGTTGTGCGAAAGCTCCAGTAACAACGCAAAATGTGGGGCAAGCTACCACGTTGTCGCCGAAGGGGCAGCTTCGGCGATGACACTCTGAGAGTGTGCGACCTTTCTCATTGCGCAAATTCTGACGCCTATTTGGCGCTTCCACCACCGTTTTGCGTTTTCCTCGTTTAGGTCCGATTCAGCCTTACTACTTGCCTTTAAGAGCGCGTGTGTTACATTCTCGTTTTCGTTGTACCCTTGGTTTCTACGAGAACGGGAGAAAGTTTCTATGGCGTTCTACGTTGGTGAAGCGCTGGCAGGCGAGGGAAACGAAGTTGCCCACATCGACTTGATCATCGGCAGCAAAGATGGCCCGGCGGGCCATGCGTTCGCCAACGCGTTGGCGCGCCAAAGCGAGGGACATTCGAACCTGCTGGCCGTCTTGACGCCCAACTTGGCGGTAAAACCTTCCACCGTGATGGTGACCAAGGTTACGATTAAGGGCGCAAAGCAAGCGGTCCAGATGTTCGGACCAGCGCAGGCGGCCGTCGCCAAAGCCGTTGCGGATTCGGTCGAGTCGGGCGTTATTCCGAAGGACCAAGCGGAAAACCTCGTAATCGTTTGCGGTGTGTTTATCCATTGGGAAGCTAGCGACGACAAGAAGATCTACGACTATAACTACGAAGCGACCAAGTTGGCGATTGCCAACGCCATGACCGGCAAGCCCACGGTGGAGGAAATGCTCGCTGGCAAGGATCAGGCCGCGCATCCGTTCCGGGGATTCTAGGAAGCTGCGGCGCGACCTCGCTTCCAATCCACCATCGGCTGGGTCGACGCAGCACGCGGCCCAGCCATTTTCTTTTCTCGCGATGGTTCTTTGGGGCGTTTCGGTCGGCGTACGGGAGTCAAATGATGGGCAAGCGTAACATCCTCCTCCAACTGGATCCCGACCCGCAAGCCAGCGCATTCGACGCGGTGGTGGCGATTGATTCGGGTGTTGATTTCTTGTTGACTCGCCAGAGTGTTGAACCGTCGCAAGTACGCGACTTGGTTTATGGCGCTATCTTCACGCGCGGGCCAGAGGAGTTACGCCACACCGCCATCTTCGTTGGTGGTTCAAATGTCGAACGCGGCGCGGCATTGCTGGAAGAGGTGAAGAAGACATTCTTTGGCCCAATGCGCGTGAGCGTAATGTTCGACGCGAATGGCGCCAATACCACGGCCGTGGCTGCTGTGCTGGCGGCGTCCCGCGATTGTCCCTTATCGGGGGCGGAGGTTACGGTGCTTGCCGGTACAGGCCCGGTGGGACAACGCGTTGTTCGGCTATTGGCGCAACAAGGCGCCCAAGTTCGTGTGGCCTCGCGTCATCATGAACGAGCTCAAGCTGTGTGTGATGGATTGTTGAAGATTGTTCCATCGGCCAAGGTGCGTGCGGTGGCGACGGCGACTCCACAGGGCTTGGCCAAGGCTTTGGACGGCGCCGAGGTCGTGATCGCCGCTGGTGCGGCAGGGGTTGAATTGTTGCCAGACGAACAGCGGCGCCAAACTGCGTCACTACGCGTAGCCATCGATCTCAACGCCGTCCCGCCGCTAGGCATCGGAGGGATCAACGTGACTGACAAAGGCAAGGATCGCGACGGGCAGCGGGTTTACGGCGCTATTGGCGTGGGCGGCGCCAAAATGAAGATTCATAAAGCGGTCTTGCGTCAACTCTTTGAGGCGAACGACCAGGTTTTTGACGCAGAAGAAATCTACGCCTTTGCCCAAACGTTGGATTGGGAAGAAGATCACTAAGTCGATCGGTTGACGCGTCCTGGTTTTAGAAAGCCTGACGCAGGAAATGCATGATCATCATCATCACAATCAGGAACAATAACCCAAAACTGGCCACAAAGAGATTCCGCTTGAAGCGTCGTTGAGCCTTCTCTTCTGGTGTTAGCCGACGCAGTTCTATTTCTTTCCCTTTGACGGTGACAGTCTTCACCGGTTCACGCAAGGCAACATAGCCGCCCTCTTCCGTCGGAATGAGCACCGACCCATCGGCAGCCACACCCGGTTTCGCCGCCACAACATCCTGGGTTTCTTGACCTGCCGATTGAGCGCGCCGTTTCTTTTGCGTTTTGTCCGCCGATGGCGGAAGCAAATCGTCGGCTTCGGAAGGTTCCGCTTGCTTAACCGCGATGGGCCGGTTGGACTTAACGCCAGGGGGCAAAAGATCATCGACTTCGGGCGATGGCGCCTTTTCGTGGGTCTCGGACGGCGCTTTCCGCCGTGTGGAGGGCGGCAATAATTCGTCAGGTTCCGGGGCGTTGTCTTTGGTGAATTGGGTGGTCGCCTCTATCGGCGAAGGCCGAGGCGTAGAGACGTCATGAGATTCCGTTGTATGCGGTGGCGCGGATTGCCGTTCAGGTTGCTTGCGGTCCGGCGTACGCGAAGGCGTTGATGGGGAAACCTGCTGCGGCGATGCGGATTTGACGGGTTTAGCGCTAGGCGGCAATAAATCGTCGGGCGAATTAGGGGGGGCGATCGTCGCTGCCGGTTCCCTGGGTGAGACTGCAACGTGCGGACTTGGCTCCTGTACAGGTGTTGGTTGATACGGCGGGGAAGCAGGAGGAAAGGTCGGCCGCGCACCCGTTTCTGGTGGTGCTGCTGGCGCGGACGGGAACGGCGGGTTTGAAGGCGGAGACGCCCAATCTGCTGCGGGGCTTTCGGGAGTTGCCGAGCCAAACTCGGGCAAGAGGACAGCAGTGTAACAATGCGGGCAGGATATTTGTTGGCCCGCCATATCGGGAGTAATCTGAAATAGCCCTGCGCAAACAGGACATCCCATCTGTAGTGCGTCGGGCGCAGGAGGCGGCGCCGCGGCTAACTCAGGGGGCAATGGCGGCGGACCAACATCAGGCGGCCCCATGTTGGGAATTGCAACGAGGCTGGCACATAGCGGGCACGCCACCTGTTGGCCAAAGAGCGACTCGTCGATTTGGAATAGTCCGCCGCAGTGCGGACAATGGAGCTGAACGGCGGACATGGCGCGAAGCCGATAGAATTGAACGCGGTCCCCTTTTTTCTTTATCGTAGTCACCTTGCCCGCAATCGTTCAACCCGTACCAGCTTGCCATGGCAAATCGATCTTTGCCCCCAGGCCAACAGCTTACCGCTTCCGATAAGTGGCCTCTTGTCGGGGAGAAGCCCCCACGGTTGCCCGCCGGTGGTTGGGTGGTTGCAGTGGACGGCTTCGTGGCCAAACCGAAAGAATGGCGGCTGGATGAGCTTAAGCTCCTACCGAATGTCGAGCGAGAAGTCGACATCCATTGTGTAACACGCTGGTCCAAACGTGGTGCGACGTTCCGCGGCGTATTACTGTCGGACGTGCTTTCGGCGTCGGAACCGCTTCCAAACGCACAATTTGTTTCGTTCGTCGCTCAGAGCGATCGCGGGCATAGCACGTCGCTTTTGTTGGCCGAAAGCCTTGAATTGGGCGTTTTCTTGGCTTGGGAGTATGCGGGACAACCGTTGTCGGTCGAGCATGGCGGGCCACTGCGCGTAATCACCCCGGGCCGGTACTTTTACAAGAGTCTCAAATGGCTCCGCCGTATCGAACTCTTGTCTGAGGATCGATTGGGATACTGGGAGCGTACGGCCGGATATCACAACCATGCGGATCCGTGGAAGGAGGAGCGTTACTTGGCGCCGTCGTTGGATCGACGCGAAGCTGCGCGACTGCTTAGCGAACGTAACTTTGTTGGACGCGACCTGTGCGGCATTGATGCGGCCGATCGAGACCTAGAAGGTTTGGACGCGCGCAAAGCGCTCTTGCGCAATGCTGACTTTCGTCGCTCCCGACTTACAAGAGCGCATTTCGAACGGGCGAACCTTTCAAACGCCCATTTTCAGAATGCGCAATTGAACAATGCTGTGTTTCGGGATGCCGACCTGGAAGGCGCCGATTTCTCTGGGGCGAATCTATGCGGCGCCGACTTTCGGGGTGCGTCGTTGTTTGGAGCGTCGTTTTACTCCGAAGAGGATCCCAGTCTCGTTGCGCAGTTCGACACGGCGACGAAGATTGAACCTGCCGCGCTAGAACAGTTAACGCCAAACCAACGCCGTTTTGTAGAAGCTCGCCTTGCGGAATTGTCGCGCTGAAGGTCCCCAACCTCGTTCTATGGGTGCGGTGAGTGTCGGCGTGCTAGCGTATCTTAATTTGGCCGTCGCGGTATGTACAAACAGCAGTCGCTGGGGCACACATCGTGACTTGCCCCCAAACGCCCCAATGCAAGGCGTTGTGGATGGAGCGTCAGACGCTCTTCGATAAGTTCGCAAATCATTTGTACGAAGCGCGGATGATTGCCGACGGTGGCCGCGCGGACAAGATTAAGGCCGAGTTCCTCTGCGACCTGCCTCGCCTCGACATCGAGGTCGTAAAGCACCTCCATGTGGTCCGAAATAAAACCAATGGGAACCACCACCACGTTGGAGGAGCCTCCGCTGGCGGCAATCTCTCGCAAGACGGCGCAAAGGTCCGGTTCGAGCCACGGCTGTGAAGGTGGCCCGCTGCGGCTCTGATACACTAAACGCCACGAACTTACTCCCACCTCTTGGGCGACCAACCGGCTGGCTTCTCGAAGTTGTTCCTCATAGCGACAATTGACCGCCATGGCGTGCGGGATACTGTGCGCGGAGAATAGAACGTGCGCCGAAGAACGGTGTTCGGGAGCCAGCATCTTGAGCGCTTGACCAAGTGACTCGGCCATTGGCTCAATAAACCCGGGGTGGTTGAAGTAGACGCGTAGTTTGTCAATTACCAGGTCGGTGGCGTCCGCTTCTTGCTGGGCGTGAGCGATGTTTTCCCGGTACTGGCGGCAGGATGAATAGGAACTATAGGGCGACGTAAAGAACGCCAGCGCTCGTCGAACGCCGTCCTTTTTCATTTGACGCAGCGCATCGGCCAAGAAAGGCCGCCAATTGCGATTGCCCCAATAGGTCGGCATTGCCAAGCCGCGCTCACTTAACTTTTGAGCAATTGCGGCCAAGAGCGCTCGATTTTGGGCATTAATCGGGCTGACGCCGCCGAAGTGATAATAGTGCTCAGCAACCTCAAGCATCCGCTCACGAGGGACGTTGCGACCGCGCAGCACGTTCTCAAGAAATGGAATGACCTCGTCACGGCCCTCCGGGCCGCCGAAGGAAACAAGCAATAGAGCGTCGTATGGTTGAGACACAGAGTGACCCCGACGGGACTCGAACCCGTGTTACCGCCGTGAAAGGGCGGTGTCCTAGACCGCTAGACGACGGGGCCTTTGCTTAAGTCGCATCAATCGCTGCAACGCGTGTTAGTTAAACGGATTGCTGGGAGTCCGTCAAGTGGGCCCCCGAGTCGCCGCAAACTAAAATGCGACGACGAGATTCGCTAACTTCCCTGCGAAAGTAGAATGGCCGGCGCTTCAACGCGAAATCATCCTTCCGACGCGTCCGCTCCAGTGCTGGTACGTTGTTGCTCTTGTTCAGCGCGCTTGATCGCATCGTAAACTTCGCGGCGATGAACGGGCACTTCCTTCGGCGCCTCGACACCCAAGCGAACCTTATCGCCACGAATTTCAACCACGACAATTGTAATGTCGTTGTTGATGATGATGCTCTCGTTCTTCTTGCGAGACAGTACCAACATGATCCATTCCTTTGCGTCTTGCGTCGACCAAACCGCCGTTGGTCTAGGTGGGAAACTGTGGAGGCGGCCCCTGCCCGTCAGCGATGAAGAAGCGTCTCAAGGTTCGGCCGTCCACGAAGTTGCGCATGGTCTTCCTTTCCTTCACTCTACGAGCAAAAGGGGGAGAGTCAAGCGACGCGGCCCTCGAATCGAAGATTTTTTTGCAAATATCGCCGCGTTTGGCATACAATTCGTATAGCCAGCACGGTCCTGCCAATCAGCGAAATCCCCACAATTGGTAGAAGAAAGGCCCGCAAATAGCGTAAACGGGGACAGGAGTCTCACTTAGAAAAAGGACGTTGAACCCCCAATAAAGTAGCGCATCCCTTAGTTGCGGTAGGTATACGTCCGCATATAATCACCCTAACGCTTCGTGGTCGTATGCGCTGGAAGGACAGGTCCTCGCATGTGGAACTGGCTGCACAACATCGGCACGGCGGTGTACACGGTCGCTTATGGCATGTACATCACCATGCGTTATTGGTTGATAACGTACCGGAAGGACCGGGGCGCATTCACTCAAATCTTTGAGTACCCGGAGAAGCCAGTTCCCGTCGCGACGCGGTACCGCGGCTTTCATCGCTACGACCTAACCACGTGCATCGCCTGTGACCAATGCGCTAAAGCCTGCCCGGTCGATTGTATTTATATTGGCAAGGAGCGAGTCCCAAACGGCAAGGGCTTCCGTGTCACGAATTTCACGATCGACTATACTAAATGCATGTTTTGTGCGCTGTGCGTCGAACCTTGCCCGGTCGACTGCATCTTTATGGGCGCTACACATGATCTGAGTTGTTATAGCCGCGATGGATGTATTGTCGATTTTGCCCGGTTGCCGGTGGAAGTTGCTTGGGGGCGGGCTACCCTCAATCCCACCGCGGTCGCCGAATCGAAAGTGATTACCCAGCCGGTCCATGCGGGGCCGAATCAATAATCTCCTCCAGTCGCGGTGCATATTATAAATGGGATAGAGGAGGTAGAGTTATGAGCACACAAGACCCTCCTGTTCGGTTATTTACTGTCGAGGAAGCCAACCGTATGCTTCCCTTAGTGCGGGCAATCGCACGCGATTGGCTGGAGCTTTCGGATTCGGTGATTGAGCGGCGTGAACGCATCAACCGCTTGATGGCCGGACGCGATATTGACGCCGACGATTTTTACGGACAGGAACTGCGGCAGAGCCAAGCAGACCTTGAGAAGGACCTTAAGCGTTTGCGGGAGTACGTTGAAGAATTGCGGCAGCTGGGAGTCGAGCCCAAGCAGGGCGGTATGATTGACTTCCCTTCGCTGATGGATGGGCGAATTGTCTATCTCTGCTGGCAGCCGGGAGAACCAGAGGTCCTTTACTGGCACGATCTAGACGCCGGCTATGCGGGACGTCAGCCACTGACCGCGACGGCTGCCGCCAGTGAAGACGAGGATACGACGCCCTTCGAAGCGTAACGCGACGTACTCTGGTCTTATAAAGTCTTTATGAACCGAAAGCCGCGTCAGTCTATTCTGACGCGGCTTTCTTTGTGGATCTGCACTATCCCTACTTCGTCTCGAGCTTTTCGCCTTCGATCAATTCAACGGGAATGGGCGTTTCTTCGTCTTGTACCGGCTTCTTCACAACGGACGTTTCGGTCAGGTAACGCACCGTTGCAACCCCTAGAAACAGCCAGTTGAGGGCGACGAACGCAAACACGTAAGCTTGCCCGCCTGACCCTTCGCCGTAGGAATGAAGACCAACGCTACCTCCGCCGGCGATGGTCGGCAGAACGAAATTCACGCCGTACCACGACATGGCAATCATGGTGGCGCCAAAGACCGTCCCGAAGATCAGGCCAAAGTGGTTGAACCAACCAGCAAATCGTCCGTGAAGAATCGCCAAATAGACGAGGAGCGAAATCAGGGCCCAGACCTCTTTGGGGTCCCAACCCCAGAAGCGCCCCCAAGACACATCAGCCCAGAGTCCGCCAAGGATGGTGCCGGCCGCCAGGAGTAGCACAGCGACTTGGATCGAACGATAAGCATAGTTCGCTAAAGGACCAACTTGCTCTGGTGGACGTCGATTAGCCGCCTTCGGCTCCTCGGAATGGTCTGCCGGCTTGAAACCCTGCGGCAGGTGTGCGGGCACGACCGGATCACGGTACCGGCCGAAAGTGAGGTATCCCAATGCAATCAGCCCTAAGCCCCACGCCAGCATTCCCGCACCGTAACTGGCCACAATGGTAAGCACGTGAATCGTCAGCCAGAAGTTTGACCGTAACACAGGCTGAAGAGGGCGGAAGCTTTCGTCCAAGACCGGCGCCCACCACGCGAGCAAGAAGAAGAAGCACGCTCCTCCCGCAGCGGCAGCGGCAAATACTTGGCGCGGGTAGACTTCCTTGACCATTTGCGCCAAGGCGCCAGATTGACGCCAACTTAAGGGGATGAAAATCAACGAAAGCAAGCTCGCCAAAATGAGCCGGGGGGCGAACCACACCGTCAGCAGAAGGCACGCGATCCCCACTGCCCAAACGCCAATTGCGTTGGCGATTCCACCCACACCCACGACGTCCGAGAGATTAGGAAGCAACGGAAAATAGGGGCGGCCGCCGTGCCCAAGTTCGAAGATGCTGAGAAAGGTGAAAAGTCCTACCATGATTGCGAAGCGGAAGGGCAGCGCCGCCCAGTTCATAAGCGCCCACCCGCGTTCGCCTGCAACAAACTTCTGGCTGCTGTCCAATTCGGCCGCCTCCCAGCTATGAGGTATGGCCGTCGCACGCCAGGCGTTGATGATTCCCGTCCAATTCAAGGGAAACAGGAGGAACCACAACCCCAGAAGGACCATGACCCACGGAGTATACACCACCGTCTCATACATGTTGGTGACGGGCGCCCAGCCAGTAACCAAGATTCGGAGCGCAAATCCGTACGCCGTCCACAAAGCGCAAATCGAGAGCAACGCTACGCCCGTCCAAAACAGCGGCTTCCGCGCGGCGCCAAACGCAACGCAAAAACAGGTCAGGGCCAACAAGCTCAACACCCAGGACCATTTAAACGGATCCGTGTTGTTGTAACGGACCTCGGTATCGATTTTCCACTGTTGGGGATAGGCCGTGTATTCGAGGAGCAAATTGTCTTGCTCGCCGGGAGGGAGCGTATTCTTGATGATTTCAAGTCGCGTCGGCTCGATGGTTTCTCCCAGATTGCGCAGCGCGGCGGCCAGTTGTTCTTGAGCCGTTTTCAAACGTTCGGCGCGGTTTTCCGCCTGCCGATTCCGAAACGCCGTTTCGAATTCATCCCATGCACGCCGGACCTTGCTTACTTGACTTTCGGGATAGTCAGCAAGCAATTCGTCGGCGTAGAGCACGGCTTGCAGGCTGAGCCACGGTTGCGATGTATTTTCCGTGTCGCGGTGTTTGGCCAAGGCGTAGGGATTCAGGGCCGGAACCACCAGCAGCGATCCTCCTTCGTCGTAAAGCGCCGCATGCATGTCATACGACAGACGATGCAACTCTTCGGCTTTGGCCGCCAGCTCACGGAACATCGGCCGAAACGATTGGAGCTGAGCGGGGCTGAGTCCCCCAGTGTCCTCAAAAATTCGAGTCTTGTGATTGCGCAACTGATCCGCTAATAGCTTGGACGCTGTGCGAAACTCGGCAATTGTCTTATTCGCTTCCTCGAGAGTTATCCCGCTTGCTTCGGCGCCTTCTAACGAACCGGTGTATTGCTGAAACAACTGGTGTCCCATGGAGCGCAGCCGCTCCAAACTGGTGAGTACACCAACAATCTCTCGGACAAGCGGTGTTTGGGAGTCTCCGCCCAGTGCGCTAGCTAGTCCTTCCAGGCGCCCAGAAAAAGTCTGCCCTTGTGCGTTTTGCCGACTAACGACTTCGATCGCGTTCGTAATTTGGCGGATCAATCGGCCTCGCGAGCCAGGTTCTGCAATTTGACTGAGGGTTAATGGGTCGCGCGGGTCGAAAGCCAGCGACCGCCAACCGTTGTATCGATCCAGCAGTTCCTGAACGAGCTTGTCCAATGCAGTTTGTTCGAATTTTTCGCCGTTGGCCGACTCGGCGTCCTGGCGGCGTCGCATCGCTTGCAGGTACTCCCGCAACGACTCCGATTGAAGCACATCTTGTGGCGACACATATTTCAGCTTACCCGTTTCGGTCTTAACGCCGAGCACCTTCCGCAAGTCTTCGTGAGGCGCGTAGATAAAGGGAACGTATTCCCACTTCTCCGGCTCAATGATCCAGCTTAAGACCGCTTCGGTTGGGGTGAACTTTCGCGACTTCCCTTCGGGAAAGAGCTCAAGAAGACCGGCATACTTGGGATCTTTGGCCAACTGTTCGTTGACAATGTATGCCCACGTGTCGCCTTTGTACTTCTCTTTAAGTTGTTCCCATTTCTGCGGATCTTCAATCTCAAAATAGCCGTCCAAGCTAACTTCAACTTTGCTTGCACGGTCGTAGATGGTGTCGGCCGCCTCGCGTGCAAAGGTTTGCAGGGGCTTGGCCCGTCCGTGATGAAATACCGGGATCGCAGCCGCAGTGGAGAAGTCCGGCTCGTTGGCGGCGGCATACGGCGCAGCCGCCACCAAGACGGACAAAATGAGGATTTGTAGCGTGTTCTTCATGTTGGTCATTTTCGCTTTCTGGCCCGACTCACATTTCGGGAACCGCGATCCAAGTTGCGGCATCATTGCATTAGCAATGATGCGCACGCGTAACGACGCATCAGGGGGACTATCCTACCGCGGACGAATTATCTCGCCCGCTTCAACCCAGCTATACCACCGGTTCTGACTTTCGTTTGCGGCCTTTCTTGGATGAAGATTTTTCACCGCCATCGGTGACAACCGGCGCCGCCCTTTCCACCGCGTCCGTCGTACGCTTGCCGGTAATGAAATAGGCCCGCATATAAAACATCGTGGCGATGCCCAGCACCACCAAGAGGCAACCGGCGTTACGCACCGGCCGGCCGGGGTCGTAATTGACCGTCAGAACCGACTGGTAAAGTTCCGTCTTTTCCGATGAAGCAGGAACATTGGCTTCAAATTGAGGATCGCCAGGTTTCCAGGGGCCGTTAAACGCTTCTTGGAAGATGCGGTAGCGGCGTCGCGTAATGGGATCGGAAAACTCAATCGGAGCATTCATGGTGATCCATACATCGCGCCGGTACACCGCGTCTTGCGCCCAGAACAGCCGGCCATCGGCGGAGCTAACCGCCAGGTCACCAGGATTGTGAACCCCACGTGTTACCACATCTTCCACCGATTCCCCGTTCAGGTCAGCTCGGCGGACTTTATGGAATCGCTCTGGTACACTGGGGCCGTTCTCGCGATGGACGATTTCGCCTTCTCCGATATCGGTCCAGTAGATTTTTCCTGCAGTCGAATCGACAGCAATTCGGAACGGCCTCTCGTGTTGCTCTTGCACGACGACGACACGTTCGTCTTCGCCGTCCAAGCTGGCACGCCGAATCACGCCCTCACGTTGCTCCGTCCAGAAAATGTGCTGCGTCGCTGGGTCCACTGCGATACCGCCTGGCTGGTCAAGCCCACGAATAAAGTCCTCCTCAAGATCTTGACCATCGTAGTTCACGCGGCCAATGGCTCCGCGCCACGGATCGAGCCAGTAGATTTTCTGACGTTCAGGATCCAACGCTAAAACCGTAGGTGTGCCCGAGAACGTGGCGACCACCTTGGCATTCGCCCCATCCAGGTCGGCGCGATGAATCAAGCCTCGGTTGCCGCTTCGTGTGACCTCGTAATCGCACCAGAAGAGGCTCTTGGCGGCGGAATCCACAACCAAGTCCTGTGGGTCACGTAGACCGGTTTCAATCAACCCCTCCACTACGTCGGCGATTTTGCCTCCGTCCACGGCTACACGTTGAATCGTCCGCTGCAAGGGATCGATCCAATACAACGTGCTTTGACGCGAATCGAAGGCAAGACTCGAGATGCTTGCGATATCGCTTGCAGTTTTTGGGGTAGGCGCCTTGATGTCGACCGGCCGACGGCCATCGAGTGCCGCTGCAAAGACGGTGCGGTCGCGATGGCGATCAATGATGTCAATCGTGCTGGAATAGTGCGAGGGCTGGCTGGTTCCTGGATCCAGTTTGCGCGAAAACTGCGACAGACGCGTACGAAAACCGATGTCGACCGAATCGACGGGCATGATAAGCGACACAAACCGGTCCTTACCAAACACCGTGCGGTGTTGCGAGTCATGCCGCGGTGTTTCTTCTGGCGGGCCAATGTAACCGAGAATCCAGAATTCCTCGGTGTGGTCGTCAACGGTCAAACGCACCAACGCCGCCGGCTGACGTACGCCAATGTTCTTTTCGCGATCAAAGGGCAGGGGCAATACTTTGTTGGCTACAGGTTTATCCGAGCCAATAAACTCCTGCACATAGAGCTTCTGTTGCCCTGCCGGCATGATAAACGCTGGAACGGCCGTCTCGGGTGAGCCGTTGGCGGGAAGCTCCCGGGCAAACTCCAACTTCTTTTCACTGCGGCGCCAATAGCGATAGTAAAGCTTCTCGCCTGGCCCCTGGATGATGTCGATCCGCGATCCGCCGCCGGTAATAATAGGCGCCCTATTCGCTTGTTCGTGCGGCGTTTGCGGCGGATCAAACCAATAATCGCCAAAGACGCGATTCTTGTAATCGTGGATATTGTCGTCGGGTGATTTAGCGAACAGGATCAGTTCGCCGCTCGGCTTGTCGTCCTTAAAAACGGTCAGCTTGACCGCTGGGTGGTCAGGACTCTCCGCGTCGGGATCTCCCACCCACACGAACTTTCCTTCGCGCGACAACTCGCGATCGAGATCGGCGCGCGGCCAATAGGCGGCCAGCTCGACCTCCAAGTCCGAACCAGGCAACCCAAAACGCCCCTGGTCGATTTTCTCATGTACAAGGAAATGGTGCTTCTTCCCGTTGGCCCACAACACGACTTGACCTTTCTCGCCCAAATCGCCTTCGGGACCACCGTTGAGAAACGCTTTTACCTGATCTTCGCTACCTGCTAGCCAGAAACTTAAATGCCCACCGCCCGCAAGTTCCCGTGCTCCCAAGCCATTGGGATATTGATCCGCCTGTTTCGGCGCTGGATTGACGGATAGTTGGAACGGCGCCCACTGAGTTGGCGCTTCTTCGGACCGGCCATCCGCCGTCATACGTTGGGTCGTGGGGAGCGCCATCATAACCTGAATCATGGGCGCGGATACCTGGCGTGAATCGGCGTAATAGTCAAGCACCTCAAGCTTTACGCCATCTCGATTATAGAGGACGTCGCCTGCGCGCGTGCGGTCAGCAATAGCGAACATCCATCCGCCAAACGCCCGAAACGTTTTCCACATCCAACCTTCGAGGCCGCTTCGGTCCTCCGGCTGGTTGAAGCGGAACATGGTGCTGTAATCACGCCAGCTAAAAACGCCCGGTTTGAACTCGATCGTCTGGGCGTTCTTATTCGGATTCCCAATCGTCTCCTGCGAGTGGACGGTCAGGCGAAAGTGCAAATCGTCGGCATAGGCGCGGTGGTCGGCGCCCAACTCATAAACAAAAATTTGGGCGTCGATCCCATAGATTCGCCCCATCGCGGCGCCCGCCAACAACACCAACAATCCCAAGTGGGTAATTACAAACCCCGTCTGGTATCGTTTCCACGGAAATCGCACCGCGGCTGCTGCGAAGATGTTAATCGCCAAAAGAATCAAACACAGGTTGAACCACCACGTTTGATAGGTCCCGAATTGCGCCGCGGGTGTACCCCAGGCCGCTTCGACCACCGTCCCCAACGCAAAAATGAAAGCCATGGCCAGAATAAGCAGCACGGCAAGCTTCAGCGAGGCGGAGAACTCAACAATTCGCAACGTGGTGCGCAGCCAAAACGGTTGATCGGGCGAGACGAGCTTAGGCCGTGCCATGAAGTGCGTGGGAGAGTGAAGGGCAAAGTCAATTACCGCGACCACAAAAGGGGGGATAATAGGTCGCTGGCGTACCCAGGAAGGCTGTCCTTAGGATTATAGCGCGGCTCCGCCCAAAAGGTACACCGGGGCGGAAGATTCCTTGCAATGGGGACGCTGGGTTGCAAACAGAGCGAATCGCGAGGACGCCACTCGCGGTCTAATTACGATCGGCAAGAGATGACAAGGGGAGCGTTCTGTCAACCGGTAAGGGGGCTTCCGCCAAGCCCCCTATTCTTGATGAGACGTTGTCAATAAGTGATCAAATGCCTAACGCTTCGATCACCGAGTTCATAATCGAAGTCGACGCACCGTATGGCTGATCGAAACTCCAAATATTGCGCACGACGTCGATCATCAAAATTCCCGTAAAGGCAATCATCAACGCGACAATTGCCAGACTTCCGACTTGCCAGACCGAGTAAGGCGCTTCGGGAAGTTCCTGAACGGGGAATGTCGGTTGCTGCTGTGCGCCGGGAACCACGCCCGGCTCGGCCACCAGCGCAGGAGCCCCAAAACCTGCGTCGACCGCTTCTTCCGTGATAATGGCTTCGCCTTCTTCGGCACCAAAGGGAACGGGGCTGAGTCCCATCCCCAACTGCGTTGGAGCGTCCGCGTCGAGCGCTTCGGTATCTAGCGCAATGACCTGCGAACCGCTGTCTGATTCGTCGTCAATGGCGCCAGCGACAGGAGTCAAGTCAAAATCCACATCGGATTTTAGTTGTGTCGCCGCGTCGGGATCGGCAAGCTCTTCGTCCAAGGCGACGACGTCCACGTCTTCGGGCAATTCGAGCGCGTCACTCGACGAATCGCTCTCTAACTGGAGGGCGTCATCGTCCTCGAGCATGAAGCCGCTTTCGCCGCCGCCAACGGCGATCCCACTTTCGTCGGCGCTGGCTAAATCGATTCCGCTGTCGCTTGGCTTGGCAAGGTTGATGCCGCTATCGCCCGCCAAGGCAATATCGCCGTCGAGAGCACTATCGCCTTCAAGCACCAATTCGTCGTCGCCTGCCAGATCCAGAGCGGATCCGCTTTCCGCAATATCGATATCCAGGTCGTCCGTAGCGAATTCCAAATTGCTGCTACGGGCTTGACTATCAAGCTTTCCCGTATCGCTCGTGGTGATATCGCTGGCGCCGGCGAGCAAAAGGTCCGATTCACCGGCTCCCGCCATCACTTCGGCGCCCAAATCAAGATCGCTATCACCCGTTAGATCCAGATCACCGCCCGCTTCCTTTCCGCCCGCGGGAGAGGTTGGCTCGGCCGCCAACGTCAAGTCGCTCTCATGCGGCGCGGGTTGCTGTTTCGCCGTGGGCGCCGGCGAGGCCTGGGCGCCGCTTTCGTCAGACGCCAGCTGCAAATCGCCACTGTCGGCCACGGTTGAAGCCAATCGTAGGTCACTGGCGCCGGCGTCCTCATCGCCGTCAGAGGCAAGGACCAGATCGCTGTCTTGGCCGCCGAGGAGATCGTCCTTACCAATAATGGTGCTGGACGGACTTTGGGAGCTTCCCAGCTCGACTTCGCTTACCAGGATTGAACTCGATGCACTTTCTTCCGCCTCGTCGGCAAATGCGCCTTCGGTATCAAAGTCGAGCGACGAGTCAGCCAGCGACAACTCTTCGTCATCGGCGCTCGTACCGGCCAACGAGATGCCGCGTTCCTCAGCTACCCGCTCGATCTCTTCGATTTTGAACTTCCAAGTTGACCCGGTCCGAACTCCGAAAATTTCCTGCCGCGAATGCATCTCTTGCAGTTCGGTCGGAGTAACCTTCAGCATTTTCGCGGCTTCTTCGAGCGGAATTAATTGACCGGCCATAGATTCTCGAACGAACGAAAGGATGTGATGAAGAGTGCCTAGGCGGGGCAGTGTCGTGGGCCCGACCAAGTTTGCCCGCAGTCCGTAGTGGGGTATAAGGTCAGGCTTATCAGTTGATTCGCAAGAACCTGTGAAGTTATTGCCCCGCCGAGTGGCCCTTCCTACGGACGCATCAAAAGAAAAGTCAGTAAGAGTTACACCTTACACCATTCTAAAGTCCCGAAACGGGGATTCAAGCGTTTTTCTCATATCCTTACGAAAGCTAAACCTTCGCTATTTGCGAGGTTACACGAAAAACGCCACCCTGGAGAGGGTGGCGCGTCCTATGCAAACCTTGTCGAGCCAACGGGCGTACGAAACGAGCGAATTAGTAATTCACGCGTTCCACATACTCACCTGTCCGGGTATCGACCTTGATTACGTTGCCAATGTCGATAAATGCAGGACAAAGAATCTCTGCGCCCGTTTCTACCCTCACCGGCTTGGTAACGTTTGTGGCCGTGTCGCCTTTTACGCCGGGCTCGCAGTATTCAACTTTAAGCTCAACGTGGTTGGGTGGCGTGATGGTGATGGGCTGGCCATTATAGAGAACGATTGAGCAGGTCGTTCCTTCCTTCAAATATTTCCAGTTATCGCCGATTTGGGCCTCGCTCAGTTCGTACTGATCGTAGGTGGTGTTGTTCATGAAGTAGAACGTATCCGCCTGCCGGTAAAGGTATTGCGCGTCGACTTCTTCAACGTCGGCGGCCTCAAGAGTCTCCCCCCCCCGATAGGTGCGGCTCAAGACAGTCCCTCGGATCAAGTTCCGCAAGCGGCACTCGTAGAGCGCGTTACCTTTGCCCGGCTTGCGAAAATTCATTTCGATCATCAGATAAGGCTCACCGTCAATTTGAACCTTCAAGCCTTTTCGAAAATCGCTGGTCTTGTAGACAGGCACGACGTATCCTCAGTTTCGCAAATAGGTTGAGTCAGGAGGAATGGGCGTTGCCGGTCGCCAGCTAGAACGATAGAAACAAAGCAGGCTCGTAACACGCCCCCACCTCTTCATTTATGCCAATTGCAAGTTATTCCGTCAATTCCGGCGCCCTGCCATCGGGCCAAGAGGGATCGTGGCGCGATTCCATGAAGGCCGCCGTCCGCGATCCCGCCGAACTTTGCCATTTGCTGAAACTGCCAGATGAGTTTCTTCCGGGAGCTATCGAAGCGGCCCGTAGCTTTCCCCTTTTCGCCCCGCGCGAGTATATCGCCAGAATGCGCGTAGGCGATCCCCATGACCCTCTTCTCAAGCAGGTCCTCCCGATAGGCGATGAGGGGCGTTCGACACCCGAGTTTGTGGCCGACCCCGTAGGCGACCAACATCGGCAGATTGCGCCGGGGCTTCTACAAAAATATTATGGTCGCGCCTTGTTAATTGCTACGGGGGCATGTGCGGTCCATTGCCGTTACTGTTTTCGGCGCCACTTCCCTTATGCCGAAGGAACGGCCTCCCCTTCCCTTTGGGATGCCGCCCTAGACCGGTTAAAGGCTGACCCGACGATCGAAGAGATTATTCTTAGTGGCGGGGACCCCCTCACACTTGTGGATTCTGCATTGACTTTGCTGGCAGAACGACTTGCCAAGGCGCCTCATTTACGGCGACTACGGGTCCATACCCGCTTGCCAATTGTGATTCCCAAACGTGTCACCGCGGAACTTTTGCAATGGTTAGGGGGCACGCGTCTTACGCCCATTGTGGTGGTTCATGCGAACCATCCCGCTGAAATCGATGATGCGACCGCGGATGCCCTTGGCCGGATGGTCGATGCGGGAATACCCGTTCTGAATCAAGCCGTCTTACTACGAGGGGTCAATGATGATGCGTCCATTTTGGCCGAGCTTTGCCGACGGCTGATCGACGTGCGCGTTATGCCGTACTACCTACACCAGCTCGACCGCGTTGCTGGCGCCGCTCATTTTGAAGTTCCCGTGGCCCAAGGCCGAGAAATCGCCGCCGAACTACACCGCCTTCTCCCGGGCTATGCAGTTCCCCGTTATGTGCAGGAGATCCCTGGCCATCCGGGGAAGACGCCGCTGCTCTAAACTGTCGGCCTACTTTCCTGTGATGGGGGGCGACTTATAATGACCCCTCGCAATGTGCCTTAACAACCGCAGCGTCAGAGAGCGGTCGGGCTTGTTGAAGCAAAACGTTTGTCGCGGGAGAAAGCGTTATGGAATATGGTTTCGGCATCGTTGGTTGCGGCATGATCTCCAAGTTTCACGCCAATGCCATTCGCGACCTCGGCAATGCCCGCTTGGTTGCCTGCTACGACGCTGTCCCGGCCGCGGCTGATCGCTTTGCGGAGCAGCAAAACTGTCGTGCGTATCACGATCTAAAGAAGATGCTGAAAGAGCCGGAGGTGCAGATTGTCACCATCTGCACTCCGAGTGGAGCGCACATGGAGCCGGCTGTTGCCGCCGCAAAGGCGGGAAAGCATGTAATTGTCGAAAAGCCTTTGGAGATCACACTCAAACGCTGCGACAAAATGATTCAGGCCTGCGAGAAGGCGGGAGTAACGCTTTCGGCGATTTTCCCGTCGCGTTTTCACGAATCGTCGCAAATGCTCAAATCGGCGGTTGATCAAGGGCGATTTGGGCGCCTCACTCTTGGCGACGCGTATGTTAAGTGGTATCGCACCCAAGAGTATTACGACAGTGGCGCTTGGCGCGGCACCTGGGAACTCGACGGCGGCGGCGCTTTGATGAACCAAGCGATTCACAGCGTCGACTTGCTAACGTGGCTCATGGGCCCCGTCGCTGAGATCAGCGCCTTCACCGACACATTGGCCCATGAACGCATTGCCGTTGAGGATGTTGCGGTAGCTACTTTGCGGTTTGAAAATGGGGCCGTGGGCGTTATCGAAGCCACCACAGCCGCTTACCCGGGGTACTTGAAACGAATTGAAATCCACGGATCGGAAGGGTCCGCCGGTTTTGAGGAAGAGGACATCAAGTTCTGGGACTTTAAAAACAAGACGGAGGCTGACGACAAAGTCCTGGAACTCATGGCCGGAAAAACACAAACCGGAGGTGGCGCGGCTGATCCGACGGCCATTGGCCACCATGGTCATACGGCCCAATTCCGTGATGTGCTCGAGGCGATCGAGACGGGTCGAAAACCCTTAATCGACGGCTACGAAGGACGGCGAAGCGTCGAGATTATTCTGGCGATTTATAAAGCGCCCGAAACGGGCAAGACCGTTAAGTTGCCGCTCAAGAGCGATCCAACGCTCAAAGCACGATCCCGAAAGAAAGGGGCGCCCGCGGAGTCGGCGTCCCCGTCCGCGCCGCCGGTTGCGCCGGCGTCCCCGGTGTCCGCACCTCAACAACCGGTCGAGCGCGAAGCAAGTGGGGAAGGGGTGGGGACAGAACCGCCGCCCTCGCTTGGTTAACTTTTTGCGGGAAGCTCATTCGCGACCCCGGATGCGGTCGTAATACAGTAGGCCAACGATGGTCTTGGCGTCGCGAATGCGCTCGTCAAACACCATCTGAACCGCTTCGCTCCAGGGCGCCAAGAGATTGGCGATCTCCTCATTGGGTTCACGCTGCGCAGAGCCTTCCGTCAATTCCTGCGCTAAAAATAAATGCATCCGTTCATCTAAGATCCCCGGCGATAAGTAAAACGTGTGCAGTCGCCTCCAGCGTGACGCGGTGTATCCAGTTTCCTCGCGCAACTCTCGCGCCGCGGCTATTTGAGGATCCTCGCCGGGCTCTAAGGCGCCAGCGGGTAACTCGATGAGTTCCTCGTCCACCGAGATGCGTCGATTACGGATCAGGCAAACTCGTCCATCATCCAGCACGGGCAGGATCACAACGGCGCCTGGGTGGCGGACAACAGCCCGTTCATGCGTCTTAAGCCCGGGGCCCTGTTGGCGGGTGAGCACAACACGGAATCGATCCGTTTGACAGAGGGTCTCCACATCTTCGGTCGGCATAGGTTTTGCTGCCCTTGCTTACTAGCGAAACTGACAAGATTGATCCGCCCGGCGCCGAGTGATAAGATACCTCTTGCAAGCCGTGCGGCAATTCCTCTTGTGCCGATCTCGTGAGCCATGCGTGACCAAGGCAGTTGGAGCATCAGCCTGGGCCGATGGGGGGGCGTGCAGGTGCGACTGCACATGGTCTTCCTGGTATTTGCGGCGTTCACTCTTTATCTTAGTTGGCGTCCCACCCAGGCCGCGATTACTGCGGGACAGAACAACGACCCATCTCTGGTCTGGCTTGCTGTATTAAGTCTCGCTGTTTTACTGATCAGCGTACTACTTCATGAGCTAGCGCATCTTTATACGGGGATGCGGCTCGGTCGTCGTTCTAGTGAAATTGTGCTGGGCCCGCTAGGCGGTCTAGCGCCGCCCCCGCAAGGATTAGACGCTCCTGGGGAAATCGGTGTGTGCTTGGCGGGTCCGTTAATGAATTTAGGGCTCTGCCTTGCCGTCGCGCCGCTTCTCTTTCTCCAGCCTGATACGGACTTCGTAGGACTACTGCATCCGCTGTACCCGCGCGGTGTTGGCGATGGGCCGTGGACGGCGGATGCGGTGAAGTTGACATTTTGGATCAATTGGGGCTTGTTCTGCGTTAACCTAATCCCCGCGTATCCGTTTGACGGTGGCCGCGCTCTGCGGGCAACGTTGGTCGCCATGCGACCTACAATGGGGCGCCAGTTCGCCAATCTGTTTGTTGCTCGTTTGGCGAAATTTGCGGCGCTCGGCTTACTATTGGGAGCGTGGTATCTTCGCTCGGTCGAACCGCACGGAATAGCTCCCGCATGGTTCGCTTTGGTCTTGTTAAGTATCGTTCTCTATTTTAGCGCCAAGCAAGAAGAGCGGCATTGCGACGATTTTGAAGACATGACGTCGCTGGGTTATGACTTTGAAACCAGTTACGGGCATTATGATACGCCGCACGAGCCACTGGAATCTAACAGTGGCATCCTCACGCGCTGGTTAGAGAGGCGCCGACAGGCGAAAGTCCGCGTTCAGCGCGAAGCGGAGGTGCGAGACGAAATGCTCATGGACGAGGTGCTTGACCGCGTCCACAAATATGGCCTCGACAGCCTCTCGGACGAAGAGCGGGCCCTGTTGTACCGTGTATCCCAGCGCTACCGAGGACGTCTGGGGAACGGCGCCTAACTTCCGGTCTGATCTCCGCCGATTATCGTGGGGCGAGTGTACACGCTTGCGTAGCATCCCGTAGGCGTCTGTGCGTTTCTGACGCCGGTTCTCGTCCCAAGTTACCCGTCTCTTAAGCCGTTTGGCGACGAAGTCAGTGATGGATCGGCGTGGCTTCTACGAAGCGGCGGCCGGGACGGGCGAATAGGTGGCGGCTAATCGGCGCGAAACCGTCCTCTTCTTCAAAATACATGTAATGGGTTACCCGGATCATCTTCTGATCGATCCAGATCACGTTAAACGAGTTCTTTTCCCGTTCGCGAACACGTCCCCGACGCGAAGTCGATGTGCCGCTTTGAACGATGATGATTCCCCGCTCTCGGTGTTTTCCGGGATAGATATCGAGCGAGTTGCCAATATACGCACGATGCAGGTGACCGCCCAGAATCAACTCAACGCCCAAGTCGGTGAAGCGATTCAGAGCACGTTTGGCCTTCGGCATGACCTGACCGCCTTCGTAGTCAGGCGCAGGAGCGAAGTGATGGTGCGAAACAATGATTCGGGCCGCATCCTCGGGCGCATCGCGGAATGCAGCGCTGCAGAACTCCAGTTGCTCAACGTCGATGCGTCCATTCACTAAGGCCCGCTTCGGCGAAGTGGAATTGATCGACACCAGCACCGCGCCTTCTACCTGGACCGCATAATCGAGTTCGGGATGGATGAGTTCGCGGTAGAGGTCATAGGGATTGAACCAGCGCTCGGCCAGTCGATAGAGGGGAATATCGTGATTGCCAGGCGTAACCACCAGCGGAACGGGAGGTAAGCGAGACAAAAACGCCTTGGCTTCCTCAAACTGTTCGCGCTTGGCTCGCTGGGTGAAATCGCCACTGGCGACGATGACGTTGGGCTCCAACGTCGGCGCTATGCGCAGCAGGGCTTCGCCCACCTTGGGCACATAGGGAGGTCCGAAGTGGAGATCCGAAATGTGCAGGATTTTGAGCATCACTTACTTTCTATCGTAGCGCTAATCGTAAGCAATTCCCATTTTGCCTAGAGTTAGCGATCTGCAAAAGGCCGTGTGCGCCGGCCACGCAGGCGAGAGAACTAGCGTTCACTCTCCGCAGGTTGGGGGCGACGCCTAGCATCGAGCAGCGACTCCACATCCGGACGCCAGCTCCGCAGAGCCATCGTCACGGCTATCGACTCGAGATTCGCGGCGGTCACCATGGCCAAAGCGATGCGCATCGGCCAAATCGAGAGTCGGAGCGTCATGGCCACGACACCTAGCGTAACCAGCCCCCAGGATACTTTCGCTAAGCGGGTATGGTAGTTAGGCAAGCAGCCAAATTTGGCCAGACAAACGGTCAGGGAAAGCACGTAGGTTACGGCCAACGCGATGAGAAAGTAACGCTCCCCCCAAACTTGCTCTGGCTGCAATAGCCACAGGCTCCACGCGATGCAGGCATAAATAGCGACGTCGCAAAAGGCGTCGAGCCGTGCTCCAAAGGTTGTTTGCTGGCCCCAGGCTCGGGCGATACGGCCGTCAACCCAATCGGTAAGGAGCAGCGTGAGGGCTAGCGCGAGAAAGCCCAACTCGTACTCCTGCGCCGCCAAGCCGACGACAACCGGGGCTAACAACAAGCGCACCACGCTGATGACGTTCGGAACGGTAACGTACGACGCATGTCGTGATGAGGACAAGGACGAAGACCTTTGCATGTCTAACTTGATCCATTGTGTTAATAATCCAACATACGCACGAAGTGAAAGAACAAGGGAGCGGCAATGGTCAAGCTGTCGAAGCGATCGAGAATTCCTCCCTGCCCCGGCAAGAGTGAACCGAAGTCTTTGACGCCGCAGTCGCGCTTGCACGACGACATAGTCAGGTCGCCGACGATTCCACCGACTGCAATAATCATTCCCGCAATGAGAGCAGGAAAATAGGGCGCCCCAACCCCAGTCTTCTCCGCCCACGCCGGCGGCGGCTCATTCAGCGGCGTAATCCAGGACGCTAACAAGGGAGCCAACACCATCGTTACAACGACTCCGCCGACATAACCTTCCAAGGTTTTGTTCGGTGAGATGTGTGGCGTCACATAGCGACGGCCAAACCATCGGCCAGTAAACGCTTGAGCCATGTCGTTGGCTTCCGTGAGCACAATCAGAAAGAACAACCATCCCCACGCCCCGCCTGTCGGATTACTGTTCTCAGGAAGCAAATGAAAAAACGCCGTGTGTGAAAGACCGTAGATACTGATAACGACCGCTAGGAACACGGCGCCAATTGAAGCAATGAAGTGTTGGGGCCGGGCCGACGCCATTCGGACCGCAGGCAAAATGACGAGCATCGCCAAAGGCACAAACACCAGAGCCGCCGTTTCCCAGCCTAACCAAATCCAGAAATACTGGATTGGAATCAGCGTTTGGGCCGCGAGCGCCACCTTCGGCGGAATCAAATTGCGAGGGTAAACGTGCAGGAATTCACGTAACGCAAGCCAACTTAAAAATCCCGCTAAGAGCACGATTCCCGTCTGTCCAAGGGCAAACGCGACCGCCAAAGCGCCGATCAACGACCACCAAGTAAGGAGACTCGCAAGTAAACTTGCGGAAACGGCTGCTGGTCGCATGCGGTGGACGATCATGCGGATCGTGGAGCCCACAGCCAGCGCCGCCACCATGCCCGCAAAAAACCAAACCGCGCCAAGCGGCGCGTCGGTTAATTGTGCTATGCGTTCTGCTATAGGTTGGAGCATTTCGCGAAAATTCATGCGGCGGTCAAACACCCCTTAGAACCGAAAGGTCGGGCGCAGTGGCTACGCGTAGTTCGTCGGGGCCTCACGAAAGGGCCCCCTTCAAGCACACCGCCATACATCGCGCGCTTAGCATACTAAGGCGTCGGAAGCGGACGGTCATAATCTAGTACGCGGATAGCCATCCGCTCGGTTGATGGCGATGAGGAGTTCGGAAGACGTCAGCGCATTGGGTTGGGATTCCATTCCGAACCGCAAAATTGCTGGACTTTGGCGATTGGGTATGCTGTAATGCAGCCCAAGTTCTCACGCCTCGCAAAGGTGGCCACCACCGCCCTCCGTACTGTATCTCACCCTAACTGCTTTGCAAGGAGCGTGCCATGTCGAAGTTCAACCGTAGAACTTTTGTCAAAGCGACTGCGGCAAGCGCCGTCTTTCCTCTTTTTACCATTGGCGGCACAAAGGCTTCGGGACGAGTTATCGGCGCCAACGATACGATTCGGATTGGGGTCGCTGGGATTCATGGCCGTGGCAGTGCGCACATTGATGAATTCGCACGTATGCCGAACGTTCAGGTAACTTACCTGATCGATCCCGACAGTAGCCTGTTCGGTTCGCGAACAAAGCAAGTCGAGGATAAGGGCGGCAACACTCCGAAGTGCGTCCAAGATGTGCGGGAAGCGCTGGACGATAAGAATCTGGACGCCATATCTGTCGCAACGTGTAATCATTGGCATTCGCTCATGGGAATCTGGGCGTGCCAAGCTGGCAAAGACGCCTATATTGAGAAACCCATTAGCCATAACGTCTTCGAAGGGCGCCAACTAGCGGAAGCCGCAAAGAAGTACGGCCGCGTGGTGCAGCACGGAACGCAACAGCGGAGCAGCGCCGGCCGAGCGCGCGAAATCGCGGCGATCCAGTCGGGCAAGTATGGTGAGTTGCTTGTTTCCAAGGGGTACTGCTGTAAGCCTCGCTGGAGTATTGGCGTAAAGAAAACCCAGAGCCCGCCCACACACTTGGATTTCAACCTCTGGTTAGGTCCCGCGCCGGAGCAACCCTATCACGGCAACCTGGTTCACTATAACTGGCACTGGTTTTGGGATTTCGGCAACGGTGACACGGGCAACCAAGGGGTTCATGAAATGGACGTAGCCCGGTGGGCGATTAAGGACGCTACCTTGCCCACGCGCGTGTGGAGTCTCGGCGGACGCTTTTTGCCGGGTGAGAAAGACCAGGGCGAGACTCCCAACATGCAATTGGCGGTCTACGAGTTTGGCGACACGCTTTTGGTCTTTGAAACGCGTGGATTGGTTGGGAAATCCGGTGCGCCAGCGCCGAAGGTCGCTAACGAGTTCTATACCACCGAAGGTGTAATTCGTGATGGCAAATTCTATCCCAACAACGGCGGGAGCCCCGAACCGATCAAGGGCGGCGAAGCGCACGTCACCGCAGGCGGTGCGTTTGGTAGCTTTATCGCCGCAATGCGTAGCCGAAAACCCGAAGATATTAACTGCGACGCCGAAGTCGGGCATTACTCTAGCGCCCTATGCCATCTCGCTAATATCTCCTACCGGTTGGGTGAGTCGCATTCGTTCAGCAGGAAAACGCAGGCGATCGGCGACAACAAACAGGTTGTTGAGGCGTTCAATAACCTGCGTGAAAACCTCCAAGCGGTGAAGATCGACCTGGATGAAACGACCTATCAACTTGGCCGTACGTTGAATTTTAATCCCAAGTCCGAGAAGTTCGACGATGAGCAGGCCAATGAATTGCTCACGCGCAAGTATCGGGCGCCGTTCGTTGTTCCCGAACAAGTTTGACGCGTCGCAAAGAGCCAGCTTTATTGTTGTGTAAGCAACAAGAGTCCAAAAGCCTCTAGGAAAAACCGGAAGTCTTGCGACTTAGCAACAACTCAATGGCGCAACGCCCGCTCCGCAAGAGTAGGAGCGGGCGATCCCTGGGGGAAAGCCGACTTTTACACCCGGAAGCTCGGGGCTAGGAAGGCGAATCGCTCGTCTCTTCGACAACCCAACGCAAATAGTCGGGAGAGCCTTCCACGACCGCCGTCGCGAGAATCTCTGGATTCTCGTACGGATGAAGTTCGCGAATCGCCTTTTCCAATTGAGGGTAAAGAACGCGGCTCGTCTTCACGGTGCACAGCCATTCTTCGGCCGTTTCAATTTGGCCTTTCCAACGATAACAGCTGAGCAAAGGTCCAGAGACCTGCACGCACGCGGCCAGCTTACGCTCCACTAGCGCACGGGCGAGTCGTTCTGCGTCGGCTTTGGCGCCAAGAGTTGTGACGACTTGTAAAACGTCCGACATGGCTCGCGATTTATTGTCACGCCTACGTATTTCCCCATCGACGAGCGAAAAACGCGATGTTCCGCCCCTAGGACTTTGCGCCGTACACCTCACGAGGGTCGACCTGCCGCGTGGCGACCACTTTGACGCCTTCAGGAGTCACTTGGCGAACGAAACAACTCGGATAC
>CAYWIS010000030.1:0-38658 GCA_964458385.1 uncultured Pirellulaceae bacterium
ACCGGGGGCCAGCTATGTGCCGATCGATCCGTGTCAAGGTGTGATCGCCGCTTTACGCACGGCTATGGGCGAACGCATCCCCAGGGTGTTCATCGATCTGGAGACTTCGCGTTTCGAGCCGCTCAGCGCCGTAATGCCTGATCCCTACGCGCTCAAGAAGGTTGCGCTCGAGCGTTTCGCCGCGGCGATTCTACCCGCCGTACCGCGTCCTGTAGGGCAGCCGCAACAACGCATCATTCACATGGCCCGTCGGCTTCGCGAGTTGGAGCAGCGTTATCAATCGATCTTGCTTGTGTGCTCGGTGCTGGAATGGCCATGGATCCGCGAAGCGTACAACGAGCAGACGCCGGATACGGTGGAAGATGACCTGGTCGAGCCTACCGAGTTGCACCATGTCGACCCGCGCACGCTGATCTTCCTCCTCGGCGAACTGCCGTTTATAACGGGCCTCTACGAGCGAGCCCGGGCGGAATTGGAGGATGACGAAAATCTGTCGATCGACGGGGTTAAGGAACTCTTGGTCACGGCCCGAGATCACTACAAGGCCGAATTGAAGAACCGCGCCCGGCGCATCACGCCGCATCGGCTGGCGCTGTGCCTGAAGTACATCCGCAATCTGTCGCTCTTGGAGCGGCGTTTTACACCCGACTTGTACACCATCGTCATCGCGGCCAAGCAAATGGCGGGCGACCAATTTGCCCTGCATGTGGCCGAAACGGCCCGTATGTATCCTTACGCAGGAGAACCTCTCTCGCCGCCTGCGACCATGGGACTGAATCATGTTCGTACGGCCGATGGCGACGTGCTGCGGGTTGTCAGCCGTTTGCCCGGCGTGCCCGTCGAGTGGCGCAGTTGTAATCTTCAACGGCGCCCCGAAAAGCCCGAGGTCGAGAAATGGCGGATGCAGTGGAATCCTTATACTCAATGCAGTTGGCCGCCCGAGGACGAACTAATCGAGAATTTCCGTTCCCACGTGTTTGACCGGGCCCGGCAGATCATGGGGCAGGATCTGGCTCGCACGCAAAAGTTTTCGACCAGCATTGAGGACGGAATCGACTTTCGCGAAACCCTGCGTCACTGGTACGACGGCGACATTTACGTCAAGGTCCTTCCGCCGGCCCGTGGTAATCTGGACTGCGCCGTAATGTTGTTTGACTCGCCGGCCGACCCGCGCGATTACCCCTGGCGTACGACCTGGTTTGCCGAACATTCCGAGGAATCGACGCTAGCGTTCTTCGCCACCGACTTTCGCCAAGAGCCCGTTGGACCGGGTATCTGCCTGGCGACCTACGGCGGAGCGTTGTTCCTATATCCGCCGATGTCGATCCCCGATATCTGGCTCGACAAGACGCTTGACTTTGCAGAAACATTGGAAGAACGCTTACTGGCCGCCGCCTGTGTGTATAGTCGCAACCGCCACATCGCGCTGTTAAGCCCTGCTCCGCCGGGCGCTGGTTGGCGTCGCTTGGCTAAGCATTACGGCAAGAAGTGGGTTCATGTGCCACTGGGACAATTCAGTGATTCCACCCTACAACAACTGCGCATGGTGCATGTGCTTAACGGCAAGCAGGTGCGTAGTTACGCCGCCCACTTCATTCGCCGCGCGTAAGACAAACGCGGCCGCCAGGAAAATGCTTTCCCTTCCCATTGGCGTCGCCACTCGGGCGCGCGGGTGGGTTATACTCAGATCGTACCAGCGGCGCTGGCAAGGCCGCTTGGGTTCTGCAACTTTCGAGCTCCACATAAGTCAATGAAATATCTCGCTCTTTCTCAGACGCGTATTCCACGGCTGAGCGCGGCGATGATAGCGCTGGCGGCGCTGGGATTCGTTGGGCATGCCTCTGTCCTCGCACAGCCATTGCCTTGGCCCGATAAGAACGGCCCTACGTTTGACGGCCGTGCGCTGGAGGAGCACGCCCGCGGACTGCCGACGACATGGAACGAACAAACCGGCGAGAACCTCGTCTGGAAAATTCCCATAGAAGGGCAAGGACTTTCGACCCCCGTCATTGGAGAGGGCCGAATGTGGTTCACTTCGGCCACGGCCGACGGCAAAAAACAGTTCGTCTACTGTGTGGATCCTGTCACCGGGAACGTGCTGCACCACACACTTCTATTTGAGAACCCCGACCCCGAGCCGCTAGGCAACGATATCAACACCTACGCGTCGCCCTCGTGTGTCTTGGAGCCTGGCGCGGTCTATGTCCATTTTGGGACGTACGGCACAGCGCGGCTTGACGCGCGGACCGGCAAAGTGGTATGGCAAAACCGCGACCTTCCGGTGCGTCACTATCGCGGGCCGGGGTCGTCGCCGGTGTTGTTTGAAGATTTGTTAATCCTGACCTTTGATGGGATCGACCAACAATACCTCGCGGCGCTCGACAAGAACACGGGCAAGTTGGTCTGGCGCACCGACCGCTCCACCGATTTCCGCGATATCGGCATCGACGGCAAACCGGCCGGCGGCGGCGATTTTCGCAAGGCGTTCGGCACCCCAGGACTCGTCGAAGTCAACGGCCGCACACAAGTCGTTTCGGTAGGCGCCCGAGCTGCGTTTGGTTACGACGCCCGGACAGGAGAGGAAATCTGGACGGTGGAGCATCCCGACTACAACGCCGCCTCGCGCCCGGTGTTCTACAAAAACCTGGCGATCATCAACAGCGGATCCCGCGGATCGCTCACCATGGCGGTGCGGCTGGATGAAACGACGCGCGGCAACGTAACCAATACGCACATCGCCTGGCAACGACGGCAGGGCACGCCCCGGCTAACCTCTCCCGTGCTGGCGGGCGATCGCCTCTATACGCTGGTTGACAACGGCGTTTTGTATTGCGTGAATGCGGCCACCGGCGAAGAGATCTGGCACGGTCGGTTGGGCGGCAACTTCACGGCGTCGCCGGTACTGGCGAACGGTTTCCTCTACTGTTGTGACGAACGCGGGAGAACTCTGGTCGTTCAAGCGTCGGAGTTTGAAATTGTCGCCCGCAACGAACTGGAAGAAGGAATGCGGGCCACGCCGGTGGTGGCCGACGGCGCTCTCTATCTACGGACGTTCAGTCACTTGTACAAGATTGCCAGCAAGAAGAACTAGCACGATCAATTCTTGAGTTGCAGCTTAAGTGTAACGTGCTCCCTGTCGGGCGCTGCGGCGAAGCGTCTGACGATGGCTACAGATCGTAGAAGTCGCGTCTCCGCCGGCTAGCCCCCGTACCGCTGGCGTTTCTCTTCCTTGAGCGGCAAAGCTCTAGCCGCTGCTCGCGGAATCTGACGTGGCGCCCCCGAAGCCACAGGGCGACCAAACAGTTGATCATTCGCTACGCTGTGCGTCTCCCATGCGATCGGCGGCAAGGTCCACGTCGTCTACCTGACGGCCGCAATACTTATCGCAGGAACGCGATTTGCATCATAAGAATCTCGCTAGCGGCGTCTTGGGAGAGCAACACAAAGATCCCCACGACCGCAAGTCGCGTTGTCCAACACGGCGGATCACGTTCATCGCGCGTGGGGAAGCGAACGCGTTTTGGAAACGAACGCAACCACGGTTTCGCTAACTGTGCTGATGCAGGGCGCGTTGTGAATCGCACGCCGTTCCTGTCGCCAGCAGTTTTGGCAACGTTCGTACTCCACCACGCGGTCTCAACGTAGTGTCTTCCCGCGTCCGTGTTCCGCCGGCTGGGTGTTGCGCTGCGTGTGAAATCGACATCGAGCCAAGCACGCTCAAGACGCTGGGCAACACCCTTGTCGCGCCGCTGGCGGCGTCTCGCGAGTGGGGCCGCTAGGCGGCGAGGAAGCGTCAATAGCCCAAAGCGTTCCCCTTCACGTCGGAGATTCAGTCATGAAAATTGAACGTGGCAACATGGTCCCGCTGGGATACGGAAAGTACTTTCGCTCCGACAGCATCGTGGGGCTGGAGCCCATTGAGGAGAACCGTGGTCCCGGCAAACGCACGTACGTTTATATCGAGGGGCTTCGCGAGCCGATTGTCGCCTCTCGTTCGGAAAACGCCATCCTGCGCGATGTGATCGAGGCGCCGCGCGAGTATACCAAGACCCGCGAATACTATGACCTGCTAGCCGATATCCTCGACACAATCAGCGAGATCAATCCGATGCTGCGGTCAATCATTCGAGACCAGGGCAAATGGGACCTGGACCGACTCGAGGAGCGCATCCAGGAACTGCTCCGCGACGAGGAAGAATGAGCCCAGCGTTCTTGGTCAGATACCTAAGCGAAACCTTGGGAGCGTAATCGCCTTCTAGGAGTGTATATCTTGCCGCCCCCGCCAGCGCCAACATTTTCTTCCAAGGCGAGACGCCGACTTTACCGCCGACCGTCGGGAATCTCCGAACTCAAGGCGCCGTGGTGAAAGTCGCATCAATTGGTGGGAAAAGCACGACGTTCATCGCCCCATCTGCGCCATCATGCCCCATCGACAAACCGCATCCAGATCATCGGCATTGGTAGAATCACTTGGGACTGTCGCCTGCTTGCTCTTCCTGTCAACCGTCGCCCCCTTAATTCGTTTCTAAGGGAGCGTCGATCTTACTTACCCGCCAGTTACTCATCCTCCCTTCTACAAAGAGATCGCATGGGCAATCGCATGCACCTTCGCAATGAGCGAAGAACGCTTCCACAAGAGCAAGCGATCGGCGATTGTCGTGACAGAATACTCCCATGCAAAAGCATGGATCAACGCCTTCCCATCGCTACGATGTAAGAGCCGGAAGAAGCTCCACACTCCAGGCGAGGAAGCGCCGCTGACGAACATCTTCTGTCAAGATTTCGCTTCGCTGGCGTCTTACTCTACAAAGAACCACCGCTGGTGCTTTTCCACTCCGGCGACCAGATCCGCTGTCTTTTCTCCTCTTTAAGAGGTGGATCTTCGGCATGATTGACACCCCTCCTCTAACGCCCTCCGAATGTCTTCAAATTTTCTCGTGCTTTACGTTCCGCGCTCCCTGCGGCCCGCCCGCTCGGTTCCTCGGCTCGCTGCCTATACGTTGGCAACAAGTCACGGATGAATGGCGGCAGCATTTATCTGCCGTTCCTCATTCCCCCACCGCGCAGGCCGCGAAACGCGCCTTGACGCACTACGCGGAGCTCCTGAAGCCTGTCGCCGCGCGGCAAGAATTGGTCAACGCAGTCGAATATTGGCGAACCGGCGCCGTCATCGCGAGCTTACGCGAAGCCCTCGATGCTCATCGCAGGCGGAATCTTACTCGCGATCAAGCGCGCAGTTTGATGACCCACCTGGGTCAGTGCGTGGCCGCGCTTTCTCGTCCCTGTCACTTACACGCCCGTCGCCCCCGTCTCGGGCGTTTTTTCCGGAAACTCGAACGCCATATTCGCCCACTCGTCGCGTGGTGGAGCCTGGCGGAGCGACTTTCGGCCTTCGAACATCACGGGCGCTTGATCGACGTCGATCACTTGTATGGCGCCCTAGACGCGCTCCACTCGGCGGATCTGTCGCCGCGGCAGCGCGAGCAAGTGCAAGCAATCTGTGCCGTCTTACTTCAACTTCCCAAGAATCCCCCTAAGCAGGCGGAACTACAAAACGCTATCGAAACATTCAACCAATGTCTGCAAGCGGCAAAGAAACTTCCGGTATTGCAAGAGCAACTTACCCTGATTCTGCGGATACTCGTTCTGGGCAACTACCTATCGCATGAGAAGGAAGCCCTGCACGCGTGGAGTGCGCCCTTTGTGAGCAGCCTTTCCATTGTGCAGCACCAGCTCAGGCGCTTGGCGCAGCGCCGCTCGCCGCTCGCAGGGGAAGCGAAGACCTGTGCGTGGATTATTGATCGCTACCTAAAGTTCCTTTCCTGCCGAAAGACGGTAATTCATCGGACGAAGGCGCTGCTGAAGGGTCCGGCGCCTGGGATCTCTCCAGCACGGCTTACCCGTTGGATGACCCAAATGGATCGGCTCGTACGACAATTGCACCGTACCGGATTGCAAAGAATTCGACCTTACCTGCAGGAGATCACTCCATCGTCATCGCTGCGCGGGGTTGTTGACCTGCCGCAGTCGCGCAAAGCTATGGAGCATCAACTACCGACCCCCGTAGTCGCGGTGGTGCAAAGCGCAGCTAAGATGGTCGCCGACTGCTCCGTCCAGCCACCATCGAGCGCGATCTTGGAGTTGTTTCTTACAGAGTGCGCTCACCTGCGCGCCACGATGGCGACCCATCGTAGCCTCGATGAGAGGCTAGCGACCATCGCATGCGCCCTGGTTAACATGGCGGATTGGATCGTCGCCTTGAGAACGTTTATCCATCACCGGCTCTCGACTTGGGGCACAACCCAGGCCCGTGACTTTCGCCAGTTTCTCGACCATAAGCGTTTTGCGATAGCGCCGCCTGCCACGCACGATGCTCAACATCTGACCCCATGGCTGCTGACGCTTCCTGAGGCTCAACGAGACGCCGTCTTGGAGTTTATTTACTTGGGGCCGGTGCGCCGCGAAGTGGTGGCTACTGCCTTGCGACTGGCGGCGACCGAGCCCCAAGGGACTTCGCCGCCGTTTTCCGCCTCGCCCCTTGTCGGCGGCAACCAGCGAGAGCAGGCGCGCCGCCGCGCATCGCTAGAGCTGCTGCATAGCCTGTGGCGAGCCGAGTTATTGGACGACAGCGATTACCGCGAGATCATCGCTCAGCACTGGCGCCGACCGACAACCCATACTGAGCGGTTCGATCGTGATCGTCGCCGTCCGTCGATTGTCGAGTACATGATGCAGTACGCGAAGCAAATCCACGATGCAGCCCTGGAAGCTGGCGACCGTCCACCGTCGCTCGTCACGATTGTCGAGGAACTATGGCGTTACCTTCGCGAGGCCGCCGAAATTAACGCCCGCTGGCGCGACCACGTACCCACCGATGAGCCGCGCCGCCGTGCCGCATATACACCCAGGCGCATTGAAGCCGACTCACCGCACGAAATAATCGAGCATGTTCGTATACGCACAATCAAGTTTTACGATTTAGCAGACATCGTCGACCGAGCGCAGCGAGCCTTGCAGACGGTAACGGACGAGGAACTTCATGCGGTTCGCGCGGTTGACCTGCTGCTTTTCGACTTGTTTGGTGACCGGGGGATGCTGTTGCCCTCCCAGGTTTACGCTTGGCCGCTTGCGGAAACTACCCAGCGCGGGCTGTTGATCTTGCGTCCTTTGGCGCCGCACGATGCCCAGGTTCAGCGTGCCTGTACCATCCTGGAGCAACTAGCGCCGTTTTACGCCGAGTACAACCCGACGCGGGGCGCTATCTCTACGCCCTGGGCTAACACGCCAGAAGTCGCCATTCGTACATGGCGCGACTTGCTCGAGGAGATTCACGATACCGCGCGTCGTAGGGCGCAGGAGTCATCCTCACCAAGACCGTTAGCGTCCGAGTGGCGAGCCTTAGCGCAGTTTTTCGACAACCGACGCTTATACTTGCGGCTCCAACTGGCGATGCGCGTCGCTGTCGACCGTGACGACCCATCCTGCCGCTATCTGGCAGCTAGCCTTCCGCAGCTAGCCCAACTCGACGCAGAACGCATCGGGCTGGCGCAGCGCCGGCGGTTGCATCCGCGTTCGGAGGCTGCGATTATCGCCAACAAGCTGCTCCATCGCTCCCGCCTGCTGGCCGCCTACCCCACGAGCGACCAGGTCGGCGGGCTGGTCAGTGCCTTCGTCAGCGATTGCCAGCGGTTGGTCGACCTCCATCGCGCGTCGCCAGATCCGCAAATTCGCACGGAGATCTTGGCTTGCCGCAACCAAATTGAGGAGCGTCTTCGCACACTCCGCGCCGTTATCTGCGGTTCCGCCCACGGCCTGCCGGCGCCAAAGGACACCCCCTTGTATACGGCGGCCCAAGCGGCCGTTGCTACCGCCCACGATTTGGTGGACGGTTTTTACATTCCCAATCACCACAAAGGACTGCGGTCGCTCATTCCGCTTCGCTGGGGGGAGGCTTTAGACGACACTCTGTCGCGCGTGTGATTTCCGCCCGTAAGATGGAAGGCCAACAACCAGAATCGGTCGTCACCTGGCCGAACAGCTCGCTTGTGCACCCTCTTGTGACACTGCCCTAGCGGGCGCACACTGCGGCGTAAAGCGCAGTGGCAGGCGCAATGGTGCGTCTTGCCCGGCGGTGAATCGCCGAAACACGCGGCCCTTACAAGGTGTTGGTGCGTCGAATTCGCTCATGGCCTCTGATTCTCAAAAGTCGACACCTCGATCGCGGCGACGGTGGTTCTGGCGAGTATTTGCGGCGTGCAGCGCGCTGGGGGTGTTGGCGTTGTTTGGGGCATGGTGGCTGATGATTCGGATGCCGGGAGAAAGCTATCACGGCGAGCCACCCCCACTCGATGACGAACAAACGCGCCTGCGCGAGCAATTGCGGCGGCACGTCGAGAAACTGGCGGGCGAGATCGGCGAGCGCAACTTATTGCGGTATCCGCAACTCCAACAGGCGGCCGATTACATTGCCGAACAATTCGCCGCGGCAGGTTACAAACCGGCCCGGCAAACATTCCAAGCCCGAGGGCACACGTTTGTGAACATCGAGGCGGAGCTGCCGGGAACAACCAATCCTGAAGCGATCGTAGTGGTAGGCGCCCATTACGACACCGTGCCTGGTTCGCCCGGCGCTGGCGACAACGCCAGCGGCGTGGCGGGGCTTCTCGCGCTTGCCGAGCACTTTGCCGATCGACAACCGGGGCTGACTGTGCGTTTCGTCGCCTTCGCCAACGAAGAAATGCCATACTTTCAGTCGGACCAGATGGGGTCCTGGGTCTACGCGCGGCGGTGTCGGAAACGGCAGGAGAACGTCGTCGCCATGCTCAGCCTGGAGACGATCGGCTACTTTACGAACGAGCCTTACAGTCAGCATTATCCGGCGCCGTTTGGAGCGTTTTACCCCAGCGAAGGAAACTTTATTGGCGTAATTGGCAACGTCGGTTCGCGGCCGTTAGTCCACCGGGTGATTGAGAGCTTCCGCCGCCATGCCCAGTTTCCTTCGCACGGCGGCGCAATACCAGGCAATGTGGCGGGCGTAGGATGGTCCGATCACTGGTCGTTCTGGCAGGAAGGTTATCAAGCGGTGATGATTACCGACACGGCGCTCTTCCGTTATCCGTACTACCATCGTCCCGAGGACACGCCTGATAAGCTAAACTACGACAAAATGGCCCACGTAATTGCTGGCGTGGCCGCCGTCATTGCTGAACTAGCCGATGCCCGCTAGCTTCCTCTCAACTGGCAGTTGGTTCTTCGCACGTGCGGAGCGCGTGCGTCCCGTTTGAAGGAAACGTTTGAGTTCATGCTTCCCAGGATCGCCGGCGACATCTACGACTACCCTGCTTACTACGATCTGGTTTACGGCTCCGACTGGCGGGCCGAATTCTGCTTCTTGTTGAACTGCTTCCAAAAGCACGCAGGACGCAAAATTAAGCGAGTGTTTGAACCAGCATGCGGCACCGGACGCTTGCTCTATCGCCTGGCTAAGCAGGGCTTTCAAGTTTCAGGGCTGGACCGTAATCCGCGCATGGTTGCGTACTGCAACCGGCGGCTAAAGCGTCATGGTTTCCCCGCCACATGCGTGGAAGGCGACATGAGCGACTTCCACCTGCCTCAACCCGTTGACGCTGCCTTCAACATGATTAATAGCTTTCGCCATTTGGCGACCGAACGCGAAGCTCGCGGGCACTTGGAATGTCTCGGCCGTTGCGTGGCTCGCGGCGGGCTGTATGTGCTTGGATTACACCTGACGCCCACCACCGCCGAACCGTCAGATCGTGAGTCATGGTCGGCGCGGCGCGGACATCTGGCCGTCGTTACCGCTCTCTGGGTAAAAGCCCGCGACCTGCGAAAACGCCAGGAACTATGCGGTATGACGTACGACGTGTACACGCCGACGCAGGCCTTCCGTCTGGAAGGCGAGGTTTCCTTCCGCACGTATACGGCAACGCAATTTCGCCGTCTCGTGGCGAGCGTGCCTGCTTGGGAAATCGCCGCCGTTTACGACTTCAGCTACGATATCGACGCGTCCATCAAAGTTACGCCCGCAACCGAAGACGCCGTATTTGTGCTCCGAAGAAAGTAAAGTCTGCTCGCCAGCAGCCTTTCTTCGCTGTACACACGGCGAAACTCACCAACAGGAAGAAGGCTCCGTTCGGCGAGCAAAGCCGGTTTACCACGGAAGTTCGCGGCCCACGCCTTGTTGCTTGGCCAACTCAAGCACGTGGGCGGCGACCGCCACGTCTTCCATCGCCAACCCGACCGATTTAAAGAGCACCAGGTCGTCTTGCGATTGGCGCACCTGAGTGCGACCGGCCACCACATCGGCCAGGTTAACCGCCCGCGACCACTCGAAGGCCGATGCCTTTACGGCCTGGACCAAATCGCCGGCCTCGTTTTGGCAGGCGTCGATACTATCGCAAACCACGCCCGACGCCCGTTGGACGGTCACAGCGTCCACTTCCGCTTTATGGAGCCAATTCGAGCCGACAGCGCACACCAGCGTACCGGGCGCCAAGTCGTCGCCACGAAACACCGGCAAAGCGCTGGTCGTAGCGGTAATCACAATCGGCAAGTCCCGCACGGCCTGCGAGGGTTGATTGGCAGGCGTGACTTCGATGCGAAGTTCCTGCGACATCCGTTCGGCGAAGCGGCGGCGGTGCTCTTCGTTGCGGCTATAAACCACCGCCCGACGAATCGACACGGCGGTCGCCACCGCCGCCAGTTGCGACTCGGCCTGCCAGCCGCTGCCAAAGATCCCCACGGCGTCGGCGCCGATGGGCGCCAAATACTTAGCGGCCACTCCCGTTACGGCCCCCGTGCGCATCTGACCGAGTCGGTCCGCCTCCATCAGGGCAAGCATCGCTCCGCTGACGGAGTCGTAAATGGCGACATGAAAGCGGGCGCCTTGGCGGTTGGTCACATACTGCTTCCATCCAACCAGGCCCAAGTAGTCGGCCGCAGCCGACATGGAATGAAGTACAACACCGTCGCCTTGAGCCCGCACCCGAGGAACATTGTGCACGCGTCCGGCCGCAAACTGACGGAACGCCTCTTCGACCACTTCTAACGTGGCCGGCATCGTTAGCAGTCGCGAAACCTCAGCCTCGGTAAGAAACAGGCAAGCCATGGAAGCTCTCCTTCAGAGTGCGCCGAAGACCGCCGCCATTGTCGTGCGTGGTTCGCATGAGGTACGTGGAGCGAACGATCCTTTCGACAGTGGAGACAAGCGCCAAAGGCGACAAAGACGGGCCGCCCCTGTTTTCGCTCACCACCATGCGCCACGAGATCTCATTCCACATGGCCCATTTCCCCCATCCCCACGAAGCTAGACTGTCTCCGCTGGATGTCCGCGTAAGGCATGTCGCTCAATGGCAGCGCCCACAAAGGCGGCAAACAACGGATGCGCCGCCGTGGGCTTGGATTTGAACTCGGGATGGAACTGCACCGCAAGGAACCATGGGTGATCGGCCAATTCCACGATCTCGACCAGTTTTCCGTCGGGGCTCAGTCCCGAGAACTTCATTCCATGAGCAATGAATTGTTGGCGATACTCGTTGTTGAACTCGTACCGGTGGCGGTGCCGCTCCTCGACGAACGGCTGACCATAGGCGGCGCGGGCGTGGGACTCCTCTTCTAACACGCACGGTTGCTTACCCAGCCGCATCGTGCCGCCCTTGTGCGTAATATTCCGCTGGTCGTCCAGCAGGCAAATGACCGGGTACGGCGTGTCTTTGCTGAATTCGGTCGAATGGGCGCCTTCCAGGCCTACTACGTTGCGGGCGAACTCAATAGCCGCACATTGCATTCCCAGGCAGATACCAAAGAAGGGAATCTCTCGCTCGCGGGCAAAACGGATAGCGTCAATCTTGCCCTCGATCCCGCGCTCGCCAAATCCGCCGGGCACCAGGATGCCGTCATATCCGGCCAACAAACGCTGTGCGCCTTCCCGTTCAATGTCTTCACTTTGAATGCGGGCCACGCGCACCTGCGCGCGGTGATGGATGCCGGCATGGTCAATCGCCTCGTAGATCGACTTGTAAGCATCTTTATGCTGGGCATACTTGCCTACAACGGCGATGCTAATTTCATGATCGGGGTAACGAAGCCGATGCAGCAGATCGCGCCAGTCGTCCAGTTGCAGTTCGTCGGCGGGAAGCCGCAACTTACGAACGATCAACTCATCTAGCCGGTTCTCCACCAGGCTTAGCGGGACCTCGTAGATGGAGAAGTCCTTATCGCGTTCTTCAATCACCGAGTCGATTTCGACGTTGCAGAACAGGCCGATCTTTTCCCGTTCTTCACGAGGGATGGCGCGCTCGGTGCGGCAAATAAGGATGTCGGGTTGAATACCGATCTGCCGTAAAAGGCCGACCGAATGCTGTGTTGGTTTGGTCTTCAGTTCGCCTGCCGCCTTAAGATAGGGCACCAACGTCAGGTGAATGTACAGGCAGTTTTCCTTGCCGACGTCTAGTGCAAACTGGCGAATCGCCTCGAGGAAGGGCTGGCTTTCGATGTCGCCCACCGTGCCGCCGATCTCGGTGATTACTACGTCGACCGTTTCGTCGCGCAGTTGGCGGATTACGCCTTTGATCTCGTTGGTGATGTGAGGAATGACCTGCACCGTCTTCCCCAGGAACTCACCCCGGCGCTCCTTCTCAATCACCGATAGGTAGATCTGCCCCGTAGTATAGTTGGAGTGCCGGGTAAGGGGACTATTGGTGAACCGTTCGTAGTGCCCTAGGTCGAGGTCTGTCTCGCTGCCATCGTCGAGCACATACACTTCGCCATGCTGGTACGGCGACATGGTGCCGGGATCAACGTTAATGTACGGGTCCAGCTTTTGCATCCGCACCCGCAATCCGCGCCGCTCCAACAGCATGCCAATTGAAGCGCTGGTCAGTCCCTTGCCCAGCGAACTAACCACCCCACCCGTGACGAAAATGTGCTTTGTCATAATCTCATTGCGGAATCGGCTTGCGGATCGCGGATCAGTGAAACTGAAGGGGATTTACCCCGTTTGCTCCCGAAGGGGACCCCCACAATCCCCCGTTTGCTGGATGACAGCCGTTAAATCAACATGCCGGTATCCGAGACCCGCAACCCAATTCCACGATTCTATCTGCCTTTCCAGCGGCTGACAAAGGCCCGGTAGTCTTCAGGCGTATCGATGCCGATGGTTGGCGCGTCTACCACTCCGACGAGGATGGTTTGCCCCATCGCCAGCACGCGTAGCTGTTCCAGGTTTTCCAATCTTTCCAGAGCCGAGCGGGGCGTTTGGGCAAGCTGAAACAAAAATTCCCGCCGGTAGGCGTACAAACCCATGTGTTGATAAAAATGCGGAGGATCGGCGGTGAACAGCCGGTCGTCCCAATCGCGGACATGAGGAATCGGGCTGCGGCTAAAGTACAGCGCCCGCCCGGCATGATCGAAAACCACTTTGACGCAGGCAGGGTTGTTCAAACTCTCCTTCTCTCGCAGGGGAGTAGCCACGGTCGACATAACCGCGTCGGGGTTCTCTTCCAAAAGGCGGATCACCAGGTCGATCGCTTCGCACGAAACCTCCGGTTCGTCCCCCTGCACGTTGACCAGAATCTCGGCGTCGGGTAGATGCCGCGCGGCCTCGGCCACGCGGTCGGTACCGCTAGCGCAGTTGGGGTCGGTCAAGATCACGTGGGCTCCAAAGCGACGGGCTTCGGCAGCGATTTCCTCACTATCGGCGGCAATTACCACATCCACCAGGCTCTGCGCCTGACAGGCCGACTCCCATGTATGCTGCAAGAGCGGTTTGCCTGTTTCGCGCAACAACAGTTTGCGAGGCAGACGCGACGAGGCTAGTCTCGCAGGGATCACCGCGTAACTGCGACGATGCACACGAAGTTTGGGCGCCGGATGAGCCATGAACCTGTCCTCCCTGACCAACAAGAAACGGCACGCGTTGAGCACGCCAGCCCTCGATGCAAAACCGCACCCGCCGCGCGAGTGAATCCATCCGTCCCATAAAATACCTTCCTACGCCATCCCCGCGAAGCGCAATTGCCGCAATTGCCCCAGCCCGCCAACACTTAGAAGCCGTGTTCCCCAATCAACCTCCTGGCAAAATAGGAACACCCAAGCCGTGAACGGGGGAGCCCCCACGGACTTTCACAACGCTGCGATCAAGGGCGATGGCGGGCCCCGCGTTGGGTGGACAAGGGCGGCGCCCTGTGCCACATTATTTTGAGATTTCCTAGCGCGCCGTCCTTGCGGAGGAGACAAGCATGGTTTGCCGTCTATGCGGATTGTTCCTGTTGCTGTTGGCCACATCAGCCTTTGCCGGCGAATATAACGCCGTGCTCAGCCCCGGCGATGCGGCGCCGTCGTGGCGTGAATTGCCTGGTGTCGATGGCCGCCGGTATTCGCTCGCCGATTTTCAGGACAAGAAGGTGGTGGTGGTCGTCTTCACCTGCAATACCTGCCCTATCGCGGTGGACTACGAAGATCGAATCATCGACTTCGCCCAACGCAACGCCGATAAGGTGGCCGTGGTCGCCATTAATGTTGGCCAAGGCGCAGGAGAAAGCCTAGACGCCATGCGGCAGCGCGCGGAACAAAAGAAATTTCCCTTCCCCTACTTATCGGACGAGACACAACAAATCGGCCGCGATTACGGAGCCGGGGCGACTCCTGAATTCTTCGTACTCTCGCCCGAGCGGAAGATTGTGTACATGGGCGCGATGGACGACAACAGCGACGCAACGAAAGTCAAAGTCCGCTACTTAGACGACGCGGTCGCAGCGGCGTTGGCGGGCAAGACACCCGCCACCCAGGAAACGTATGCTCACGGTTGCCGTATCCGGTACGCTCGTCAGCGACGCCCTTAGTTAAGAGGACGCCTTTAATTAAGAGAACGCCGGCCGGCGCTGCCCCTACCGAACCATCGAACAACAATTCGATGGCGCCGTCGAAGTGCGCGTGCGATGCGGGCAACTGCGGGTCATCTCGAAGCGTCCTTGGTCCTTGCACGACGTGTAGTCGGCCGTAAAGCAGCAAGCGTTCGCCTGTGCGCGGTAATGGAACACGCCGAACAAGCGTCCCAGGTCGGCGCTGCCCGCCAAGTAGGTCGTCTCTCCGTCGTATCCGACCACATCGAGCGTGACCGCATAGCGGAACGGCAAGATCTTAAAGAACGTGCCGCGGAACACGACCTCGTATTGACATGAATTGATCTGGCGAAACTCTGCGATCAGCGTTCCCTTGTGGCCCGTCGTGCAACTGATCCAAGAGCCACGCCAGGAGCCGGTCAGATCGGATGCATCGGCGGCGCTGCTCCACAACCCAGCGACAACCAAAGCCAACAGCAACGCCAGCCTCCGACGCGCCGGCGCCAAGTAAAAACGAGCCATATCCACTCCGTTGGGCATCGACACGAACTCCAAGAGCAAAACGTCCCCTGGTTAGCCAACCGCCGACGGGGCCGAGCGCCCGCTGGCCACCACCACTAGGGATTGAATAGCCAGCGATAGGGAACCATCAGCACGTCGGTGATCACCCGGTCGAAGGTGCGGCGGCACCACCAGGCCGGATCAGGGTTGAGGTAAATGATGTCACCCGCCCGCACCAGTACGGTTTCTTTGGCGTCGTACCGGGCGGCAATCAAATCGACACGAATCAACAGCGGCCGCCCATCGGGCATGACCCGATGCACGGTGACCGTGGTCGGAGAATCGATCGGATCGATATAACCGGCCATGGCTACGGCGGTGACGACGTCGATCTCGCGCTCACGCGGCAACACCAGCCCCGCGCCAAGTTCCCGCTCTCGGTCGCCTAGCGTGAACTGAACAAGGTTGTTCGGGCTTAGTTTGCCGACAACGTAAAAGACTTCATTACTGCGGCTGGGAACGCGCACAACATCGCCCGTCTGCAACACCACCTGGGCCGGCGGAATGGCGCTCCCCGGAACGCCGCGCAGGGGAATGCGCATAATCGTCACCCACTGCCCGGTCACCGGGTCAAACTCGCCTTCTTCGGGGTAACCGCATGCGCCTGGCGGAGCATGCGGATCGTGCGGAGGAACGGGGCGGCGACGGTGGACTTCAATCATGTCGGCGGCCAGTTCATTCAGGCCGCCCGCAGCCGCCAATGCATGCCCAACGTCGTTTTCGTACTTCGGTAGAGGGTAGACTCCTGGCGACTGTACTTCGCCCAGCACCAAGACCGAAACGGTGCTCTTCTCCACCAACGCCACGTTCAGCGTGGGAGACGTCAGGAACTTCGCCGAATAAGCGCGTGAAATGGCTTCCTGCGCCTGCACCACCGTCATGCTGCCCACCGAAACGGGGCCGATCACCGGCAGGTGCACCTCGCCCGTGGACATCACCTGCACACGTAAGGGGCGCACATCGCCGCCGGGAAACAAGCTAGGGGCCGTAACTTCCAGAACATCGCCCGGCCCCAGCAGATAGTCACGGGGCGGCGGCGCGGTCAAGCTGGCGTAATTAAGAAGCGGTCCGGTGGCGCGAATAGGCGTGCGAAACTCGTCAGGGAGAGTACTCGCCGGGATTCCTGGCGACCGCAATGGTGCATAACACCCACAGATCACCAGGAGGGCGAACCCCCACCATGGATACCGTCGGCGCCAGCGCGCGGCCGCGCGGGAGCGGCAGATGCGCGTTACGTCCATGTACGTTCCGACCTTCCATGTCAACTAAACGGACTTCCGCAGCCGACGCACCTCGTGCGCGTCAGTTCCGTTCATCGAACCAAGAGGGGGTTCCGGTCTATTTGTTTCCCTGCAGGCTGCACATGCCGATGCTTCGTCACAACCGTTCGGGAAGCGCCTGCGCCGTGCGGCGGTTTACGAATCGCAAGGATTAGGCAAGGTCGGCGCATCGTCGTCATTCACGCGGCAGAAAACGAATTTTCCGGCGCGGCCTAAAGATTTGGCGCGGTACATCGCCTGGTCGGCGGCGTGAATGAGTCGCTCCAACGTCGTACGACGATCGGAATCGAGTACGATTCCAATGCTCGCCGATACACGGATCGGGCCGCGAGCTGTTTCAATCGGCGCTCGCATTTCGCGTTGAATCCGGCGCGCGATGTTCAGAATTTCGCGACGCCCGCGCACCTGCTCAATCAACACCACAAACTCGTCGCCGCCGAACCGAGCGACCAGGTCGCTCGGACGTACCGACGCACTCAACCGACGAGCCACCGCGCAGAGCACCTCATCCCCGAAAAGATGCCCCCAGGTATCGTTCACCGATTTGAAGTGATCCAAATCAATAAATAAGAGCGCGCAATTCTGGCCCACGGCTCGCTGCGGTTGTAATGCCCGCTCCAAGCGTGACACGAGCACTCGGCGATTGGGTAGCCCCGTGAGCGCATCGTGCAATGCTTCCTGGACCGATGGCCGTTCGTCTCGCTTCGGCCGAGCAGCGCAAACAACCAGGCAGGTGGGTTCGCAATTCACGGTCGCCAGCGAAATTTCTACCGGCAGCGTTGTTTGATCGCGTCGCGTGAACTGCGTTAGCAAGCAAACAGGCGGCGCCGCATCGGTTTTTCCCTTGCTCCGCAGTGTGTCCTCTAACGCGGCAGAGCAGAGGTCATTCCAGACCTTTCCCACTAACTCGTCCGCAGAGTATCGGAGGATCTGACAGGCAGCGCGATTTGCGTAAACCACCCTCAAGTCTGGTAGTTCGACAAATAAAATGGCGTCGCTGGACAATTCAAGGGCTGTCCGGAGGGCTCCTATCTCTTGTGCCGAAGCCCCAAGGGGAGAGATGCCTGGATTGACCTCCTTCACAAACACGCCTTCTCGCCCGCGCATCAATGGTAGCAGCATAACCAACCTCAAACCGAGGGAGGTGATTCCCAGTCGCCCACAACGCGATCCGTTATTTGCGCTTGGCGTAGAGCCGAAGCGTGCTAGGAAGTTTTCGGCGGATTCAGAACATCCCCGAGCAATTCCTCATCCTGCATCCACCACGGATCGGCGCCATGTGTCGCAAGCATCAGAACGTCAACCGCCTCATTCGCGAACGCTCGAGGACGCGAAGCCGCCAACGCAACGCGTTCCGCCTCCCCCAAGTTCGCAGCGAGGGCCTCTTCGGAACGCAGCGTGTTTGCTGCGGGCAAATCATCAAACACCAATTGTCCGGGTCTGCACACGCCCCAAAGAGGCTCAACGGGCGCATCAGCCGAGTCGGTTCGCGATAACGGCGCCGACAAATCACGGCGTTCGCTTTCGGGAAGCAGATTCTGCCCGGCGCCCTGGGGGGCATAGCGAATTGTTAGTGTCGGTCGATGGTCAGCAATGGGCGCCTCGCTAGACGTGAAATACAAACGGTTCTCGTTGGCGTCGCTGTATTCCCCGATGAGGAAACCGTAGTTCTTGGAGGGGTTATTGATCCAGTTTTGCACAACCGCGACGCCCGCCGCATTGAGGTCGATCTCGATGACGCCAATCGAAGCCGTCACCTCGCCGAGCACGGTGGAGCCACGATCTGTCGCCCCCGCCGCCCCAGCGCTCTGCCAACGAACTACCGCCGACGCATCGCGCCAGGTCGCTTGCGATTCATTCCACGGTCGCTTCAGTTCGTAGATTTTGAAAGTCTGCGGCGATCCGTTCGGAACGTGGAAGGTCAACTTGACCGACTGCACCACAACTCCTTGAGGAATCGCGCTAATATCCCACCGCACAAGGGCCGCCATGTCAGGCTCCCCGTCCATCTCCAACACCATCTCGTCACCGAAATTCGTGTTGGGCTCATCGCTGGCGATCGTCGTATCTTGCACGCCGTTGTAGTTCGAACTGGGCCAAACACCCTGCCGAAACGCAAGAGTTTCCAGCGCTGCCGGCTCGACGATCACAACAACATCGTCAGACACGCTCACATGATCGTCGCTCGCGGTAAGTCGTAGGACATAGGCGCCTGGCTGGCTGAAGATGGCGGTCGTCTGGGCGGCCGTGGCGTCGCCAAACGCAACTGCGCCCGGGCCGCTGACCCGTGTCCATAAAATTTGCAGATCTCCCGAGGCGCCCGACATGCCGCTCGTATCCACTTGCCCCTGGAGGGTCGCGATTCCGCCAAAGACAATCGTCTGATCCGATCCGGCATTCACCACCGGAAGCTGGTTGGGCCTATAGGCGATCTCGAGCTCGGGCCGGTTCGCCACGACGTTCGTTTCTCGAGAGTCAAAGTACAGGCGGTTGTCGTTGACGTTGGCGTAATCCTGGATCACGAACCCATAATTAGTTTCGGGATTGTTAACCCAGCGTTGCACTACGGCCACTCCTGCCGCATTGAGTCGGACCGTCGCTTTCCCCGTGGAAGTAATGGTCACCTCGCCCAGTGGTGTCGAGCCGCGATCCGCCTCCCCTTGAGCGCCCGCCTTCTCCCACGCTGCTCCGTTGGCCGCTTGTCCCCAAGTCGCTTCGGATTCACTCCAAGGCCGCTTCAGTTCGTAGATCCGAAACGTCGATGGAGAGGCGTTCGGCACATGGAATGTCATCGTCACATCCACGACGGCGCTCCCCGCAGGAATGTAACTGATGTCCCATCGGATCAAAGCGGCGGCGTCGGGCGAGCCATCCATCTCTAACTGGTCTTCCGAGCCAAACCGCTTACTCGGCCAGTCGCTCATGATCGTCGTGTCTTGCGTGCCCATGTAATTCGCGTCGGGCGATTGGCCGTCACGGAACGAGGCCACCAGAACCGGCGCGATGGGCGTCAACACGTCCACCATCACTTCATCGTACGAGGTCAAGTCGCCGTCGCTCGCCGTCAAACGCAGCACGTAGGGCCCCGGCCGATCGAAAGCGACTGAGGTGATGGGTGCGGTGGGGTCGGCAAAAATCGCCTGCCCCGGACCGCTCACTTGCGTCCAGAGCGTTTCTATCTTTTGCGGGGGATTGGGCAAGCCATCATCCGACACACTTCCGTACAACACCGCGCTGGCGCCGGAAAACGCTTGGTCGGGCCCCGCGTTAACCACCGGCGCCTGGTTCGGCACATTCGCAAACCGCAGCCGGGCGCCGAACAGCTTGCCGCGATCATTAGCCGCAATCAGCACCAGATCGTCGTGATAGGTTTGCCGGGTACTGGAGACGTTGTTGGCCATGGGGTCGGTCAACAACGTTCGCCGCTCGGTACACGTCAACGTGCTGGTCGAACACTCGCGATAGACGATCGGCTCAGCCGTATCAATCCGATAGCTATAGATGAAGCTCTCGCCATCGCTACTCAGTTGAATGCTCGGCCGCGTTCCCACCGTGTCAATCGGGTGGAGCGGGTCCCAGGTCCCGTTGGGCCGCCGCACCAGCAGTCCCAGTTGCGTGGCGCCCTCGGTGTCGAAGGACGTTTTCACCGCCGCGAAAAGTGTGCCATCGGCGGCCACCGCGACGTTGAGATGATCGTCGGCCATGCCTCCCCCGATGTTTTGCGCCGACTGGGCGGCTGGCGTCTCGTCGGACGACCACACATTGGGATTGGCGCCATCGGTATGGGTGCGGAACCCAAAACGCTTGGTCGTCTGGTTCGACCAGAGCACGCCAATCTTACCGCTGGGGAGCGCAGTGATAACGGCGATATCGTCGTCGTCCACGTTCGTAGCCAAGACGATCGGCCCGCTCCACGAGGTGTAAGGCGCGTCACTGTACCGTACCTCGATTTTGTTGGCGCTGTCGTAAGCCAACCACATTCGGCCGGTAGAGTCGAGCTCCAGGGTCGCCGTTTCTGGCTCAATGGGGAGCGTAAGGGTGGTTATCGAGGGGCGATCCGACCAAAGACGATACGTCGGTGGTGAACCAGCAACGTATTCAAGCGACACTAATTGCAGCAAACCGTCACGCTGAAGCAGCACGTGAGTGACGTCGCCATGGGGGCGCACGTCGGCCTTAACCGACGTGGTTGAAGCTAGTTTCAACACCGGCTGCCATGTTGCACCGTCGAGCCGGTGAAGGTACGCACCGTCGGTAATACTCCACACACCCCACCATACGCCATTTTGCTCCCACAACTTGGACTGCGGCTTTTCCCCCGTAAAGCCAGACATGTTGACGGGGTTGAGCGTTTCCACCGAAGCGACCGCAAGCAATTCCCGAGCCTCTAACTCTTCAAAGCCACTTGTGGGCCGGTAGACACGCTGGGTAGGTCGCTTCCGTCGACGCCCGAAAAGCGATCGCACTGTGGGTTGCTTGAGCTCTCGCATTGGACTAGCCAAGGTGTTCAAAATAGCGAAAAAGCAACGCCTGCACAGTTTAGGAATATCGGAACACGTAGTCAAACATGGAGGCCAAAAATACCCCAATCTAGCCACACAACTCAAATTAAACCAACTGCTCAATTGATCTACACTACCAGTCCTGACTAAACTCTCTATTTAACCCAGGCCAACAAATGCCTCGCACTCACGGGGGCGGCTGCATTGTCCTAGGGAACGAGGGAAAGCTGCGTTAATGATCCGACCTCGGCCTGATATTTCGCCCCGCGACATTTGCCGAATCTTCTTCCGCCATAAGAAGAAGATGGGGGCGTGGTTCGTTCTAGCGGTGATGGCGGTCGTAGGCTGGAAGGCGCTCGCGCCTGTAACGTATCGCTCTGAATGCAAGTTGTTGGTTCGACTGGGCCGCGAGAATGTGGCCTTGGACCCCACCGTTTCGCTCGGGCAAGGGCCCGTCGTAACTACGCCGCAAGCGCGCGAGGACGAAATCAACACGATTACCGAGATCCTGCGTAGCCGCTCTTTGTTGGAGCAACTTGTGGATCGGGTAGGAGTGGCGCTCATTCTGGAGGAAGCCGACGCGTCTACTCCTCAGGACCAACGCCACCCGATGTCCGGAGCGGTAGGGGTGCATCATGGGGAACGCAGCGCGTTGACCTCATGGCTAGCGAAACTCCGCCCGCCCATGAGCGTCCGGGAGCGCGCCCTCGCTCAACTGGAAAACCGGCTCGATGTGTACGGAATCAAGAAGTCGAGCCTCATTGTGTTAAGCTACCGCGCCGCCCACCCCGAAACTGCGCAGACCATTCTCTCCGAACTGGTGGATCTGTACTTGGGCCACCATGTGCAGATGCATCGCACGCCCGGCTCACTGCAATTCTTTGAAGAACAGTCGGCGCGGCTCCAATCGCAATTGCAATCGACAGCCGAAGAACTTCGGCAACTCCGAAACGCCACTAAGATTGGCGATGTGGCGGAGCAACGGCGTATTCTCATGACCCGCATCGGCAGCTTGCACGAACAGCAGCTAACGGCCGAGGCAGAGTTGATTGCGGCTCAAGCGAACGTTGATTTCCTGACGGCGCAACTGGAAACCCTACCTGAACAGACCGAAACGGCGCGAGTCCATGGATTTGGCGGTCCCGGCGCCGCACTTCGGGAACGGCTGCACGCACTTCAAGCCCAGGAACGCGAGCTGACTGCTCGCCACGGCGAGGACCACCCTTCGGTCGCCGCAATTCGCGAGGAGCAAACGCGCGTGCAAAAGTCTTTGGCGGACTTGGGCCCCAATAGCGTGCAAATCACCACGGGGCTTAATCGTGCTTACGAGGAAGCTCGCGTGGCGCTCTTTCAGCAGCAAGGCCTTGTCGCCACGCTCAAGGCGAAGGTCGAAAAGCTAGCTGCTCATCGGGCTGCATCCGAAGAGGCGCTGGCGGCGCTCAACGACAACGAAATCCGTCTTGCTCAATTACAGCGAGAGCTGGAGTTAAAAGACGCCAGCTATCGCAAATACGCCGACAGCCTGGAGCAAGCGCGGATCGACGAAGCCTTAAAGCTCGAGAGGATCTCCAACATCACCATTGCTGAACCACCTACCCTCGAAACCCAACCGGTCGGCAAGCCTTTATCGTTTTTGTTGGCCGTGGGCGTGGTGTTGGGCATTGTTGGCGGCGGCGCCTTGGCGATTGGCGCTGAACAGTTGGATCAATCAATCAAGACGGCGCAAGACGTCGAAATGCGATTGGACCTGCCGGTGTTGGTTTCCATTCCGCGCGTTTCCCAAAACGCAATGTTTCCAAGTGCCGGCAGGGGGTAACAACCACGATGATTAGTCACCCACAACCCGTTACGCCGACACCTTCGCTGTTTCCCGCGAACGCGCTGGACGAGGCTTGCCAGGCGCTGTGGGGCCGCCTTTGCGGTCTGTCGAGCGAGCAAGGTCCGCCACGTTTGGTAGGCGTCACCAGCGGCGCGCGAGGTGAAGGGGTTAGCACCGTGGCCGCGGGTCTTGCCCAAGCAGCGCTAGCAACGTCGGGCGAGGCGTCGGTTCTGTTGATCGACGCGCATGGCAAACATCCGACCTTGCATCATCGGTTCGACGTTGGCCTTGCGCCCGGCCTGGGCGAAGTCCTCGCCGGAGAGTGTGATTTGCACGCCGCAATAAAACGGCTTTCGTCTCCTGGTTTGAGTTTGCTCACCGCGGGCGCAGTGGCCTTGGAAGACGTTACCGCCGCCGCACTTGCCGAGGGTTGCGAACGTTTGATCAACGCCATTGCCGCACAATACGACACCGTCGTTGTGGACCTTCCGCCCGCCGGAGCCGAGTTACTCGCCCAGCCGCTGCCGCGTCACCTTGATGGCGTGGTGCTTGTTGTCGAAGCCGAACGAGAACGTTGGCAAGCAGTTCAAAAGACGGCTGAGGCTCTAGCGCAGTCACAAGTTCGCATCTTTGGGATCGCTTTAAACAAGCGACCCAACCATATCCCCGGCTGGCTATACCGCCGGCTGTAGGCCTGGAAGAGCGTTTCCCCTGACGCATCCGGGCCATGTAATCAACCTTTAACCAACCTCCCCCATGTCTGCTCGATTCGACGAACCCCACGCTCGGGTCGGCTTGGGCTCCCTTCTTCGTCGTTGGAGATTTTGGCCGTCGGCTAGGCGCGGCGCTCACGTCGATTCAAGGGTCTGCCCGGCCCAAGAGATGCGTGCTCGGTTAGAGCACGAACGAGACCGCTCCGATCGTAGCGGCCGCACGCTCGCGATGGTCGTGTTCTTCTTCGGCGACAACGCGCCTGCCGAAGATGGTTTTACCTCGCTCGTGGACGTGCTGCACAAGCGGCTGCGTACGACCGACTGGCTTGGCTGGATCGATGCGCAGCACTTAGCGGCTGTCCTTCCCTATACCGAAGAAGCGGGCGCCATGAAGGTGGCGCAGGACGTCTTGAATTCCCTTCCGGTCCAGACGCCAACGCCCGAATTCCGCATTTATTGCTATCCGCGTTCTTCCCACAACCTGGCCTCGCAGGGAGCACAAAACACTCCCGCGGACGAAGTGATTGCCTTGGAGTATCTCTTAGCGCAGCCACTCCCCTGGTGGAAGCGCAGCCTGGATGTGATTGGCGCCGTGGTGGGACTGGCCCTGTTTTCGCCCGTGATGCTGGCTGCTGCGGTGGCGATTCGTGTTTCGTCGCCCGGGCCCGTGCTGTTCCGCCAGCGCCGCAGCGGGCTCGGAGGAAAGCCGTTTACGATTTACAAGTTTCGCACAATGGTGGTCGACGCCCCGCGTTTGCGACAAGAACTTCTGGACCGGAATGAGCAAGACGGCCCAGCGTTCAAGATTCGCAACGACCCCCGAGTAACCCCGGTCGGGAGGTTCCTGCGGGCCACGAGTATCGACGAGCTACCGCAGTTGTGGAATGTGCTGCGTGGAGAGATGTCGCTTGTGGGGCCGCGTCCCTTGCCGTGCGAAGAAGCGGAGGCCTGCGAGGGTTGGCGCCGGCGGCGGCTCGACGTACCGCCGGGGTTGACCTGCATTTGGCAAGTACGGGGCCGCTCGTCGGTATCGTTCGATAACTGGGTGCGGATGGATGTGAATTACATCGAATCGCGAACCTTGCTTCACGATTTGAAACTGATTGTCGAAACCGTCCCCGCCGTGCTGCTCCGCAAGGGAGCCTGCTAAGAGCGAGGCGACAACACGTGGGGCAGGCGGCGCACAAGCGCGGCCTGCTCTTGAAAGCGACACTTGTTTTTCGGCGCCGCGGTTTTAGGCGGCGCAGCGAGAACGGCTGTGAATGATCCTTGGGAATCGCCGGTAGCGGTCGACACACCTCACGAACCGTACACGGCCTTGGAAACCGCAATCCTGACGCAACTCGAGAAAGTGTTCACACGGTTGCGTCAAGCGGGGATTCCCTATTGCATTCTGCGCAATCGCGACCGCATTCCCGCCGCTCTACTGACGGGGTCCGATGTCGACCTGGTGCTGCCCGCGCACGTGGGAGCGAAGCGCGTAATCGCGCTGATGGCGGACCTGCAGCCGGTGCATATCGTGGCGCATCGAGCGACGGTTGAAATGTACTTCCGCGTTGGCCCCATCTTTCTACACGTGGACTTCCTGATCGCAGATCGCCAATGGCGCGGCGCTCGTTATCTAACGAACGCCGCCATTCTGGAGTCCGCAGTCGACGAAGACGGCATGATGGTGGCCTCACGACCACATCAGGCGTTCTGCGCTTGGTTTAGCAGTTTGACCCGCTGGCGAACGTTCAAGCCGCGATATGCGCCGCTCATTCACGAAGTAGCGTGCGAGACTCCCGCCGCTTTGCGCGGCCTGCTGCACGACGCATTTGGCCGCCGCTTGGGCGAGGAACTCATGCAATTGGCCGAGCATGGTCAAGTGGAGCAAAGCGCCGCCTTAGCCGGCCGCATCCGCCGTACCGTGTGGTGGAGGGCGCTCTTGCGCCGTCCGTTGGCGACGCTGGCGGGCGCCTTGCATCACTACTTCCACGAAGCGAGGCAATACCTTCGCCCCTCGGGCGCCTGCATTGCGGTGATCGGTCCCGATGGCGCCGGAAAATCGGCGGTGTGTCAATCGCTTGCCAACACGCCACGCGGCGGCCTTCCTTGGAAGCAGGTCGAAGCGCGTCACTTGTATCGGCGCGTGCTACCGATGCTTTCGGAATTGCGGCAAGGTCGGTTGCGTCGGTCGCCTGCCGCACCAGCCACGGTCCATGATCCCCACGGCAAACGGCCGCATTCGGCGCCGGTATCGCTGTTCACGCTTGCTTGGTACACGGTTGATCAGTGGCTCAGCCGCTGGAGGTGGAGTCTCTATCAACTCTCCAAGAACACGCTCCTGCTCCACGACCGGCACTTCCTCGAGATCGCTATTGATCCCAAACGGTTCCGCTACGGGGGTCCCCACTGGCTCTTGCCGTGGGTCCTCCGCGTGTTGCCCAAGCCCGACCGGGTCATCCTGCTCGATGCACCGGCCGAGGTGCTGCAAAGCCGCAAGCAAGAGGTCCCCTTTGCCGAAACCGTTCGCCAATGCGAGGCGTACCGCGCGCTCGTGTCGCAATTGCCCTACGGGCGAATCGTTGACGGCGCACAATCGGCCGCGGCAGTGGTTGAAGACGTAAAGGAGGAGATTATTCAGTTCCTGGCCGAACGGACGAAGCGGCGTTTCTACGGAAAGGTTCGCCTATGACTGCTTCGCCAGTTTCCACGGTTCCTCCGCCCGCGACGAGTCTTGGCTCTCGGCCTTCGGGGGCGAAGCAATTGCGCCCGCTTGTTGGCAAAGGCGTTTGGGGGCTAGGCGACCAAATGCTGATCTCGGGCACGAACTTCGTCACGATGGTGTTCCTCGCTCGAGCGCTTGGCCCTGCGGCTTTTGGCGCGTTCGTACTGACGTACACCGTGTTGCAGTTCGCCAACAGCTTGCAAGGCGCGCTCATCATTCAACCGCATAGTGTGTTAGGAGCGACGCGGCAGGGACGCGAGTACGTGGATTACACCGCCTCGACGTGCGTGGCGCAATTGGCGTTGGCCGCCCTGGCTGCGCTGTTAGCGTTTGTGGCGGCCGTTGTCGCTTATGCTTGGGGCTGGTCGGTTGCGCCGCTCTTGCTGGCGCTGGCCCCTACGGCGGTCGCCTGGCAACTTCAAGAGTTTGTCCGCCGTGTGCTCTACACCGAACTACGGTTTGGGGCGGCCTTTGCGAACGATGTAGTCAGCTACGGAGGGCAGACCGTGGCGATCGTGGCGCTAGCATGGTTGGGCGAATTGACCGCGCCGCGGGGGTTGTACGCTATCGCCGTCACTTCGGCCATGGCCGCAGCCGTAGGAGTATGGCAACTGCGGAGCAGTTTGTTCGGACGCTTCCATTGGCAGGCGATTGACGACAATTGGCGCTATGGCCGATGGCTAGGAGGCGCCGAGATCGGCTATTGGCTCTCGTCACAAATGTACTTGTATCTATCGGGCATGATGCTCGGCCCGCTGGCTGCGGGCGTCATGAAAGCAGGATACGTCATCTTTGGCCCGGCGCGCGTGCTAGGGTTCTTCTTGCGAACCGTGCTTCCTACGTGGTTCGCGCGGACGCTCGCCGCCGATGGCAAATTGGGGCTGCATGCCCAGATCAAGATGGTTTATCTGGCGTCCATTCCAGTGTTGGGGGCGTATTGTCTTTTGGTTGCCCTGCTTGCAGATCCGTTGGTGCGTCTGCTGTACGGCGACAAGTACGCCGGCCATACCACGGTGGTGGTGCTCTACGCCGTGTTTGCGTTTACCGCATTCATGGCCAGCATTGTGTCGTCGGCGCTGCGCGCCCAGCGCAAAACTCGTTACATCTTCGCCACCCAGATGGCCGCCATGGGGACACTTCCCGCGGGCTGGCTCCTCATTCGTCAGTTTGGCGTTGAGGGCGCTGTAGCGGGCATGATTCTGACTTCCTTGGTGCTGAACGTCTCGTATGGATGGGCGTATCGCCGCGGCCTGCAACAGGCGGATCCCGCGGCGCCCACCACCGTGCCGACGACGGCGCCGCAGCCGGGAGGCGCCGCATGAGCGAATCGCTGCAAGCGGTCATGGCTGCGCAAGAGCTTGACGCCCGCGGTCGGCTGCTGGTCGATGTGCTGACGTTATGGGACCAGGTCGGCATCGCCTACAGTCTCTTGCACGGCTACGAAGATTTCCCTTACCGCATCGACTCCGATGTTGACTGCGTCGTCTCTTCGGAAATGACGCCAACCCAGTTGAAAGAGCTATTCTCAACACATCGCGACCGATTGCAGGCAGAAGTGGTGCAGTGGCTAAGCGACGGCGCATGGATGGTGATCCTCCGCACGCTCGGCGCAGACGGCAAGCCCCATTTCCTTCCGTTGCACGTAGCGCGGCAATACGAACTGGCCAAACATTCGCTTTACACGGCTGCTGAGATTCTTGCCTCCCGGCGGCGTTACCGCGGATTTTGGACACCCGCGCCCGAGATTGCCTTCGCCGCTTTGCTAACGCGACGGATTGTAAAAGGGCGGCTGGATCCACAAGACCAGCGCCGCTTGGAAGCATTGCATCGCCAAGCGCCAGACGCCTGCCCGAAGGAACTCACCAAATTCTGCAGTGTAGACGATGCCAGGTTCCTTAGCCGGGCGGCGCAGACCGGCAATTGGGAGCAGGTAAGTCGGGAATTGCCGCACCTGCGAAAGAGATTGCTTCGGCGGCTGAGGCGTCAGCGTCCCCTGGCGTGGACGAGCAACTTGATGGGCGCTGCCGCCCGGCGCGTCAGAAAATGGTTTTGCCGCGACCGTGGCTTGAGCGTCGCGTTTCTGGGAACCGACGGCTCGGGAAAATCGTCGGCGGCCCAAGCCGTAGCGGAAAGCCTGGCGCCCGTATTCTCAGGCTACGAGCGCCGAACGTTCCCACCGGGCCTGCGGAGGAAAGGCCCGCGTGGAACCAACAGCACGCCCCATGCGGCGCCGCTACGTTCGTATCTGCACTCGATTTTTCGCGCGCTGGCGTATTGGCTGCCTTACTCCACGCTCGCTTATCCCATAACAGTGGGCCGCCGACTGCGACGCAATGGCTTGGTGATCCACGACCGGCATTTGGTCGACGCGTTGGTGGATCCGCGTCGTTACCGGTATGGCGGACCGCGTTGGCTGTTGAAGGCCATCTGGAGCGTTGCTCCGCAACCCGATCTGGTGATCCTTCTCGATGTTCCGCCCGAGGTTGCTCAAGCGCGCAAGCAGGAAGTCCCATTTGCTGAGACAGCTCGCCAGCGAGACGCTTACCGCGCGTTGGTCGCGTCGATTCCTCAAGGACATGTGGTCGACGCCGCGCAGGAATTGCAAGACGTCGTCGCTGATGTGACCGACATTCTCTTGCAGCATCTAGAGAAGCGAACCGCCCGGCGTTGGCGAAAGGAGGGGCAAGTATGACGTTCCCCCGCGCACTTGCCTGGATGCGTCTGCTTCCTCGCGACGTTACGTACGTTTGCGACGAGGGGCCGGCATGGCTCCAGGATGCGGTAGCCGCGAACAATCCGCACGGCGCACGGCGGGTGCTGGTCGCGTGGCGCCCGTGCGAGAAAGAACTGCCGGATCTCGATAAGTACTATGGCGTCGCAGTGCTGAATGGCCGCAACGTGCGAGAAGATTCGTTCCGGCGGAGCGGTTTTGGCCATGTGCGTCATTTCGCAAGCGTGCCGCATTGGCGCCAGGTGCGGTGGTTTGTTCCGTTGGGTCATCCTGCTGCTTCGGCAGCCGCATTTCAACTGCAAGCACCCGTCCGGCCGACGGCTCGCCTGAAAAGTTGGGTATTGCAAACGGCCGCTCGCTGCCGGAGCCCTTTCTGGTACCGCGACCACCTGTTACTCGCCCTGCGCGAATCGACGCCGCTAGAGAGGATGTTGCAAGACCTCTTCGGCAGCGAACCCTGCGAACTGGCATTGTCGACGAGCAACGCTCGATCCGAACTCAATCGCAAGTTGCTCCTGGCCGTGCTGGACCGCCGGGGGCAGTGTTTTGGGTTCGGTAAACTCGCACTCTCGCCCGCATCGGCGCCGCGTGTTCGGCATGAAGCGGAAGTTCTCCGGGCAATCGCGGCTTGGCCCAATCCTATTACAGCGCCGCAGCTTTTGTTTGACGGCTGTGTCGACGATACCCGCTGCACCATTGCTAGCCCGGTTGCAGGCCGTGTTCCTGGCGTGCGGCTAACGTCGGCGCATCGGCGGTTTCTTGCGAGCCTGCAAAATTGCTCTCGCCAACCAGTGGCGCAGATGTCGCTGGTTCGTGCGTTGCACCGCCGGGCGCAAAGCATCGCCGGGGCCGAGGACTTTGTGCGCTGGTTGGATCGGCTCGAACCAACTCTTCAAAGCCTGGTGTTACCCAGCGGCATTGTGCACCGCGACTTTGCTCCTTGGAACTTGCGACGTCGGCAGGGGGAGATTGCGGCATTCGACTGGGAAACAGCCGAGTTGGAAGGACCGCCCTTACTCGACGAGTTCCATCATGTGCTGGCGGTAGCCTATTTCTTGGAGCAGGCCACGCCCGAGAAAGCGGCCGATCGGCTCTTGCGGATAGCTGCAGCGCATCCCCTGGGATTGGCAATTCCACAGGTCTTGTCGCTGCAACTGCTTTATTTGATCGATCATCTGGTGGGACTGCTGGAAGACGGTTACGGGGTCGGTTATCCCAAGTTCCTGTGGTGGTGGGCGGTGTTCTCGAAAGTCGCCCGGTCGCTGAACCATGGGTCTCTTGCACCTCCATGTGGCAAGAATCCAGACACCGTCGCCAGCGCGCTAACCGGGGAGGTCGCCTCATGAACATCTCCCAACGGCATGCGCAAATTGCAACCCTGTTCGCCCGATCTTGCGGCGCCGCAGAGGCCGCCGATTACGACGTCCAATTGTTAGGCGCCGGTCGACAGGCTGCTGTGTTCCTGGTGTGCGGCTCGAATGGGCGGCCAGTGTACGACGATCAAACCCGCCTTGTGCTCAAGGTCTTCGATCCCCGGCGCGGCCACACATTGGAGGCGATTCGCGATGAATGGGAAGCTCTAGGCCGACTGCACGCCGCCGTACACGGCCGGGTCATTGAAGGATGGACCATTCACGCGCCGCGCCCCTTGTTTCTGAACGAGCCCCTCTTGGCGTTGGCGGTGACCGTCGTACCGGGGACAACCCTCAGTTCGCTATTAGTTCGCACTCCCCGCACCCAGCGACAGATATTCGAGACGTTGGCGCCAACGGTCATTGCAGCAATGCAGGCGTATTGGTCGGCCGAGCAGCGTCTGTACGGCGATTTTCATTTGCGCAACCTGCTCTGCGACCCGGCCCATCGCTGCCTTTCGTTCGTCGACCCCGGAATGCCGGAACCAAGATGGCTATGTCCCGAGGTGGATCGGCGCTGGTTTCCCGCGTCGCGAGATCTCGCGTACTTGCTGTATTACACGGCCAGTGCAGTCAAACTCACGCTCGGAAAACCAGCGCTGCGGCGGCAAGAACGCTGGTTCGCCACGCGTCTGCTGCAAGCGGGCCTGGATGCGCTTGCCGCCCCCGAGGATCGCGGCAGCTTGCGAGAGGAGATTCGCGCTTGCGCTGCGGCGCATCTAGCGCGCCTTCATCCATCCTGTTCGCCGGCAGGAATGTGGCGATCCGTCGTGCGCCGCATCACCGCGCGCTATATGACGCAGGTGTTGGACTCTTTGGATCTTTCGTGCGGCTCCGCTTCCAGCACGCTCCGCCTTCCAACTTGCGAGGAGGCCCCGGTATGAGCAACCGCTGGACGATGCCCTATCCAGGCGCCAACGCGTTACTGCCGCAATCCGATGTGGCGTCTCGCACCGCCACTACGGTGCACAGCCAATCGCTGTGGCTGAACGTACTTTGTACGACGCTCCTGGGTTACGCCTTGTTTGGCAAAGGTTGGGCCTATCTGGGCGTTCCGCCGCTTTTCATCGGCGAGATCACGCTAGGCCTGGGTCTGGTTTCAATCGCGTTGTGCGGCCGGCTGAGCGGGCTCTTTCGTTTCGCAACCGTGCACTGGCTGATGCTCTTAGCGGTGTGGGGAGCGATTTGCACCTTTCCTTACACGTCTGAATATGGCATGGACGCCATTCGCGATGCGGTGATCTGGGGTTACGGCGTGTTCGGCGTTGTGGTGTATAGCTATGTGCTAGCCAAGCCGCAACGTTTGACACTTCTGTTGGAGCGTTATCGCCAGTTTGCGTGGATTTACCCATTGGTTGTTCCTGGCATTTGGCTTGTTACGCGTTTCTTCGAAGGTTCGATTCCTCATTGGCCGTGGGCGCAGGCGCCTGTCTTCGACGCCAAGGGGGGCGACCTCTTGGTGCATCTGGCCGGTATGCTGGCGTTTGGGGTTGCCGGTTTCTCCGGCGAAGTCAGCAGGGTGCGGGTATTCGCCATCACGTGCGCCATCGCCATGGTAGGCGCATTCAACCGCGGCGGGTTGGTTTCGGTGTTGGCGGCAGTCAGTCTGTGCCTGTGGCTGAAGCCGTGGAGCCAAATTCTGTGGCGTGTTGCGAGCGTAGGCGTTCTGGGGCTGACGCTGCTAGCCGCATCGGGCTTGGAGTACCAATTGCCCGGCAAAGAGCGAGCCATTTCGTTTGAGCAACTGGTGGTCAACCTGACGAGTATTGTTGACTCGCGTAATGACGAACTGGGCGGCACCAAGGAATGGCGGCTGCAATGGTGGTCCGACATTTACCGCTACACCGTCCACGGGCGGTTTTTCTGGATGGGCAAAGGCTTTGGCATTAACCTCGCCGACGACGACGGCTACCAGGGCTCCGATTGGGAAGGCCGCCTGCGGAGCCCACACAACGGTCATTTAACGATGTTAGCCCGCGCTGGCGTTCCCGGTTTTGTGCTGTGGATGCTGGTGCACGGAACTTGGGCTTGGGCGGTGGCGCGCGGTTACCGTCGGAGTCATCGCGCGGGGCACGAAGCATGGTCGCACCTGTTTTTATTTCTCTTGGCGTATTGGACAGCATTTATGGCCAACGCCACGTTTGACGTATTTCTCGAGGGTCCCATGGGCGGCATCTGGTTTTGGACTCTCTACGGATTGGGCCTGGCGGCGTTAACCATTTACGAGCGCGATCCAGATATCCTTACCGCCTCGGCCAACCATTAAGGGAGAACCATCAATGGACATTCTCTACGCGTGCACGTTGTATCCTCCCGCAATTGGCGGAGCGCAAATCCATTTGCACCGTCTGGCCTTACAGGTGCAAGCGCACGGACATCAAGTACGGGTGCTGACCTGCTCGGGGCGCAATCGCACCGACTGGCTGCGTTTGAGCACGACAGCCCCGGAACCGCGGCGCGACTACGTGCACGAGGGAATCCCCGTCTCACAGCTTGGATACGGACCGGCCTTACGCCGCCGCATGCTTCCGTGGATGCTTGCCTACTACGCGGCCATGGGGCCTGCGGTGCGTCAGATTTCGCGGCTGGTGAGTGGTGAGATTCCGTGGCCCGCCCAGCCGCCGTCACTGGTTCATGTAAGCCGCGTTGGTCGAGAGTTTCTCGCGGTCGCGGTGCTAAATTACGCCCGCCGCCACGGCGTGCCATTCATCCTTACGCCGAATCACCATCCGCGTTGGCACGGTCACTTGTATCGCGAGTACGACAAAGTGTACCGCCAGGCTGACGCAGTCATCGCGCTGACCGAGGCCGAAAAGACAACGCTGGTCAAGCAGAAAGGACTTCACCCCGAGCGCGTGCACGTCACCGGTATCGGCCCTGTGCTTTCGGAGCATTTCTCGGCGGAAGCGTTCCGCGAGAGATTTCAAATTCCAGGCCGGTTTGTGCTGTATCTGGGACAGCAACTGCGCTACAAGGGCGTGGGCGCCTTGGTCAACGCGGCGCCGTACGTATGGCGGCATCATCCTGATGTTCATTTTGTGTTTATTGGGCCTCCCTCCGGTTACTCGCAGAAACTTTTCTCCCGAGTCCGCGACAAACGTCTGGTGAACCTGGGGAGCGTCGACCTGGAGACGAAGACCTCGGCCTTAGCCGCCTGTGACCTGTTGTGCCTGCCTTCGGCGCAAGAGAGTTTTGGCGGAGTGTTTGTCGAAGCATGGATGCACCGAAAAGCGGTCGTTGGCGGCCGGATTCCCCCGATCGCCGATGTGATCGACGAAGGTCGCGATGGGCTGCTGTCTAGCCAGTCGCCGACCGAATTGGCCTCGGCCGTGAACCGTCTCCTTTCCGACCCAGACGCCTGCGCCGCCATGGGGCAAGCAGGATGGGAGAAAGTACAGGCCCGTTTTACTTGGGAGAAGCTCGCTGAGCAGACGCTCGGCATTTATCAGTCGTTGGGCGTTTCTGATAACGCCCTTGCCGAGGTGGTCGGCGCCCATCATGCGCCGGGCAGCTTGAAGACCGTTTCCTAACCGCGGGGGGACGACTGTGAAGATTCTGCTTTGCCACAACTACTACCAGCACCGCGGGGGCGAAGACGAGAGCTTCGATGACGAAGCCGCATTGCTTCAGGCCCACGGGCACGACGTGCTGCTTTACACACGTCACAACGACGCCATCCATGAAATGGGGCGGCTCGACGTGGCCCGCCGCACCCTGTGGAATCGTCAGGTTTATGACGACTTGCGTGCGCTCATCAGCCGCCACCGGCCCGAGGTCATGCACTGTACGAACACCTTTCCGCTGCTCTCGCCGTCGGCGCTGCACGCAGCCCGGGATGAGGGCGTTCCGGTAGTGCAGGCGCTGCGTAATTACCGGCTGTTCTGCCTCAACTCGTTCTTCTTGCGCGACGGCGCCGTATGCGAAGCCTGCCTGGGTAAGCGTATTCCTTGGCCAGGCGTGCTCCACGGCTGCTACCGCGACAGCCGAATTGCCAGCGCCGTTGTCGCGTCGATGTTCCACGTGCGCGACTCAATGAAAACCTGGGGACGCACCGTCAACTTGTTTTTCACCCTAACGGAGTTTTCGCGGCAAAAGTTCATCGAAGGCGGAGTGCACCCGGAACGGATTGTGGTGAAGCCGAACTTTGTCGCGCCCGATCCTCAACCGGGCGGGGGACAGGGGGGCTACGCGGTCTTTGTGGGACGGTTATCAATCGAAAAGGGAATTGAATCGCTACTGGCCGCGTGGGCTCGCCTCCGCTGTAACACGCCGCTGAAGATTATTGGCGACGGCCCCCTGGCTCACCTTGTGCAAGCAGCGGCGCAGCGTGATCGCCGCATCGAATGGCTCGGCCGTAAGTCCCGCGCCGAAGTGCTGAAGATCGTCGGCGAGGCTTTGTTCCTGGTCATGCCGTCCATTTGGTACGAAACCTTTGGGCGCACCATGATGGAGGCCTTCGCCAAGGGTACGCCTGTTTTGGCTTCACGGTTGGGCGCTATGGGAGAGGTCGTTAAGGACGGCCACACCGGTTTGCACTTCAATCCCGGCGACGCCGACGATCTGGCCGCCAAGGCGCAACTCCTCTTGGACGATCCTGCCCGGCTGGCTGACATGCGGTTGGCTGCTCGCCGTGAATACGAAGCGAAATACACTGCCGAACGCAACTACGAGCTGCTTATGGGAATTTACAACCGGGCGCTTGGTCTACCCGCTGCCGCCGCCATGCCGGCGCTGGCAGCTACGAATGTCTAGACCATATCGCTCGACCACAAGCAAGAAACCGACAAGCAGACGTCAAACAGTCAGGGCAAGCAGGCCGCACTACGTGAGCCGACGTCGCTCCCTTTTCCTTGGCGGGCCCAAAAGGGGCAGACCGTTTTTTGAGATTCGATAGTCAACGAGCAACGATGTTTCGAAACTGGCGCGAAATCCAGATCATTCGCCTCTGCCGACGGGCGGCGCCCGCTGTGGCGGCGCACGTCTGGCCGATTGGCGACCAGATGCTGATTTCGGGCACAAACTTTGTGACCACCGTGCTGCTGGCTCGCGGCATGACGGTCGACGATTTTGGGCGGTATACGTTGATCGTTTCGGCTCTGTTGCTGGCCAACACCGTTCAAAGCAGCCTGGTGACTCAGCCCCACAATGTGCTAGGAGCCGAATTGACGGGGGAGCGATATCGGCGCTATACGGCGTCCACCGCAGTCGGCCAACTCTTACTTATCATCGTTGGCGCTCTTTTGTCGTTGCTCGTGGCAGTGGGCGCTTGGCTCTTGGGATCCTCCAGCGTGACAATCTGGCTGGCGCTGGCAATGGCTTAGATCGCCTGGCAAGGGCAGGAATTCGCACGCCGCGTACTTTACACGGAAGAACGTCTGGCGGCAGTCTTTGCGAACGACCTGCTGACGTGCTCCGCGCAATCGTTCGCCGTGGCGGTGCTGTGGTGGCGTGACGGGCTGAATGCTCCTACGGCCCTGGTGGCCATGGCCGGCGGTTGGCTGCTTGGCGCCGCGTGGGGATTGTGGCAAGTGCGCGGGAGTCTGGAGCGGCGCCTAGAGCTGTCGGATCTGGTGGAGAATTGGCGTCACGGCAAATGGCTGCTCGGCGGAGAATTGCTCGGTCATTGGTTGGCGTCGCAAATCTTGATGTTGCTAACGGCGCTGGCCTTGGGGGCATCGGCGGCGGGCATCCTGCGCGGCGTCCATACGCTTCTTGGCCCATGCCGTGTTCTGGCGCAGGTCTTTAGCACCGCACTGCCAACACGCTTGGCGCGGGCGTTGGCTTCGGGCGGGACTGCGGCCTTGATAAGCCAAGTGACGCGGGTCCATTTACTGGCCATCCCGACGCTGGGCGGTTACTGCGTGCTTGCAGCGCTCTTTGCCCGGCCGCTACTTGCGGCAGTCTATGGCGAAGAGTACGCCGAATACCATTCCGTATTAGCCGTGTACGCCTTTTCGGCCTTTCTGGGTTACATGACGATGATCGCCGCAGCAGCCCTGCGAGCAAAGAGCATGACGCGGGCGATCTTCATGGCGGAACTGCTCAGTCTGCCGGTGCTCTCTTTGGGCGCTCTCTTGTTGCCGGTCCTGGGGATTCACGGAGTGATTCTGGGGACGATCGCCTCGGATGCGGCGCTGCTGGTTCTCTCATGGCGGGCGTTTGGGCTGGACGCCGAACGCAAGCCCCCGCCTCCATGCCCAGTCCCTGAAACATCGATGTAGCGAGGAGGTCGCCTCCATGGCCTTACTAGCCTACTTACCCCGCTTTCGCGAAGCTGCCCGACAGTTGTCGGTGCTCGAGTCGCGCGAAAGCTGGACCCGCGAGCAAATCGCGGCTTATCAATTGGAACGCCTCAACGCGCTCTGGGCGGGCGCTATTCAATGCGTGCCGTATTATCGTTCATTGCGCAAGGAGCGAGGTTTACCTGAAGCGTTTGGCAGCTTGGAGGAATATCAAGCGTGTGTTCCGATCCTCTCGAAGCAAACCATCGCTCCAAACCCGCAGCAATTTCTGGCGGCCGGGGCGCCCGCGGGCGAGTGGCATCGTACTTCGGGGTCAACGGGAGCTCCGCTGCGCGTGTTTCGGTCGCATCGCGACCATCGCGAAATGCTGCGCGCCCGGTATCGCTTCTATTCGTTGTGGGGCGTTGAGATTTTCGACCGTGTCGCGTGGGTCTGGACCAGCCAACAGGCGCGCGCGCCGGGTTGGAAAGGACTCTTCCAGCGTACACGCAACCAAGTGCGCGACCATTTAAGAAAGCGGCTTTGGATTCCCGCAGACCGCCTGGGTGAGAACGATCTGAGCGCCCATTTGCGTCGCATCGAACAATTCCGCCCTCGCGGCATGTATGGCTTCAGCCGAGCCGTACACCTCTTGGCGTCAAAGGCGGAAGAGGATGGCTTCCGCTGCAACTCGCTGCGGGCGGTGTTCTTAACGGGGGAAGCCGCACCGGCCTATCTGGTCGCCGCCGTGCAGCGAGCCTTCCAGGCGCCGGCCGTTCTGGAGTACGGGTCGGTCGACTGCGGGTTCATCGCGGGCGAATGGCCCGACCACACGCTCCGCGTGCGCGAAGACCTGGTCATTCTGGAAACCTCGCCGCGTGAAGATGGCTTGTTCGATATTCTCGTCACTCCTCTGACGAACTCAGCGTTTCCCATGCTGCGTTACAAGATCGGCGATCTGAGCCAAGCTCCACTGCATTACCCGGATCGTGGATTCGCCATCTTGGCGGGAGTGGCCGGACGCAACGACGACCTGCTGCGCACCTCCACCGGAAGCTATGTCCACGCGGCCTGTATCGATGAGGTGTTCGAACTGGAGTACGACGCGTGGGTGCGACGGTATCGCGTACACCAGGACGCCCGCGGCGAAGTGACCGCCCAAATTGAATTCGCCCGACCGGCACCAGCAGACACGCTCGCACGATTGGAGCAGCACCTAAGCTCGATCTTGGGCGGTCAACCCGTGCACGTCGAGGCGGTCGCCAGGATCCCACAAACCGCAGCCGGGAAACATCGGCTCGTCACTTCCGAATTAAGGCCCGAATGTGAATCGCGGTAAGCCCCGCATAGTGAACATAAGCAAGACGGACTGACATTTTTCCACGGAGGCGCCATCAACCATGAGACGACACCATGAGTATTGCAGTCATTACTGGATCAGCAGGCCTGATTGGGTCCGAAGCCGCAAGACACTTTGGCGGCTTGGGGATGGACGTTGTCGGCGTCGATAACGACATGCGCCGCCGCTTCTTTGGCGACGAGGCGTCTACCCTTTGGCAGCGTCGCCAGCTTGAGTCGGAGTTGGGGCGCCGGTATCGGCATATCGACGCCGATATTCGCGAACAGGCGACGATCGACCGGCTGTTCCGGCAATATGGTCGCGACATTGTGCTCGTCGTGCATACGGCGGCGCAACCTTCCCATGATTGGGCAGCCAAAGAGCCGCACACCGATTTTTCGGTCAATGCGCAAGGCACGCTCAACCTGCTTGAGGCAACGCGTCAACACGCTCCTGAAGCGGTCTTCATCTTCACCTCGACCAATAAGGTCTACGGCGACGCTCCTAAT
>CAYWIS010000031.1:0-38461 GCA_964458385.1 uncultured Pirellulaceae bacterium
AACGTCGAATCACCTGTCGATCGGCGTCTGACAATCGGACGGCCAAGTAAGGTTTGCCATATTGTTCGGCGTAGCGCTGGGTTAGCTTCGTTCCGCCCTTGATTTCGTCACGATAGAGGATCAAGGTGGCGTCGGAATCGAGCACGTTGCGTCGCGTGCGCACGTAGTAATGCGAGGAGCTCGTTTCCTGCAGGTCATAATGCGCGGCGATGACTCCATCTTCGGCTTTACGGCCACGAGGACACCATCCGCCGTGCGATAACCCAAGTTCGATGGCCACGTCTAGCGCGGCTCGATCAACGCCCGTTTGGCCACCCGATACAATTCGCGTTACCACTGGCTGCTGACTTTCTAAAGACTTAGCCACTTCAAGGTAGTTTCCCACGAGCACCCAGGAAGGGAAGAGTTGTAGTTTTCACGCCTTTCGGTTCTTGTTAGCACCACTGTACCCCAAGCAGCTTGCTGCGTACCTTGTAACTACCTGGACCGTCGATAGGTTACTTTCACCTTTCTCTTCGCAACACAAACATGAACGCCCAGCCCGCCCGCATTGGTGTTGTGACGGTTTCTGACCGCGCGAGCCGTGGCGAATATGAAGACCGGGGAGGCCCCGCAATTCGCGAATATTTGGCGGAGATCCTCACGTCGCCATGGGAAGACGTTTCACGCGTTATTCCCGACGAGCAGTCGGTCGTGGAACAAACCTTGATCGAATTATGTGATGAGTTCCAGTGCTGTCTGGTTATTACTACGGGCGGTACTGGCCCGGCGCCGCGCGATATCACTCCCGAAGCGACAGAAGCAGTTTCGCAGAAGATGATGCCCGGCTTTGGGGAATTGATGCGCAAGGTTTCGTTGGAGAAGGTGCCGACCGCGATACTCTCGCGACAAACCGCCGGCATCCGAGGCGGATCGTTGATTGTAAACCTACCGGGACAACCGCGCGCAATCCGGGAGTGCTTGGACGCGGTGTTTCCTGCAATCCCCTACTGCATTGACCTGCTCAATGGCCCCTATCTTACAACCGACGAGACGAAGTTGGTCGCGTTCCGCCCCAAGAAGTAGATCGGTGTCAGGTTGCGTCGTTGCCGCGCGTCATGCGGAGAAGAATGCGGTCGCCCAGTGCAGGCCAAAGCTGCGATAGAGCAAATAGCCAACGGGCTTTGCTCGGAGCAATCAGTTCGGGCTGCCGCCGTTCGCAGGCGACAAGTATCCGCCGCGCCAGTTCGTCCGGCGGAATCAGTTTGACCCGAGCTCCGGCTCCTGGGCGACGCGCCGATTCGGGAAGATTGGCGGATTCCGCCGCATAGCGAACTCCTGCGTCGTCGCGAGCGAGGGGGCCGGGGCATACCAACAAGACATGAACGCCCTGAGGCGCCAATTCCAACCGCAACTGTTGGCTGTAGGCCGCAAGTGCGAACTTGCTTGCCGGATAACCGCCGAAGAAGCGAGGGGCTGACTTCGCTGCGAGCGATCCAATGTTAACGATATGTCCGCGGGTTGCGAACAAGTGAGGTGCAGCGGCCCGTGTGACCTGTACCGCGGAGAGAAAGTTCACTTCCATCAAAGCGCGAAACTCGTTGGGGCTGACATCCAGCACCTTGCCGCGAGTTGACCGGCCAACGTTATTCACCAGCACATCGATTTGGCCAAAATGTTCGACCGTACGTTGGATCAAGGTTTGCACCTCATCGGCGCGTGTTACATCGGCGGGGATTGTCGCCACTTTCGCGCCGTCGCGCTCTAGCTCTGACGCGACAATGTTCAACCGCTCGGCCTCTCGCGCGCAGAGGGCCACGTGCGCCCCTTGGGCGGCGAACGCTGCGGCGATCGCGCGTCCAAGCCCCGCGGACGCGCCGGTCACCAAAACGACCTTTTCTTTCCAGTAGCTCATCAGACGCTACCGCGTTAGTTCCGTTCCAACAGTCCTCGCCGACGCAACCATTCTTCGCATAGCTTGGGCCACAACGAGACCCCAGGAACGTTCTTGGCCAAACCCAAGCCATGGCGACCGTGCTCGAAGATATGCAATTCGGCGGGTACTTTGGCGCGGCGGAGCGAAAGGTAGAAAAAGACGCTGTTTTCGGGCGGAACTGCCGTGTCCTCCGTTGTGTGCCACAAAAAGGTGGGCGGCGTGTCGGCGGTCACTTGCTTTTCATTGGATAGGCTTTCAACCAATTTGGGGTCGGGGTTTTCCCCCAATAGGTTGCGTTGAGATCCCATGTGGGTGAAGGGTGCGCCGAGGGCGATCACGGGATAACAAAGGATTGCAAAGTCGGGACGGCAACTCTGCCGCTCGATAGGGTCGTCGCTCTCAACGTTTCCACGATCGAAGTGCGTTGCTGCCGTCGAGGCTAAGTGTCCCCCTGCTGAGAACCCAAGCACCCCTACTCGATTCGGATTAATGCCCCAATCCTGCGCCCGGGTGCGCACGGTGCGCAACGCTCGTTGAACGTCCTGCATGGGCGCCGGATGGGAGTAGCCTTTACCCCGGTGTCGGTATTCGAGAATGGCCGCGGCGACTCCAATGGAATTTAACCACTCGGCAATTTGCTTGCCCTCGTGATCCATCGCCAGCCCTCCGTAACCACCCCCCGGACAAACCACGATCGCGGCTCCGGTGGCTACATCGCTATCGGGCAATGATACGGTAATTTGCGGCCGGTCTTCCGGCCGATCTCCCTTAGCACCGGGAGCGCCCATTGGCCAGAGAATGACCACCTCGGGTTCGGCCGCAATCGCGGTGGACGCCGCCAGCGCCAAAATGGAAAAACAGCAGAAACGAGGGAGCATAGAGTGAATTTGGGGTTGAAAGGAATGCGAATTACCACGCTTGGATGTGGTGGCTATGGTAACGTGCGACTAACCAGGCAACCAGACGCGAGGCAAAGATTCCCTCCTTTCTCTGATCAGTCATTTGTTGTACCGTGAGCGGTGTTAGTCCACGTCGTCGGCGACACGAGGCGTTTGGCGGGGGAAGAAGCGGCAAGGGAGTTCGATTATGGCGGTGTTGGAGACACACGATCTGAGGAAGGTCTACGGCGACGGTGATACGCGCGTCGATGCGCTGCGGGGAGTAAACCTGCAAATCGATCCCGGCCAAATGGTCGCCATTATGGGCCCTTCAGGATCAGGGAAAAGCACGCTTCTGGCATTGCTAGGCGCCGTCGACAAACCGACCAGCGGTCAGGTCATTCTTGAAGGTACGGACGTTGCGACGCTGAGTGACGATCAGCGCACACTCATTCGTCGCCGCCGACTCGGATTCATTTTCCAAGCGTTTAATTTGCTTCCTACACTTACCGCGGTGGAAAATGTAGCGCTCCCGTTAGAGTTGGATGGAGTTCCCAGCGGCGAAGCTCGTCGACGCGCGGAAGAGGCGCTGAAGCTGGTTGAACTGGAACGCCGACGCGACCATTTGCCAGGGCAGATGTCGGGAGGCGAGCAGCAACGCGTAGCGGTAGCACGGGCGCTTGTGATTCAGCCCGCCTTGGTGCTGGCCGACGAGCCAACCGGTAACTTGGATAGTGTCAACAGCGTACGCGTCACCCAATTGTTGCGCCGCCTGGTTGATGTGCAAGGACAAACCGTGGTCATGGTCACACACGACGAAAACGTGGCTAGGGCGGCCGACCGAGTGATTCGCCTTCGTGACGGCCGGATCGAACAAGAGGTCACCCAAGAGGCGACCCTTCAGCGCAGTCCACCGGCTCTTGCCAGCTCTCCGCCTCACTCACATAAGTCCTCTAAGGCGAAGAAGAAACGCAAGTAATCGACATGCGCGTTACTCTAGAGTATGGCCGAACGGGCTTGACCGTCGAACTGCCCGACGAACGTGTGGTGCGCACACTTGCCTATAAGGAGGCTCCCCCGTTAACCCATCCCGAAGAAGCCCTGCTCAAGGTTCTTGAACAGCCTACCGACTCGCCGCCGCTGGCGACTTTGGCTACCGGCAGGAAGACCGCGTGCATTGCCATCTGCGATATTACGCGCCCCGTTCCCAATGAACTGATCCTGCGCCCTGTGCTCCAGACGCTAGAGCAGGCAGGAATCGCGCGCGATGATATTTTGATTCTTGTTGCGACGGGACTTCACCGCGGGAATACGCCAGCGGAACTGATCGAGATGGTCGGCGCCGACATTGCGCGCCATTACCGTATTGAGAACCATGACGGCCGCGCACAAGAGCAACATACGTATCTCGGTGAAAGTCCACGCGGCGTTCCCATTTGGATTGACCGGCGTTATGTGGAGGCGGACCTGAAGCTTGCTATTGGCTTGATTGAGCCGCACTTCATGGCGGGCTTCTCGGGGGGCCGTAAGTTAATCTGCCCGGGCCTAGCGTCGTGGGAGACGATTCGCCATTGGCACGCGCCCATCTTTTTGGAGCATCCGTGCGCGGATACGGGGGTATTGCAAGGCAATCCTGTCCACGAGGAGAACACGTGGATCGCCCGTCGCGCGGGGTGTGATTTTATCGTCAATGTCATCATTGACGCGGAGCGCCGCCCGCTTCGGTTTGTTGCTGGCGATATGGAGGCGGCGTTCCTGCAAGGAGTTGAATTTGTCCGCCAAGTCGTGGTCGACACGGTTCCCGAACCAGTGGATATCGTTGTCACCTCGAGTGCCGGATACCCGCTCGACGCTACCTTCTACCAAGCGGTAAAGGGCATGAATGCCGCGCTGCCCATCGTTAAGGAAGGCGGCGTTATTGTACTTGCGGGGAAAATGGACGAGGGGGTGGGGAGTCCTGAGTTTGCCCGTCTTTTCCGCCGCTACGCCACGTTGAATGAGTTTGTTCAGGGAATTCTCGGGCAGCCGTGCCATACCCTGGATCAATGGCAATTGGAGAAGCTTGCCGCCGTTCGCCGCAAGGCCACTGTGAAGGTGGTGACCGACGGCCTCCCTCCGGAAACGATCAACGGATTGTTCGTCGATTACGCTCCGAGTGTGGAGGCCGCCGTGGAAGACGCCCTGCGTATGTGAGGGCCGAACGCCACGATCGCTGTGATTCCCAAAGGCCCTTATGTTCTGGCGAGCGTGGCGTAGGCGAGCCCTCGCCGGGATTTTAGAACGGCGCTGGCTCCGCAAGGGGCGCTAACGCAAGTTCTTTGAGTGCGTCGAGCGTCGCGATCAGTTCCTCGCACGAAATTTCCCGCCAGTTCTCGCGGCGATGACGGAGTATCGCCAATTTGTACGCCTCGAAGGCTTCGGTTACATCGTCAGGCAGCGCGCCGATCTGTTCAAACGGGCGAACCGGGGCAGGCTCCTCATCGGCCGAGTTGCCGTCATCGTCCGCCGCAAAACTCTCGGCCGAGGATGCCTCATCTTCATCACCGAAGTCAGGCCCTTCAATTGACGGACCGTCTTGAGGACCCGCACTGCGGGCCTGCTCCATGGTGGGCGAAAGTGTTTGCGGCGGGGAATTGTCATCGGACATTGGCTCGACATCTTCGTCGAGATCAACCTCCGGCGCTTCTTCTTCGCGAGGACGCGCTTCGACCGGGACGCCCAAGCTTTCCCAACGTGCGTTCCGCATTTGGGCGACCGACCACCCCTTCGACGCTGCATCCGTGAGCCATTTTTCGGCGTCGTCCCAGTCTAGGGCCGCTTGGAAGTGGCTCCAGTAAAGCCCCTCGAACCGGGTGTAAATCTCCCCGAACTTTTGAAAGACACGCCGCAGTCGACCGACGTGTTGGCCTGTAACACCCGTAATGCGACGCGCCCATGCTTCGTCGGAATACTCGGTTACTGGCGCCCCTGACGCGATCATAGCTTCGCGCCATTGGTGAATGATCCGCCCCTTTTCCCAGTTGGTCGTGGTGACGAGTTTGTTCCAGCGGCCAACAAAGGGGGACGAGGCCTGATCAAGGACGTACTGCAGATCGGTGCGTTTTGCGGCAGCGTATGCGTCTTGCAAAGTTTCCATCGCAGAGTCTTGAGTGAAGGAGTCCGGCGCAGGGTCACTCCAACCGATGCGCCGAGGTTCTGCTCTTCATCCTCTCTCTGCGCCGACAATCTTCAAGACCAAACGGGCCAATCTGGAGCTAGAGTTCCAAGACGCCACTCGTACGACCGACACAACGGTTATGACCGGACGCGACTCGCCGGAGGCCCAGTTATAAGGCGGGGTTGCGTTTTTCGTAACCGAGCGACTTCACGATGGTGAGGATTTCTTCGTACGTGATAAAGCGGCGACGATGGGTAAGTTTGTACTGATCGACCGCATTGGCCAGCTCCCTCGCTTCGGGCGACAACTCCGCATAGCTATTGGCGAATTGCCGACGCTCAACGCCGGGGGCCGCGCCGCGCGACTCGGGCGAACGACGCTCGACAAAAGGAAGTACTGTCGTTTCCATGTTCGACGCCATGAGACACATCCCGCAGAAGAGGCAAAACGGCGCCCTGCAGCGCCTGATGGAAACATAGGACGCCTTCAGCGCCGGTCAAATTGCCGATCTATCACCCTTTTGATGCCCCACCTTGTCGGCTGGGGGCTAAGCATCTGCTAGAGGAATCTCTAATACAAAAGTAGCCCCCTCGCCAATAGTTTCCTCGACTTTTAGGCTCCCTCCAAGTTCGCGTGCTAGTCGCCGGCAAAGCGCCAGTCCTAATCCGATCCCTGGGGCTGTAACCGCTGCTTCCTGAACGGTTTTGGAAAAGGGGTGGAACAAGCGGCGCCGCTTGCTCGGCGGCAGTCCTGGCCCGTAGTCCCGAATGCGGATTTGCACGGCGTTGTTGTGGAGGCGGCATGTAAGGTCGATCCGACGCTTGGCGGACTTTGCCGCATATTTGGCCGCGTTGTCGACCAAATTCACCAGGATCTGGCCGACGATAGCCGGGTCGGTCGTGACGACCGCCGTAGATGCAGAAGGGGCGGTGCTGGGCGCCAAATGCATATCGGCTTGTGCTGCCCTTTCGGCAAGACGCGGCGTCCATTCGCTCAGCAATTCGGAAATTGCGATTGGTTGCAGGCAGCCTACGCGCCGGCCTCGCTCGAGTCTTGCATAAGCAAGCACATTTTCCACTAGGTGGGCAAGTCGATCCGCCTCGTTTTGGAGCGTGTCTAGATACTCCTGACGTCGATCCGGCGGCGCCATATCGCGGGCGAGCATTTCGGAGTACATGCGAAATGTTGTAAGCGGCGTTCGCAATTCATGCGTCACGGCCGCTACAAATGCGGCTCGCCGCTCACTCAACGAAATGGCGCCCCCAAGTAATCCCGCCGTCGCTATGGAGGCAATCGCCAAGCAAACCCAAGCGACGGTCAATGCCAGTCGAAGGGGTGAACCACTCCGAGGCTCGACAGATGCAGGCGGGACAATCACGCGGATTGGCAGAGTCGCCAGCACGCGGCCTGCGAGAACTGCGTTTTGATCGTTAACCGGCGCGAACGATACGTCGGGAAGCAGGTCCACAACATCGGCCCGCAAACGCTTTTCAATGGCGGGCCAATCCAGCCAGCAGCCCTGTACAAGCAATTCATCTCCTAGTTGAACGCGTCGTGCAAGCAGCAATTTGTCGCCAATCCAAAACGAACGACTCGCTCCTTCCTTCACGGCAACTGGTGGTTGGGGCGACTCCAAGTGGGCTTGCATGCGTTGATCGCGCACCTGCTGCTGTGCATAGGCCTGAAGTGCACGATTTCGGAACAGAAGTTCGTTCTCGCCTTTTAATGCCACCGGTTGTTGGCGGTCCTTTACGGAGCCTGCGGTGGGAAAGGAATCGCTACCAACGGCCGTCTGATCTTTGTTGGCATTCTGCGATGCAGGGTTGTAATCCAGCGAGTTGGCCACGATCTGCGCCGACAAGGCATGCTCCCCCCAGATCTCCTGCCCCCAAGCCAAGGTGTTTGGCTCCCATGTAGGGAACATCGTAGCGGACGTTTGTTTTAAAAGTTCCTCGCACGCTACCTTTCGCTGCAGATCTTCCAGTAAATGTTCGCGAGCTTCGAGCGTTGACGATGAGACGCCTGCACTTAACGCCCACGGGCGAGCTTCGATCGACGGACATTGAGGCGAACTCCATTGTCCACTTGCTGTGACCTGAAAGTGGAGCCGCACCAAGTCGGGAGTTTGAAGCAATAGCGGCGATAGAGATAAAGCGGCGCTCTTGGAAGGCTCAGCCGATAGCGGACGATAAAACGCCTGCAGCGACAACGGCGAGCGCGCTGCCTCTTGCGCCAGCAAAGGGGTTAAGAAGGAGTCCATTCGCCACAACGCAAGGTTGACGCTTTCTTCCAAAGCAGCTTGGCTCCGCGCCAACGCCTCGGCGCGGTCAAGCTCTAATACTTTGAGCGACAACCAGGTCATCGCCCCTCCAGCGCCCGCCAAGCAAATGAGAAACAGGGTCCAAATTTGCCAGGGGCGTTTCATAGCGAACGCATCCTTAAGAGCGAAGTTCCGAGCACGGCGGCGCGAACATGTAACCTTTGCCGCGCACCGTGAGGAGGATCTGGGGCGAATCGGAATCGTCGTGGAGCTTTTCGCGCAGCCGCGCTATGTGCATATCAATCGTGCGCGTTGAGACGCCGCGGGGACTAATGCGCCAAACATTCGCCAAAAGCTCGTCGCGCGAGATGGCGCGCCCTACGTGGACAACCAAGTAGCGCAGTAACTCCGCTTCGCGCTCCGAAAGTTCACAGCGAACGCCGTTGTCAAATTGGATTTCGCGACGTGAGAAATTCGCGTGGCCGCCGGGAATGGCAACGTGCGTTACATCGAGAGGCCGCTCCGGTGATCGACGCAGCACTGCTTCCACGCGAGCCAACAACTCTTTGACGCTAAACGGCTTGACCACATAATCGTCAGCGCCTAGCCGCAGACCCTGTACGCGGTCATCTTCCGCCCCCTTCGCTGTCAGTACGATGATGGGCTGCGTTGGTCGGGCCCGGCGGACCTGCTGGAGAATCTCTAGCCCCTCAACGCCGGGAAGAATCAAATCTAGCAGAAGCAGTTCAAAATCCGCTTGAAGCGCCAACTCCAACCCCTCAGGGCCGCGCGCCGCCTCCAATACGTCGTAACCTGCAAAGCGCAACGCGTCGACAACGCCTCGCCGGATGGCGGAATCATCTTCAATCACCAGAATGCGAACCGCCGCCATAGGCCTAAATTCTCACGAAGTACATCTATTCTTCCGTGAGCCAGCGACTGAGTTGTCGTCGAACGTTGTCGAAACTTAGCTGTGCTTGAGGAATCAAGGTGTCGAGGCTGACTTGACGGTTCCGACTATGAACGCGGTTGAGCGCATCATCCACCTCTTCTTCCAGCGACGCCAGCCAAGGAGGCGTGTCCAGGCCAACGCCTGAGGGTTCCCGGGTTAATTCTGCGATTTCCTCTTCCAGTTGAGCGAACGCTGGCGAAGGCTCATCGCGATTGGCTTCGCGGATTGCTGGCTCGACGAGCGCACAAATTCTATCGATAACCATTGGCCGGACGAATCGCTCGTTGATTCGGTCAGCCACGGTCGGCATTCGCATGGCGTACTTCTTCTGAAGCTGCGCCAGCTCCGCCAGGAACTGATGCGTCTTGCCTTGAATTTCGCGCGTAAGGGCTTCGCGCCAGCGATGGGCCGCCTCGATTCGTCCGCGACGCACCAGAATCTCGTGCGCTAGCACCACCGGCTTGAGGTTCCAAGCCACTCGGTCATACGAGGTGCGGAGCCGCAGAAAGTCGAGCAGCGAATAGAGCATATCGCCACGATCCGATTGGGTCGTGGTGCTGTTGTAGTCGCGGTACTCGCCGTAGTTTTCAATGATCGCCTCGAGAACCAACGAGAGCTGTTCTGCCGCTTGGCGACGCGAGATCTTCGTGTCTAATTCATCGAGAAGGCGAAGTTGTCCATCCCAAAGCGGGTCTTGCGAAATCTGTTCAAGCCAGGCTTCGGCGCCCTGATGGAGGATTGCACGGATGTTGCCCAGGTTGAGGAACCGCTGGGTAAACAAATCGGCGCCGTAACGTTTGATAAACTCAACCAGCTTTTCCCAAGCGCGAGCGTCTTGGACCTTTTCGAGGACTGAGAGGCGCAGGGTATGGCTGTGAGCCATCCAGGTTTCCAGGAGTGATTTCGTCAGGTCCTCCAGACAGTCCACCAAGCTCATATCGCTCGCCGCGGCTGGACTGCTTGGCTTCGACCATGAATCGGCGGCTGTCACCAAACATTCTACGAGCGCCTTATAACCCGTTCGGAACAGATCGTCGAACTCCGTAACGGCGCCCGGCCCCACCGGGTTGTTACGCTCCATCTCGCGCGCGGTTTCAATTAACCGGCGCGTTTCGGTGAGTAAGCCCAAACGCGGCAGCCATGCGAGGAGATCTTGGATCGTCCTTTGACGTATGCGGGCCGCAACAATCTGACACGGGTTTCCGCCCTTGGATAAGGGAATGTAGAGCAGTGGACGTGGGCCCAGCGCCTTAAGCAGTTCATTCCAATGGCGACGTACGGCTTTCGTATCGCGCCGTAGAATTCCTCCGAACACTGCCACGGCTCGGCGCAGGTCAGGATCCCATCCTGTAATATCCGGAACGTAAGCAGCGTCGCCCTCCAACGCACATGCCGCCGCAAGCAAGTGGCGCGCGGCGTCGGCGGTCTCGACCACCGTTGCGATGACGCGCTCCAAGAGTGTTTCTTTAATAACGCGTTGGCGATCGTATTCCACCATCGAGTCGTGATCGCCCGAAGGCTTGATCAGCGCAAAGCGGTCGATCGCCTGGAGCAATTCAAGCAAATCACGGCGATTCTTTTCCGCTTGAATCGCCCAGCGTCCCAAGGACTCCTTTCGCCGTTGTATCTCGTCGGAGGGAAGGTTCGCTGCTTCGCCAGCCTGAGCAGCCATTAACGAAGCCAACCCCCACATACGCGCTAACGCGAGATGAAAAGCTAGGCGATCCGCGATGCGCCGGGATTCTCGCTCCAGTTCGTCGTCGGTTGCTTCGCCTTCGTCAAAGACCGACCCTTCGCGCCCATCGGCGGTGCTATCGATATAGACCATCTCCTCGTAGGCGGCGCTAAAGAGATCTTCATCCGAATCGTCCTCCTCGAGCTCCTCCTCAACGTCAGGGGCGCCGCCTTGCGAGGCGTGCGGGCCGCCAAGTTCAAACGTGGGCACGTTCCAATAGGTGTCGGCATTCGCCTCAACATAGTCGAGGAACTTACGCGCCAAAGGCCATTGGGCTGACTCGCGTAGCCAACGTTCGGCCATTAAGTTGAATGAGCTATCGGCCTTCTCCAGCCCTACTTGTTCGGCGCGTCCTAGCCAATGCACCAGAAGCGCCATGCTCGCAACGTAATCGCCTTTATCCAGCAGAGCGTCGATCACTAAGGAATACGCCTGAGGCGAGTCAAATCGCTCGGCGTGCGGCGCCCAGAACGCCACATTCCCCGTTTCAGCGCCTCCCTTATGCCACAGGTTGAGTACGTCGGCGACATGTTCGGCGGCGCGATAGACGTTGAGGGCGTCTACCGCCTCGACGCTGGTCACCTCATGCGCGGCGAATTGGCGCCACCATTCGGCAGTTTCACGGAACTGACGGGCGATCGTCTGGCAGAGTCGTTGGTCGTCGACCGCTGCTGCTTCGCTCCAGATGCGCGAGTAGAGAGCGAAAATATCCTCCATGAGCAAAATCAAGTCATCCACACGATGATCGTGGATGCTGTTCTCCAACGCCGGGAAAAGGCTGAAATTCGCATCGAACCCCAAAATGTTCCATGGGTCGACGACCGCGCCGCAGTCAATGGCGCGGTGAAGAATCTCTATAATCTCGGGAAGTCGCTCTGCGGCTTGATGCAACTCGCCCTTCTCCAGCGCCTGGTGCCCCGCGGTCAGTCGGCAGTCAATTTGACAAAGCATTCGGGCTGAGGCCGTTGGAGCAACACTGGCCTCACGATCGGCGGCTTCAAAGTAGCCCATGCGAGCGAACAACTTCGCCAAGTGGATATGTTCTAGTTGCGAAGCACGCCGCCGCGCCAATTGCGTGTTCAGGTGCTGGCGAGCGCCGCCAAAGGGCTGACGCAATTCGGCCGATTCTTTGCGCAAGCGTTCAGCGTGCCGCCCTTGTACGCGACTAAACAACCGCTGGTAAAAGGCATCGCGGTTAGCAGCGATTTGCGGCAAGAGTGTACCGAGTGACGTATTCGAGTCGTGCGTATCGGGACCGCGTCCGCTGATTCCCGCCGCCATCAAGATTGTGCCCGCCAAGACGGCCGCCGCCTCAAATAAGCGTTCGTCTTCGGGAATGTCCGATGGCTGATGGACTCGGTCCATCAGTGAGTCCAACGTCACTTGCTGAACAACAAAGCGCCGATACCGTCCTTGATTGTCAATCAGGTGCGGGTCCCACTGCCCAAAGTGATAGTTTGGACGTTTATTGACGGGATGATCAAAATCGTAGGCGCGTGGATCGAATGCCAATTCGTCGAGCAGATTCGGATCGAAATACGCCTCTTCGAGGAGATCTTCGTCGGTTTCCCGCAATAGACGCAGCGCGAGTCGCACAACCTGTTCGTAGGCACCAAAACTTACCCCTGCATCCCGTACGTACAGAGGCACAGGGCGAACCCATTCGTGGGGATAGGGCTCATGCCGGCGCGACTCCAACACCGCGACAGGACGGTGCCCCAAATAGTCGTTGAGCGTACGAATCGCTTGCTGGGTTATTCGGTCGGCTTCGTCCCAGGGAGGCCCCTGGGAAAGAACCGCTTCGAAAACCCGCCCTAGAAAGAACGGTAAGATGAGGTCGTCATCGCGCTGGTGAAAAAGGAGGTCCCGATGAAACGCAAAATACTCCGGAACGACCTCATGCTCTACCAGATCGAGCGCGGCGACGGCTTGCGAAATGTCGCGAAAGGCCTCGTTGTTTGCGGAGAACTCGCCCAACGCACGCCGCAAGAAGGCGATCACGCGTCGCCAAAGAGGCGACTCGCCAGAAGACTGGGGTTCGGATTCCGCCACCAGGCGATAGACGCAATCCAGTCCGCGCAGGAACAAGGAATCGGCGGCGCCGGATGAGAAATTCAGGTATCCGAATACGTGCTCGATCGACTTCTGGTTTTCGGCGTTCTGCGTACAAAAATCCATGGACGCCGACTCCCGCTTGGCGCAACGGAAAAGCTACCTACCAGTGTAATGGTAGGCCGAGCCGTATTTTTGGTCTATGGGGTTCGCACCGTGGCGCGTCGCTGGCCGGGACCTGAGTTTCTTGGGTGCATTTGGTAAGGCGTTTAATTATGTTAATGGTATTGGCGGATCGTCGCTATGTCCTTTCTACGTCGAACGCACCTACCAATATCGCTATGATTCGCGTCCCCACGCTGGCCATTACATTCGGGTTATTATGGGTCGCTGCGCCATTGGCCTGGGGGCAACGCCAGTCTTCCCTGGCGTCGGCCTTTCTGCTGGAGCGTTACGGGCTGGTTCGAGCTTGGCATGCGCAAGTCGAACTTGATTCGGCTCAGGCGCGGGTCGTCCATGTCACTCAACACGTCAGCCAAACCCAGGCGATGACGGTTATCGATGTCGTGCTAGTCGACAATGAAAAGCAGAAATTGGCGACGTACACCGATCGGCAGCTCGACGCCTTTGGGCGACCTTTGGGAGTTGAAGGAGCGAAAAAAGCCGCCGAGGAGAGAATCGCGGAACTACAAGTCATCGGCGTGGCGGCCAAGGCGATTACGACGGTCGTTCCCGATATTACGCTCTACATCACGACCAACAATGGCTTTATGCACGCGATCGATGGCGAGACAGGCGCCACGCGTTGGGTTGTGCCGGTAGGGCGTTCAGACCACCCGACGTTTTCTCCGGCGGCAAATGACCATTTCGTCGCCGCGATCAACGGAATTTATCTCTACGTCTTTGACGCGAAAGATGGGCGGTTGGCGTGGAGCCGCCGGCTCACCCATGCCGCGGGAGCTGGTCCAGCGGTAACTCAAGAGTTCGTCCACGTACCGATGGTTCCTGGGTTGATCGAATCGTATCACCTGCTGGATCCTAGTGGGCGACCCCGGGTGTATCAGTCGTTTGGCCGCGCTACTTTGCAACCGACTGTTTCGCCGAACAGTTTAATTTGGGCGACAGATCGAGGGTTTCTGTACGTAGGAAATGGCGACGCCCCTGGTGTGCGATTTCGTCTTGAAACTCTGGACGAGATTACCGCCCGTCCTGCATGGCTGGCGCCCAACCAAGTTATGGCTGTGTCGCGTGACGGCGACGTTTACGTGATGAATGAGTTTACTGGCGCCCTGATGTGGCGGTTTTCGACCGGTGACCCAATCGATCATTCTCCGGTGCCGATCGATGACGACGTGTATATCATCACGACCAATTACACCATGTTCCGCCTTTCGGCCCAGACAGGCGGAGCGGGCGCTGGCGCCATTTGGTCGACCCAAGGATTGAGCAAAATTGTTTCGGCAAGTGCAACGCGTTTGTACTGCTTGGATCCAACGGGGCGTTTGGTGATTCTCGACCGTGCAACGGGCGGGCGCGTCGCCACGCTTCCCACAAACTTCCGGGAAGTGGATGTGCTTAACAACCAAACCGATCGACTCTTCTTCGTGAGCTACTCGGGGCTCGTGCAATGTTTCCGAGAGTTTCACCAGGAGTATCCCCTGGTGCACGCCGGACCGGGAACCGAGGCCCAACAACCTAAGCAAGTACAGCAACAGCCTCTGGCGGCTCCCGCCAAGCCTGCGCCGGATGCACCGGCGCCTGCTAATCCGTTTGGCGAGGCGGCAGATCCGTTTGCGGATCCGGCCGGCGGTGACGCTGCCCCGGCGGACGAGCCGGAAACGGAGGCGCCTGCCGACGATCCCTTCGGCGCCGCGGATCCCTTTGGAGATTAGTTTCGCAGTTTTACGCCGTTTGGCTTGACGTCACAACCGGCACGCGTCAACCGCCGTCAACGGAAGGCTAGGCGGGAAAATTCCGCATCGGCCCCCAACATCGGCCGCGCGGAACGAGAATAGCACGCAGCCGACCTTGCTCGTCGGCTGCGGCAATTTCTGGGGCATTGATATCGTTCGGAAGCGTGATCGCCATTCCTTGCGATAAGCGCGCAATCTGGGAACTGTCGAGCACGACGCGGGAAAGATGCGGTATCGCCTCAAATGGCGAGCGAAGTTGCTGGCGTATCGTCTCGTACGATAGCGCTCCCACCTCGCACGCGTCCTCAAGCCGAAAAACGCCTGACTGGGTGCGTTGGAGCGCCGACATCACTGCTGACGTTCCCAAGGCTTCGGCGATATCGCGGCCTAAGGAGCGTATGTAAACCCCCGCGCCGCATGCGACATCGAGCGTCATGTGCGGGTAATCATACGCTACCAAACTTAATTCGTAGATCGTTACCCTGCGTGGGGCAAGCGAAACGTCCTTACCGGCGCGCGCCAATTCGTGAGCTCGGCGGCCACCCACTTTAAGTGCTGAAAACGCGGGCGGCCGTTGTTCGATCTCACCTACGAACCGCGGGAGAACCTGTTCGATTTCGGCCCGTGAGCGAATGGACGCGCCGGGCAGTTCGACAACATTTCCCTCGATGTCTTCCGTTTCGCTGCTTCGCCCTAGCAAGAATTCGCCACGGTAGCGTTTGCCGGCCTGTTGAACGTACTCAATCAAGCGCGTCGCTGGTCCCAACGCCAAAACCAGCACCCCTGTCGCTAAGGGGTCCAAGGTGCCTGCGTGCCCGACCTTCACCGGGCGCACCAATCGTTGGACTTGATTCACCACATCACGTGAGGTGACACCCTGCGGTTTGTTAACAGGAAGAAAGCCAAACATGTCGTCAGGATATTTGCTTGGCCGCCCAGACGGCCAGCTTCTCTCGGAAAATCTTGGCGTTATGGCGAATGTCCACTGGCAGCGACGGATGAATCAGGAAGTCACGGATGTCACGTGTGTGTTCGTACAACAGCGCTTGCTCGCGCAGGGCCTGTAACAATGCTTCGCGTTGTTTCTTTGTCGCAGGACGATGCTCGGGCCAAGTTTCCACAACGATCACGGGCCGTTGCGCTCCCGGATCCCCAACCCCAACGAGCGCCGAGCGGTAAACTTCTTTCAGTTGGTTGAAAATGGCTTCACACGGGATCGTATACAGTACGCCCTGGGGCGTAATCACCCGGTGAGCCTTTCGCCCACAGAACCAGAAACGATCCTGGGCGTCTAGATAACCGACATCGCCGATTCGGTGCCAAATGGCAGCGCCGTCACGAATCTTATGTTCGCGATTGGCTTCACGACGCGTGACATATTCGCGGGTTACAACGTCGCCCGCCACAATCAACTCGCCAATTTCCCCGTTCGGCAGCTCCTCAATGGAATCAATCGTTTCGATCGGCTCGTCGGAAATACGAATTACCTTCCACTGAATTCCGGGAAAACGCCGGCCGACGCACGTACCGGCGCCTTGAGCGCTTTGGGCTGCCGTCTCTCCTAAAACTTCGCTGGCGGCAATCGACGCCACGGGAAGCGATTCAGTAGCTCCATAAGGCGTGTGGACGTCTCCATCGGGATGGATCGCACTTTTCATGCGGTGCAACACATGGTGCGGCACCGGAGCCCCAGCCGAAAGCACTCGCCGTAGCGTGGGCAGTGGAATCTTCTCTACTTCACAGTACCGGCCGACCACATTCCATAACGCCGGGGAGCCAAACGCCTGGGTTACCTTCCAATCGTGGATCGCCTCGACAATATTCCGCGGGTTCGCCTTTGCCGGGCGAGTCGGGTCCATATCGGGAATCACGGTGGTAACGCCCATCGCGCAATTGAAAAGTGCAAACAACGGGAACCCCGGTAGGTCCACTTCGCCCGGCTCAACACGATAGAAAGCTTGAAGTTCGTCAACCTGTTTTGTGAAATTGCCGTGCTGGTAGAGGACGCCCTTGGGCGGTCCCGTGCTGCCAGTAGTAAAAATGATGGCGGCTGGATCGTCGTGCGCCACATCGACCGGTCGGAACGCGCCAACGCGAGTTTCCCGCAGGTCGTCAATCGTCGGTCCTCCCCAAAACCACCGCCGCCCGACCGTCACGTTGAAGCGAGCCCGTGGAAACCGGCCTCGCAACAACGACCGAACTGCATGTCCCAAGGGAATCGAAATAAAGCCATCAGGTTCGACGTCGGCCAGGCAGCGGATCAAACTTTTCCGCCCCATTCCCGGGTCGATCAGTACGGTCACAGCGCCGGCTTTGAACAGCGCAAATGTCAACGAGATAAAATCGAACCCTGGCCGGACCAGAAGTACGATGCGCATTCCGGGCGTAACGCCCATCGCCTGCAGTCCCGCGGCCAAACGGGAACTGTCATCATCCAGTTCTCGGAAGGTCCACGTGTGATACTGCCGTTTTCCCGCAATCCGCGCTCCGGGCATAACGACGGCAATCTGGTCGGGGATGCGCTGCGCGACGAGACTTAACCGCGAGGCGACATTAGGATGCGACCGAGATGAAGAAGCAGTTATCACGATGATAAGAAACGCCCAACAGATTCAATTCCACCGTTTCGCTACGACTTCGGCATGACGCATGGGACGCCTACTGCCTGCCCTCTGCAGCGGTTGTCGGTCCAAAAGTTTTGTTCACTTTACCGGCCTGTATTAAGTCTCACAAGCGTCTCTAGGTACTCCAACGCAAGAGCGGCCACATCTCGTTGAATTACTGACGCAAGCCCCTTCCAGCCTGGTACTGCGTTGACTTCCAATACGTAAACTTTCCCATCTCGCCCCGGCAAGAGATCCACACCAGCCCACTGCGCTCCGATCACCTGGGCCGCGCGAACCGCCATACCTGCAAGCGTTTCGTCGTACTTCCATCGTTCACCAATGGCGCCTCGGCTGATATTGGTCCGCCAATCACGCGGATTGTAACGCCACATTCCAAGAACGCGATCTCCCAGCACCATCAACCTCAAATCGCGCCCTTCGTGGGGAACAAACTCCTGCAGGTAAATGACCGCGCCCAACTGAGCAAGCATCTTGAACGCCCGCAATGCGAGTGCTTCGTCATTGACGCGGCTAATTCCTCGCCCTTCGCCTCCAAACAGCGGCTTCACGACCACATCGCCGCCCAACTCGGCAAATGCGCTCATGGCGTCTTCCGCATTCTGGCCGACCCAGGTGCGCGGCGTCGACAATCCGGCCGCCTGGAATCGCGCCGAAGCAAGATACTTATCGACTGCGGCCTCCAAAGAACGGGGCGAATTGAGCACAACTTGGCCACGTCGCTCCAGTTCGCCAAGGACGTTCATACGAAATACGACTTGCTCTAATGAGCCTGGCGGCATGGTGCGCACCAACACCGCATCGAATTGATCCAAACATTGGCCCTTGGACGACGCCGAAAACGCTGTCGTAACGTTTAGGGCGGAAGCAAGATGACTAAAGGCAACCGCGGTCAATTCGTGGCGCGCAGCCGCCGCCCGTTGCAGGTCGCGAAAATACCAGCTCTGGGGAGAAGTCAAAACGGCGACCCGCATGTCCACTACGCAGAGTAGAAGGATCGCCGCAAAACATCGGGACGCAACTCGCCAAAGCGTTGTGTGCGGCCGGTGGCGAGATTACAAAACGTGACTTTCGCCGGACTAAACAAGTGCGGGTCGATTTTATAGAAATCGTAATCGTAACGTGCAAAGATCGCTTCGAACGGCTCGCCAAAGTCGGAGGACGCGGCACTGGGAACTTGGGGCCCTACTTCGGCGATCGCCGCGTCATCGCAACGAGTCCAGAGCGTCACCTCCGCACCATACAGCACCGCGTCGTTGGTGCGTCCGATTCCCTGCAAGTCATTTTTCGCCACAGGCGGAAGAGGCGCCACGCCCCAAGCGCTTTGAATTGTCGCTACGTCGAATTCTAGCTCCATAAGCTTATGTATTGCGGTTTCGACGCTGCGAGCGACCACTTGAATGTGGCCGGCAAGGCTGGCGGTCGGCGCAAACGCGAGCGTCAAATTATCCGGGGCAATGCGGCATGCTTCTGCCAATTGACGACACACCGAATCGGGGGGAATCTTTGAAGTTTCCAGGACCCCGACGACGGCGTTAGGCATCTCACGATAACCAATTCGCGCGTACAATTCTTCTTTTCCAGCCGCCGCCCGAAACGGGCCCGATCCCATGGCGAAATACCCCTCGGAGTCAATTCGCCAGCCGGCGTATTGCGAAGCCATGCACGCCGCGACAGGATGATCGGTGCGAACAGCAATGCCGGGAGTATCCTCCAACGTTGACAAGCTGGGAAGGATCGATACTTGCCCCAAGCCGGCGAGACAAACTTCCGCCAAGAGCCGGCCGACTTCGAGACCTCCTGGAGCATGGAGGCCGCAGTCAATTAGGCGAGCGCCGCAATCCGACGTCGTTACCGCAATGCGATAAAGCTCCGCCTGGGCGGCAATTTCATCGCATAGCCGGACGGCGTTTTCATTTAACGAAAGCAACGGTAAGATTCTCCGACCAAAAGCCGTTAACGAACCTCGGGGCCATCTTGGAGGCCGACCGTGCGATTATTCTTGGTAGCACTCCCTGGGCGCTACCTTTAGGCTATGATGGTTAATATCGAGGACGGGGGTATCTTGCCGAAGTTTGCGTTAGAATGCAATGGCCAGCGGCTTTGGCATAAGTTCGTCCTTTCGTCGGAGCAACTGCGTTGCCGAGTCTTACGATTGAGAACTACATCAAGACGATTTACCAAATCTGCATTCGCCAGCAGGAACAGCCCGCCGCAACAGGGCAGATTGCCGAAGCCTTAAACGTTGCGCCCGGCACGGTTACCAGTATGCTCAAGACGTTGGACGAATCGGGATTGGTCCGGTATACACCCTATGAAGGAGTCAACCTGACCGACGAAGGCCGATCGTTGGCTTTACGGGTGCTGCGGCGCCACCGTCTGCTGGAATTATTTCTTGCTCGAACCCTCGATTTGAGCTGGGATGAGGTCCACGAGGAGGCGGAACACATGGAACACGCCGTGAGCGACCGGCTGGTCGACCGCATGGACGCCTTTTTAGGCTATCCCGAGGCGGATCCGCATGGCGATCCAATCCCCAAAGCAGATGGCACAGTCAAGAAGAGCAGCTATCGGACCTTAGCCGAGTGGGAGGTCAGCCGGCAATTTCGTCTAGCGAGGGTGCTCGATCAGTCCCCTGAGTTCTTGCGCTATCTGAGCGATGCTGGCCTACATTTAGGCGTTGAGGGCGCTGTCACCGCACATCGCAGCGAGGCTGGAGTCGTGACGGTTGCATTGCCGGGCGGCGAAACCACGATGGCGCGCGAAGCGGCCGAAAAGCTTCTCGTGGAAAGCCCGGACAGCATTTGAACTTCGCTACGCGCGCCCGCGGCCCGCCACCAACAGCACCAGATAACTCACCAGGGTGACACACGCGATCGTCATCAAAGCATCGCGTGGCGCAACCAGGTCGTTCCGTTCCAGCAATTCCACAATCAACGAGTAAACACGTTCCATAGGCAATCGCCTCACGTGCTATTCGCCCTTGGGAAGTTTAGCTTATTTTTTCCCAAAGCGCCGCAGGAAGCGAAAGGAACGTTTAGAACAGCAACCATAAAGTTGCTGCAGCAATTACAACCACTCCCCCCACCACAGCGGCGGTAATAATGGCAACCCGACTGCGGGCCTCTCGTTGTTGCTTCTCTCTATTGTGGTCCGATGCGCCGCCGACCAGCCGCATTGGCCGTTGGCATTTAGGACAGCAATCATTATTGCGAACGAAATCCCAGCCCTCCGCCATGTACCCACAAGCACACTTCACCTTGGACAGATGATGGCAATGAGGACATTGTCCAAGCACCTCGAATTGCTCAAATCGCTCGCCGCAGCTTTGGCATCGGTACATTGGTGGGCCAATAAAGGCGAAGTTATTAGATACAGCCCGCGTCAAAAGTTCATTGACGCGATTTCGGCAACGGCCGAAATGGCCTGAGTGATCTCTTCGGGGGTATTCCAGGGGCCTATGCTGAACCGCAAAGTTCCCCCGGATTCCAATGTTCCTAAGGCTTGATGCATTCGCGGCGCACAATGCAGCCCCGGTCGGGTTTGAACTCGGTAAGCGCTATCAAGCAGCACTGCCGCCTCCTGAGGAGCGATTCCCGAAATTGTGATGCTTACGACACCGACGCAACGGTTGGCGACGCGAGGACCGTAAACGCGCACACCTTCGATAAATTGCAAACCTTCGATAAGCTGGGTGGTGAGGTGCTCAATGTGGCTTTGGACTTCGGCGACCCCCTTTTCTTGTAACCAAGCAACTCCCGCCCCGAGCCCTGCAATGGCGGGCGTGTTGAGGTTGCCGGCCTCGTATTTATCGGGAAGCGTCTGAGGCTGATGGTCATCTTCGCTAGAAGTGCCTGTACCGCCTTGGCGGACGCTCTCGAGTTGATCTTCCACTCGGGGACCAACGTACAGCAATCCGACTCCCAAGGGTCCAAGAAGCCCTTTATGTCCCGGAGTCGCCAACAAGTCACAACCAATCTGCTGGACGTTAATCGGAATATGTCCGGCAGTTTGGGCTGCATCCACCAAGTAACAGACGCCATAGTCGTTGGCGATTTGACCGACCTGCTCAATCGGCTGCAATGCGCCGGTCACGTTCGATGCATGAACTAGCGCAATCAGCCGCGTTCCTGGCAAGATAGCTCGCCGGATTTCCTCGGGATCGACGATTCCCTCTCCGTTGCATCCAACTCGAGTTATGCGCACCCCATGCTTCTCTTCCAAGAAACGCAACGGTCGAAGCACCGAATTATGCTCCACCACCGTTGTTACCACGTGGTCCCCAGGGCGGAGCAGGCCGTGGAGCGCCAAATTGAGCGCATCGGTGCCGTTCAATGCAAAGGCGATTCGACGTGGGTCGTCAACGCCCAAGAGCGCCGCTATCCGGCGGCGCGCATCGACGACCAGTCTTTCGACCTCGTTCGCTTCTCGGTAAACGCCGCGGCCAGCAGGCGCGCCTAAGTCGCGCATGCATCGCTCCACAGCGGCATATACCGTAGGAGGCTTAGGCCACGAGGTCGCGGCGTTATCCAAGTAAATACGTTGGTCGCTCATTGCCCCGTTTCAATCAACCAATCCGTCGCCGCTTCCGCCTTGTTTGACTCGTTTCCGTCGTAAACGACCAACTTGTCGCTGGCGCCTGCAGCCGAATACGCGGCCTTCACGATTTGCGGCGGTTGTGCGCCTTCGCCCGTGAGCCACAACGAGTTAGGCGCCGACAGCGCTAACATGCCTGGTAAATCGAAATACTTAGCGCCGCCGGGCAGGAAGGCAGGATCGCGAATATCGTTGACCTTGATAAATCGAAATCCTGCGGTATCAATCACGGCCCGATCAATCGCATCCCGCGCTTGGGCGCGCGCTGCGGCGACCCACGGTCCTGCCGCACCCAAACCAACTACGTCGACTTGCTTGGACGCTAACTCGTGATTTCTGATAAATGCGACGGCCGTCAGAATGTCGTGCACGCGCTGGGCAAACAGAGAATGATTATAACCGTGCGTATAGGCGGCCGATTCGCGCGTGTTGGCTACGCGGCGCGTTTGTGTGATCGGCTGGCCGTCGGCCAAGAACTCGCCTTGCTGGAACAAGTCAATACCTGCGACCGTGACGCCCGTATTGAGAAGCTTCTGGACTTCTGGCGTGGGTGCGCCGTCTTCCTGGTAAAGCCCGGATTTCCCTTGTTCGCTCACCCATAACACGGCGCGGCCGTTCCAGTTATTGGGAAATAGAACAACTGTGGGCAGTTCTTCGCCATGAGCGCGATTGCGAACGAGAAGTATATTTTCCACGTAGTTTTCGCGCTGATTCCTTTGGACGGCATCGTGCTCTAGATCGGCGGCTTCTGGCAAACGGCGCCCAATGACCACATCTACGCCGCCGCCAACAACCTCTCGAAAAGCGCCTAACGATTGTTCATCGCGGGGGGTAAGTTTTTCCAATTGCTTTTGGGAATCTTCTGTCCACCACCGCAATAAGGCCCGCTCAAAATCGTCTCCGCCAACGGGCCGAGGATGACTGGCGTTCCACACCGTCAATTGTTCGGCGGTAAGCCGATCATATGGGCGTTCTTCAAACGGTCCTTCGTGCCCCAGGCCGAGATGTTCGTTCATCCAGCCATACATGGCGACACGACTTACGTAGTTGTAGTTGTGGCCAAACTGCAAATTCGCCCACAACATGACGTTCTGAGACGCTCCGAAAAGTTCATAAAGCTGGCGAAGCTCAGGAAACCCCTTGGTTTCCATTTCTTTTGTCCAGTCATCGGCCGCTGTCAAACCCAACGGCTTCGGCGCAAACAGACCGGCGAATTCCACATTCCCTGTGCCGATGCGCAACAGCGACGCGTTTTCACATGTACAGCCACCCTGCATGGCGGTTGAAACCATCACGGCAGGGAACGCTACGGTCGGCCGTGGATCCAGAGCGCATAGGAGAAATGTTTGCGTACCGCCGCCGCTCGCACCCGTTACACCAATACGCTTGGCGTCTACAATCGGCAGGCTTGTAAGAAAATCCAACGCTCGAATGGAATTGTACGTTTGCAGCCCTGTGATCGATTGCAGGTACGATTCCGCCTGCGGGCTATACAAGCCCCAATTGCTCTCCCCAATCATCTCGGGGCGTTGCTTTGCGAAGCGGTGTCCTAGGTCGAATGAAAGTTGGGTGCTGTCGGCATATCCAATCATGTCGTAATGAAAGACAACACATCCGAGACGCGCCAAGTGGACGCATCGGGCCTGAAGTGGACTCCGGCCACCCTCGTCTGATTTCTCGGCGCCCTTGGCAATTTCTTCCTTCACGGCTGCTTGGCCTGCATCGGTGAAGCGACCGTTGGACCAATGCCCGTGGGGGCAAAGAATACCGGGAAACGGGCCGTCGCCCTTTTTGGGACGGTAGAGGTTTCCGGTGACATAAAAGCCCGGCATACTCTCAAAATAGACGTGCTCAACGATGTAGTCGTCCTTCTCGATGGGCGTATGAATAACGGCGTTCAGCGGCGTGCGCGTAGGCATCGGCCACAATCCTAACGCCACCTTGAGCCGGCGCTGAACCTGTTTTTTGCGAGCCTCCCATGCTTGTTGGGTTTGGGGAGGTGTGAACGGGAAGTAGCCATCCAAGTCCTTGAGTGGGCCCAGCCGGGCGTCGTTGGGTTGCTTCCCCTCGGGAAGTGCGCGGGGTGGTCCGGCATGAGATTCTGCCGAATACCCAGCACTTAAGAACGATGCAAGCAAAGCAGCGAACGACCAACGCCACACCGAAGCTGCAGCAAACGCCCGACGCATATGCGGCTCCTTGAAGGTCAAAGAAAAAACCACTGGCGAGAAGTAGTGTACGTCGCCGACGGTCGGACTTCCACTATCTAGCGGACCGGAGCCTTGCCCAGGAGCCGCCGCAGCAAGCCAATTTGACCAGCATGAAGCATTTCGTGCGAGGCACAGAAAAAGAGCGAACCCAACTTGGTATCAAACACCGCGTGAGGTTCCGGCACTTGGACGTTCAATTCTTCAGCTGGAGTATTTGGCAACTCCGCCAACGCCTGCTGGTGAACAGCATGAAAAACACGCAGAATCTCTTCGGGCGCGGGATACTTGGTTGCGTCAGCTTCGGGTGTTGACCCCTTAAGAAACAAACGCACGAACTTTTTGGAAATCAACTCTTCGTCTTCCGGCCGTTTTCCTCGCATGCGGACCATGGTGAGCATATACTCCGCCATCGCGAGATGACCGACCTGCCATGCGAGATGGGTGACGTCTTCCGTGGGTTGCCGGAACCAGTCCTCCTCGTTCACGTCATTAAGCAACGTCAGCGTATAGTTGCGAGAGAACTCAATTTGTTGAATCGCCAAAGAAAGCAAGTCGGTGGGCATCATAGCGTCCTACACGCCCAGGCGGTGCGTTTCCTGAGCGTGCAATACAAAAGGGAGAAAGAGAAGCCGCACGGGAGCGACCACGGTGTTAGTGATCCAAGATAAACTCGTTGCTATTTAACAGCGCCCACCACAGGTCTTGAAGGGCGGCATGCAGATCGCCCTGGTGCGTAACCAAAAGGCGATTGGCGGCGTCAACTTCCCGCGGCAACGGCTTCCGGGCAACTGTGGCGAGAAAAATACGGTCGAGTTTTTCGTTGGGCTTCAAATTGCTGCGCGCTACCGTACTCAAAAATCCATGAGGAGAGTCCATAGTCGCTTGGACAATCTCACCATTCATCATCGCGAGCGATTGAGGAATCGTGCCGTTGAAGGTGGTCGTTTCGTCGCCTTCATCGGTCTGCATATCAAACGTGAATTGCGACAGCCACGCCGTGCGCCCCGCTTGTAACTGAGCGAAGACATCGCTTGACCGATCTCCGTTTGCGGCAAGCAGGGCTAAGGAATCATAAATCTCCTCCGCGGACATTTGCCGCGTATAGTACCGACTGAAAAGCGGAGGAACGCCGTTCTCGGGAACGTCGACCAGATTTCCCGGTGTAATACGGCTGGAGCGTGCGAATGCGTCGCTCAACGCAATCCATCGCACCAGACGCTTCATATCGTAACCGTGTGCAATGAATTGGTCGGCCAAGTAATCCAATAGCTCCGGATGCGATGCCGGATTATTCGGACGCACGTCGTCAATGGGGGTCACGAATCCATACCCTAGAAAATGCCCCCAAAGCCGATTGACCAAGGCGCGGCTCAACTCGCGCGACTCCGTCAATAGGTTTGCCAATTCTCGGCGCCGATCCACGTTCGCAACGTGACCATCGGGATTGATTGTGGCGCCATCGAGGAACGTGGGATATACAACCTTCCGGACACCGTTAAGCCGATCGTAGAAAATCTCAGCCTTGGATATGTCCCCAGTCTCCCCCGGAAAATCACGATTGACTAGCCGAACTTGATCTGCGTCACGAACAACGGCGGCCTGGCGGAAAAACGCGTTGAGCCCCCAATAGTCGTCCTGTGTCCAACTTTCAAACGGATGATTATGACATTGCACACAGTGCAGACGCTTCCCTAGGAAAACTTGAGCCGTTTTCGACGTGGCGAGCGTAAAGTTATGGGTGTAGTTTCCAAGAATAAAATTTACGGCCCCATTGTATTCGTCGGTTCCTGGTCGGTTTGACCCGGTAGCCGCGACCAGCTCGAATACTACCTGGTCGTATGGCCGATTGAACTGAAACGACCGCCGAAGATACTGTTCCAACCCTTCTCGGTTTGCCAGGTCGTCCTTGTCTGTCCCCCCAGTGCGGCCGATGAGGAGATTTGTCCAAACGCTGCTCCAGTGCCGGGCGTACTGTTCGACATACTCGTCGTCAAACAAGAGCCGGTTAACCAGTTCTTCCTTGCGCGTCGTCGACGGACTGCGCTGGAATTCGATTAACTCGTTGTACGTGGGGATGCGGCCAAGAATCCGCAAATATGTGCGCCGCGCCCATTCCCCGTCGGTTGCGAGCGGTGATGGCGTGACCCCTGCCGCTTGCCAAGACTCTTGGAGGCGGCGCGCAATGGTCGCAAGGATTTCCGGCTCGTAGTCAGGGGCTGGTTTTGAACGGGCGTAGCCGGGTTCAACAACTGGCGTCGCCTCTTGGTTTGATTGGGAAGCCGCAAAAGGCGGAGTTTCATCAAAGCCGCGAACCGGAGACTCCTCCTCAAGCGGCGATTCACTTACCGCACCAGGGTCCGACGAAACAACAGGCGGGGCATCGGGCGCCTTTTCCGAATCGCTTCCGACTTGGGAATCGGGATTCACGGCTTGAGGTTGGGGGCGCAACGCATCTGCATCTCGCGACTCGGCCGTAGTCTTTGCAATTGGCGGGGCTGCTCGGTGGTCGCCAATAGTCCTGTAGACAAGAGTTCCGGCCACACTTATGGCTAGAATAAGGCAAGCAGCAATTGCTGCATTAATCCAAGTTGTCCCCCCCGAGTTGTGCAGCGGTGGAGGAACCGGAATTGGACGGTTGGCGGTGCGCAGAGAATCAGGATTGGAGGGGGAGTAGTACCCATTCGCACCGACGGGAGTCCAACCCTGCTCTTCATTATGGGGGGCCATCGTAGCGTGGGGATACGGCGATGGTACACCGTTCGTCGCGGCGCGTTTTTGCTCCCAGGCAGCCAATATGCGTGCCGTAAGATCGGGTGGCGATGGTCCTCCTAGAACTTCGCTCAAACATGCGTCGAGTAACGGATCATCCGGAGGCCAGGATTCGGATTGTGAGCCACGTGTGTCCGCACTCATGAGAGTTTTCCTTCAATGCACTCGCGCAGTTGGTGTTTGGCGCGTTGCATCAGATTCTTGGCGCCGTGTTCGCTGATTTCGAGCGCCGCCGCAATGGCGGATCGTGACTGCTGATCCCGAAATCGCATCTCCAACGCCAGGCGCGCCCGATCGGTCAAACCTTGAAGGCACTCCCGTAGGGCCGCCAGCAACTCCTCTCCCTGATCGTGTCCTGCCCAGCGGGACCATTCGGCCGACACAAGCTCTAAGTTTTCGACTTCGGCAAACCTTCCCTCTTTGCGTTTGAGGGTTACAAGCAAATTGTAAGCGGTTCGGCGCAGGTACGCGGCGGTTGAGTTGTCGTGGGTGTCTTCGAACGGACGTTCCAGAACTTTGATGAATGTTTCCTGGGTTAAATCATCCGCTAGCGCCGGATCACACCCCAACGCCCGCAGGTACCTCCAGACGCCAACCTGGTGGGTCTGGATCAGTCGGACTGCGTCGAACGTGGTATTCGGAGATCCGGAAGCCGGAAGCATTTAACACATAGAACGCGCAAATCGCCCCAAGGTACTCACATTCCTGGTCCCACGAGGCCGGGAAAACTTCGAAGAGACGGCCGGTCTCGTCAGCAAAAGACACAAGTTATTTTAATTCAAATAGTTACGCTTGTTCAGCATTGCCCAAAGGAATCGATGCTGCGCCCATTACCACGAGTCTGCTCTTAATTATGGCGAATATGGAGGATATCGCCGTCGCGAATGACGTAGTCGCGATGCTCTTGCCGCATCAGATTGTGTGCTTTAACTTCGCGCTCGCTTCCAAGCCGGATCAGGTCGTCACACTGCATAACCTCGGCGCGAATGAAGCCCTTCGCCAAGTCGGTGTGAATGCATCCCGCGGCTTCCACCGCCGTCGCCCCTTGGGGTATAAGCCATGTGCGAACTTCCTTTTCCCCTGCGGTTAAAAAGAGCATTTGCCCGGAAGTGTGCATGAGCGATCGAAGCAATTCTCCCCGATCCGCCATCTGGACTCCCATTTCGGCGCAGAACTCCTTGCGTTCCGCCTCATCCATTTTCGTGAGTTCCAATTGGAGGGAGAGCGACAGGCTCGCAGCTCGGGTGGGATCGGGCGCCTTTTCAACAAACCGCTGAGGGTCTTGCTCATCGTCGTCGACGTTAAAGATCAGGAACCGCGGTTTGTTACTAAAAAGTTGAAATGAGCGAATGGCGCGGTCTTGCTCCTTTGTTAACTCGACGTCTCGCAGCGCTCGCCCCTCTTCTAGAATCGCCAAGAGCGGCTCCAGGGCCGCCAATTCCGCTTGTAATTCGTCGCGGTTCGGCCGTGGGCGCTTCACCTGATCGCGCAACTTCTCTACGCGATTGGAAACGATATCCAAATCCGCCAGCAAGAAGTCGTCTTCCAAACTCGATAGATCGGCAAATGGGTCGGCGCCGCCATACGCCGCAAGCACAATTGCAAGGCATCCTGATTCACGAATCAAAGCCAACTTCTGAGCGCTACCCTGGTGGTCACGGCTCAATCCCGGTGTATCGGCCAATTCCAATGCAGCCTGGGTAATCTTTTTCGGATGGTAAATGGCGCACAGCGCGTCCACGCGCGGATCGGGAACCATGGCCATCGCTGTTTGCGATGTGTGAGCCTGCGCGGGATCCGTTGGTACACCGGTCAGCCATTCGAAAAGGGTGCTTTTTCCCGAACCTTGATATCCAACGATGCCAATCTTCATGAGTGGGGCTTTGCGAGAGTCTGTTCCAATTGCGTCAACGCATTTTCTATCGCCTCGGCTTCAGCCCTGTCCAGGGGATGCTTCCCGAACCGCACGCGGTAAAACGCGTCGACAATCCGCTCCAGCAGGCGAGGGGTGTCACAAGACGCCTCGTCCGAGGCCAGTTCCATTCCCACTTGGTGAATGAACTCCCGTTGCGTTTGATGACGTTGCCGATGAAAACGCCTCCGGGCTAATAATCGTTCCGCGCGGTGGTAGAATCCGACGCCTGTATCGACGTGTTCACCTGGGAAGGGGTTCCAAGGGAAACGCCAGCGGCGCGTTGTTCGGCCCGAATTTCGTTGTTCAAGCGTACGCCAACCGCTCACCGCAAGTAATACAATCGAACTGGCCAGTAACATGAACCAACCAAGGGTGCGCCAAGGAATTTGCGCGTCGGGTTGATCCATGCCGAACCATTCAACCCAACTGCGCAACCACGTGCGCCAACTTTTGCCGCCCATAAGCGACGCCCCTAATTCTTCGGCGCCGCGTATCAGACGACGGGCACGGTCCATAAGTGGTTGGTATATCGCCTCCTTTTGCCGCATGGAATTGAGGCCGAGCACATAGTCATTCCATAGGGCTTCCAGGAAGCTCGCCGCGTCGGAAATGGGCGTCAACAGACGGTGTTCCGCAAAGGTCTGCTCTGCTGCGGGGGTGGGATCTAGACGAAGCCAAATGCCGGGTGCATCGGCTGGAACATCACTAAGCATCGCTTCGGGAATTTGGCTCCGTTTAAGATAGACTTCGACCCACGAATGAGCGTCTTTCTGGCGAATGTGGTAGTACCCCCCTAGTTTGTTAAACTCGCCTCCCCGATAGCCAACCACAACGCGCGCCGGAATGTTTTGGGAACGCAGCATTATGGTCAGAGCGCTAGCAAAGTACTCACAATGCCCACGCCCGTGGGTGACCACGAAATGCTCGATGGGATCAACCTGCGGGGGCCGAGGCGGGGTTGAGCGTTGATCCAGGGTATAGGTGAAACGCCCCGGCCTTAAGAAGTAGGCCTCAAGCGCCTTGGCGGCCCGATAAGGATCCGAAGGGGTCGCACCGTTCTCTTCAATTACCTGCGCCGCAATTTCCGCAGTTTTTGCGAAGCGACGGCGATCCCATTCCACTAAGCGCGGCAACTCGACGCGTTCGAAATGCCGTTCCAAAACATTGGGATAGGGACGACGCGGCCAGAACGTCAGTTGGCGGCCGCCACGAATACCTGTTGTCGCAGCCGTATAGCGGTAACTTTCCGTGAAGGACCGAAGGGGGCTGACGTCGTTGCGGACAAGTTGTTCGTCCACTAAGTCGTAATCCACACTTTTCGGCGTTGTCGCCGCCCGATAGGCCGGTGCGATGCTAAACAGCATTGCCGATCCGGTGGGCTCTAACGAAATGCTTGTCTCGACCCAATTGTCATTCGGAGGATCCTGAAGATCGACTTGCCGCCAACTGCGGGGCGGATACGGTTGCGACCACTTCCCTTGATTCCGTTCAAACTGATAAACCGATAGGGCGGCCCCGCGAATGTACGGCGGTTTGGTCAGGGTGACGACGCGTCCCTCGCGGTCGAATACTTTAAGCCGCATCGCGGTCGCGTTGTTTTGCAGAATTTCCCCCATTTCGCCGAGTCGAATTTCGCGGCTAAACCCTACGGTGCGGGTTCCTCCATGTTGAGCACCTCGCCATACAGCGTTCCCCATGCGCGGGGTGACAAAGAAAACCACCAACGCGAGGATCCACGTCGAAGCGCCAATCCCAATCAACCGGCGCATAAACCGCCAGCCTAACAACCAACGGCGAATTTCAACTTCCGAAGCCTGACGTAGCCGCACAGGCGCCGCCATTGGCGTTCCCAGAAAGCGGCAATTGCCGCGCCCCGTCGCTTCCCTCACGCCATTCTTAGCCGTCAATGCTTCGGAATGGCTGAAGATGAACAACAGCGACATTGCCGACAACGCGGTGACCATGTACACCACTAAGAGCAACCCCAATCCCAGTCGTAGATCCAACGCGGCCGCCACGACCACCTGCAAGAGACTGAGCACCGCAAGTTGCCAATAAATGCGCTGATTCTTTTCCTGGTACAGCAGAACGAACTGCAGATACACCAGAAGGTTGGCGATTGCCCGAAGTTGGCTGGAACTATTGCCGCCGAACACGTCGAACTCTCGCATCGAAATAAATAGCGCCGCCAGCGCCGCCAGGTTCGCAATCACCCGATGCAGCCGAAACCACCCCAGGATGTCGGTAAAATATATAGAGGTGGCTGCTGCGAAGAGCGACAGCACCGGAAGCAGCGGGTTAGGTTGCCCCAATCCCAAGAGCAGCGTACCAATGACGGTCAGCGCGGCGATATTGATCTGCAAGAGGCGCTCGATCTTCATAGCCGTGTATTGTATCGCCTGCCCATGCGTGGGCGAAGGTCCGCCATCAAGTTGCGGGGCTTGAAGGTGGGGCGTCGAAACTCGGCCCGCAGTGCGGGGTTAATACCGATAGACCGTTACGATGGTCGAACGCCCAATCATGCTTTAGACTACCAGAGTCTGCGAGTTCGACCGGAACGTGTTCTCGCCTAATCTCCTTGGGGGCGCGCCTTGGCGGTCAGCGAATCAACGGCAAAAATCAATTACGAATCGCTCGATCCCGACGTGCGATTGATGCTCCAAGTGCGCGATGACGACGCCGCCGCGTTTGAAGAACTTGTGTTGCGATACCAAGGGCGGCTGCTCACCGTTCTGGAGCATATGGTCGGCCGACGCGTCGCGGCGGAAGACTTGGCGCAGGAAGTGTTTTTGCGCGTCTACCGGGCGCGCAAGAGTTATACACCAGGCGCCAAGTTCTCCACTTGGCTATTCACAATCGCTAATAACGTGGCGCGTAACGCTCTACGCACTGCGGGACGCCGCAAAGAAGTTCAAGTCGAAACCGCCGGAAGCGGCTTTATGCCCGCTACCTCAATGGAGAATATTGCCTTGGAGTCAAGCGGCCTGATGCCGGCCCGACGCTTGGACAAGGCAGAAATGGCGGAGGTGGTTCGCCAAGCCATGGAGTCGCTCAATGAAAGGCAACGGATGGCGACGGTGCTCTCCAAGTTCGAGGGCATGAGCTACGAAGAGATCGCCGAGACGATGGACTTGACGGTTCAAGCCGTCAAGTCGTTATTGTCGCGGGCTCGGTGTAATTTGCGGGCGGCGTTAGAGCCGTACATTACCGAAGGCGTCTTGCCGCACCGCGCCAACGGAGCCGCCGACGAAGAGGACGTTCGATCATGAACCAGTCGCCCCTACCGCTCTTTGAAGACGACAAGGTGCGTGAGGAGCTGGTCGCCTATCTTGATGGCGAACTGTCGCCCGACGACGCACAACGGGTCGAGCGTCGCTTGGCGGAAGATACCACCTATCGGCAAGCGTTGCAGGAGTTGGAAAAGACGTGGGACTTGCTCGATACGTTGCCGCGCGCCGAACCCGGCGATGAGTTTACCCGCACCACGGTCGAAATGGTTGCCCTTTCGGCAGCGGCCGAAGTCGAGCAATTGAAACTCCAAGCACGACGCCGTCACCGTCTCGCGTTGGCGGCCTCAGTAGCGGCCGTGATCGCGGGGGCGCTCGCGGGATTTGGCGCCGTGTACTGGAAGGTGACCGAACCTAATCGACAACTCGTGCGCGACCTTCCGGTTCTGGAGAACATGGAATATTACCGCCACGCAGACAGCTTGGAGTTCCTGCGCCGGTTGGAACAAGAGGGGTTGTTCGACGGAGAGGTGAGCGATGCATTGCCCGAATAGAGCAATTCCAAATCATACGGGCCGATGCGCACCTCGGTGGGCCGCCGTAGGTTGGCTCATCGTGGTCTGCATGTCTTCTCTTGTGTATGGCGACTCTCCGTTTTATTGCACGCCCGAAGAGAATCGACAGCGGCTTGAATCCATGCCCCCGGCCGAAAAAGAAAAACTTCTTCGGCAAAAAGAACGGTTTGAAAGCCTCTCTGCTGAGGAGCAGCAACGCCTCAAGGAGATCCACGAGGCATTGGCCGCCGCTCCCGACGGTGAACGCCTCTACGGCGTGCTCCGCCGGTATTGCGACTGGCTGAAAACGTTGGCTTCGGCCGAGCGGGCCGAACTGGCCGCCATGCCTCCCGACGAACGCATTGCTAGAATTCGCGAGCTCATGAAGATTCAAGAGGAGAAGCGAGTTCGCAAACTTGCGAATCTCTCCTACGATGAAGGGCAGGCGGTCTTAGCGTGGCTTGACGACATGATTACTCCGTATGAGGACGAATTGATCAAACACTTGCGTCCAGAACACCAGCAATTCCTCCGCCAGGAATCAGATAACCCCGAGACGCGACGCAAACGGATCGTGTTCTTTTTGTTTCGATCTCGGCAGGGGGACAAACTGCGGGAAATTGTTAAACCAACGGACGATGATCTAGAGCGGCTCTTGGCGGGGCTGTCGGAGCCGACACGCGCGGCGTTCCGTAGTTTGAAGGATCCGGAACAGCAAGAGGAGCTGGTGCGTAAGTGGATCTTTGTGTCCGTTGTTAATCCGGCCTATATCCCGGTTGATGATAACGAGATAAACGAGTTCTTTACGAAACTGCCGCGTGGCGTTCAGGCGGAACTCGAACGACTTCCGCGCGAAGAAATGCGTCAAGAACTGCGTCGAATGTATTTCGCCGCCAAGGTGGGCCGCGGCGAGTGGTCTCTTGGCGACGGCGGACGCCCACCGATGAACCGTCCAGGATTTTCCAGCGGCCCGCCATTTCGCGGGGATCGGGGCGGCATGCGTGGAGATCGCTTCGGCCCCGACAGTCGGCCGCGCAAGGAATCCGACCGCAACTCGGAAGAGCGTCCTGTGGGCCCGCCATCTGCACGCTAAGCGTGTGATGGCTCGCGGCCTCTCAATCGGGCGCGGTAAGGGGTTCGCCATTGTCGGCGGGTCCCAATCTTAATAGAAAGGGGACCGCCTTCTCCGCCCATTGTTTGGGCGTTGGGAATGAGGCGGCCCCCGATCCAAAGCAGCTTTGCAACATCTCGGTGTTAATGATGCCGGGATTCAAGGGTATCGCCGCCATGCCAGCGGGCAACTCCTCCGCAAGCGCTCGGGTCAACCCTTCAATGGCCCACTTCGTCGCACAGTAGGGAGCCACCTCCGGGGAGACGGACCGGCCCCACCCCGAACTGAAATTGACGATTACCCCACTCCGGCGCTCAATCATTGCAGGCAAGAACGCGCGTAAGACGTAAAACACACCTTTTACATTCACGTCGATCACGCGAGAAAACTCATCGGTGCTGATCTCCCAAAGCTGCGCGTTTTCGTTGATCATCGCCGCATTATTGAGCAACAGGTCGGGAGGCCCCAGCGTTTCAAGGACGTGTTTCCCCCAGTTCTCAACTGAGTCTGGCGAGGACACGTCGACAACTTCAAAATGGTGCGGTGCTCCAAACTTTGCCGCCAGCTCAGCAACAGCTTTTTCGCTGCGAGCACATCCGGCAACGCGATGTCCACGGCGAATAAAGCCTTCGGTCAGTGCATACCCCAATCCGCGGCTGACCCCGGTAATAACGACGGTCCGTTGCTGATTCATAGAGTTTGTTGAGTTCAGGTAGAGACGGCTTTCGCGGGTGTTATACCACGCTGACGCGCATTGCGACAAACGCCCTTGCGTGGTCGGCTTTCATCTTCATTCGTCGGCCAGCGATGCATTCACCCAATCCCTCGGGATTGCTGCATTCGGGCTGCCCGTCGGCTTCCTTTTCACGTGATTGCCGATCACATGTAGACACCGTTGACGTAAAGTTGCTGGCGACCACGAAAAAGCGTGGCGATTCCGCACGCTTCTGACCGCTGTTCCCTCAAACGCTGGCATGTGGTTAAGCGGCCGTAAAGTTTTCCTTGTCGGTAAAGTCGTCGCGAGGAGAAAAACGCCAAGGAAGGAAAATTTTCTTTTGTCAGTGTGTACTAAATGCAATGCTGCAAGCATTTGCGCTATCGACGCAGGGAATTCGTTGAAAATCTTGCGCCGCGGCGCTTGTCGCCGCCGTGTTCTACGGCACAATTGAGAAGAATTCCGCGACAGGCAAGTTCCGAATTTTTCCAGAAAGGTTGGTGGGCGATGATCCGCGGGGCATGGTTCATGGGAGCTTTGGCGATAGCTTGTTTGGGGCCAGCAGCTGCGGCGCAGGCACAGGCGAATTTTGGGCCGATTCAGCCGTTTGCTGGCGCGCCATCACCCGTGTATGTGGCGGCGCCCTACGCTGCTCCTACGGCGTTTGCGCCAGTTCCTGCAGCGCCAGTGTTTAGCACAACCCCTACGGAAATTCAGATTCCAGCTCCAACGGTAGCGCCCTCAATTGTGGCTCCGCCTGCGGCCACCGTGATTCCCGCACAACCGTCGTATTGCCCCACCAAGGGACTCCCCACGACAAGTTACTACGCACCGACGGCTGTTGTGGCGCCGACCACCGTGGTGTTGGGAACTGGGTTGTATGGTCAACCAACCGCCTATGTACCGGGGCAGCCCGTTCGAAATTATCTACGCTATGTCAGTCCGTAGTGCTATTCGACGCAATCTACGGCTTAGGCCGACGGGTAAGGATTAGCCGGCCCCCGAAACATCGGTCATCATGGCAACAAGAAAGCCCGACCTGGCGGCCGGGCTTTCCTTCATTTGGCGATCATACACGCAATCTGCGTGAACCTACGCTTTCTTCCGTGCCTGCAAGATATCGGTGACGATTCCGTCGATGGAGTCTTCCACTTCCTGCAGGGCTTCGTCGTCACCAAGAGCGATCGGTTGATCGCCCTCCGCCACTAATGCGATTTCCGCCGATGGATTGGTTTCCAGTGCAGTCGCCACAGTCGCCCGTCCTGTGGCTGTTGGAGCAGTGTCGACTTCGCGCGAATCGTCGGAATTGGTGTTGAGGATCAACCACTCATCGGACTTGTCGGTTGACGCCTCTTCGCCTTCGCCATTAGCGCTGCCTTGCTCGCGTTGCTCTTTGATGTGGCGAATGATTGGGAGCAGGTCGGCAGTCGAAACAAGACCATCAGCAGTCACATCCAGATACGGCTTCGCACCGTCCTGAGGCGCTGCAAAGGTTCCGCCCGCGGCACGAAGGGCGTTAACAATCGGCAATACGTCGGAGATGGAAACCTCGCCGTCGTCATCCACGTCAAGCGGATTGTTGGGGTTGGTGTCCGACATGCCGTCGCCGATGGGTTGAACCACCGTTCCGACCCCAGAGCCCACCGGAGGATCAAAATTTCCGAAGAGCGGTAAGGCGAAATCCTCACCAAACGGGATCAGCAGGTCGTCGCCGAACGGTTCGGGGCGGAAGTGGATCTCGACCGATGCACGCGGAATGGCCGGTAACTGCCCAACCAGATCGGTCGGAACAGGAACCTCCTTAGCCCGATCCGATAGCCATAATGGCTGCGGAGCGCCGTTCGGGCCAGGTTGCGAAACAAGGATAAAGAAGAAGCCCTGCTCATCAGGCGTACCTGCGCCTTGCTGAGGTGCGAACAAGCCAATGTCATCAATACCGTCACGGTTGTAGTCGGCAGCGACCGGCCGTTCATTAGTGCCGGGGAAGCCGAACAGGATGACACGGTCAATGTTGCCGTACCCGCCGGCCGCAAGATCGATTTCAAACCGGTTGCGGAAGTCGTTGAACGTAGCCAGGTCCGCCAATCCATCGCCGTCGAAATCGCCGGCGAAGCCGAATCCGCGAATGGCTCCATTGACCACAAGGTCGCCTTCGGCGGGATCGACGTTGAAGTTCCGCGGTCCGCCGCCAGGGCGTGTGGTATCAAGGTACCATCGAGCGCCGTCAAAGATGCCGATTTCGTCACCGTTGGCCAAGTTGCCGTCGAAGTTGCCCACGACCGGATGACCATTAATCTGGGCGGTATTCGTGGGGAATCCTGGAATTGGTTCGGGTACGCCGTCGTTATTTGTGTCAATCAGGAAGCGGAATCCGGTTCCGTCGTGACCATAGGCGGCGAGTTTGTCGAACCCATCGGCCGTGGCTCCGAAGTTCGTCGCGAAGTTCCCCACAAAGAGATCATCGGTTACCAGGCCGAAGCGATAGACAACGTCGCGATCAGAGAAATCCAAGCCGTTGCGCGGGTCAAGAATTCCATTCCCGTTCGTGTCAACAAAGACGGTGCGTCCCGAGTACACGGCAACCTCGGGCCGCGAATCGACCGTAAATCGGCCGACAAACGTACCACCGGGAACGCCGTCGCCAGACATCGGATTGGCGTTTCCGAAATCGATGTCGGGGTTCTCAATCGGTTCATCGGCGTTGCTTTCACCGTCTAAACGATTGCCCACCGGATCGGTAATCGCATCGCTGATGGTCAGCGTGAAGCGATCGTCTGGCAACGGTTCGAAGAATGTTAGCGTCACCTCGGCCATGGCGACGCCGCCCATGATGGTTTGGGTGATCATCACGGAGCTAATGGCGATCCGGCCGTTATGATCGCCTACCAAATGATAGTGCCCGGGATCCAGCGCCACATCTTCCTTGAGCGCCGGATAATCGAACGGCGCTGGGCCGCGATTTGGCAGGTCCGTGAACTTAATGGTAATTGCTCGCACCAACGGTGTCGGACTGGCCTGGGTTGGTTTCGGATTGAACAGGTCATATTCCGACTCGTCCACGGCCGTCGCAGGATCGTCAACAACACGAATGGTGTTAATTCTCGGCCCTTGCGTATCGAGAATAAACTCAAACGAGGTAAACGGCGCTTCGGCGCCGCTTACGTTGCCTGCCACGTCTTCGGCCGTCACAAACACACGGCGGAGGCCGTCAATAGTGGGGAAAAAACCGACGTCGGGATCGTTAAAGTCGATGACCGACTTGATCGTCCAGAATCCCGTATGCGGCAAGTTGTTGGGCGGGACGCCCTCCTGCTGATTGCCATCCAGAGGAATGGCCGTGGCCTGACCAACAAACACGTCGTTTGCGTCAAGTACGTTATTGTTGTTCACGTCGGCAAACAGACGCACAATCGCGTTGGCTTCCGCTCGTCCCCAGAATGTCGGGGACCGTTCACTGGTGACACGGTCACGAATCGTATCGGGGTTAGGCGGCGAAACGCCGGTGTCGTCGTCGGGCACCAAGCCGTCCGTCGCGATGGTTGGTTCGCCGAACGATACGGGCGGAGGAGTCGTATCGACAAAGATTTCCAGCGAGGCGCTGCGCGGACCGAAGCCCGTTGCGCGAAGGCCGGGCGCGGCCGGATCGATCATCTGAACGCGCGCCGTGAGGAAATGGCTACCGTCGCTAAGCTGCGGCGTGGTAAACTGGTAAACCCCCGGTTCGATCATCGTGGCGAAGCCCAGGAAGGTTTGCGGCTCCTCATCCACATCGGGCGGCAAGGACGTATCGCCCTCGTCAAAGATCGCAATCGCGTAGCCCGGCATCACCGGCTGCCCAGGCCCCATTTGGAATGGGATGGGAATCGGCGCATCTCCCA
>CAYWIS010000032.1:0-28902 GCA_964458385.1 uncultured Pirellulaceae bacterium
AGACTTTCGGCGTTGGGAAACTGCGCCATTGCCTCCTTAAGATCCAAAAAGGATTGAGGGAAAAACCCCGAGTAGCCGTTCACCATCCGGCGCTCGTGGAATGTGCCCCAGTACATCCAGAGTGTGGTTGCCTCGTATGCTTCGGCGGTTATGCCTGTAGGGAAGGGAACGCAGGCCACTACACTTTCGGGCTCGGTGGAGTACTTCAGGTAGCTGAGCCATTCGCGGTTCCACCGGGCCGGCGCCAGTTGGAACAGCTCTTGCCGCGGCGGCCAGAGTTCAGCCAGGGCGCCGGCCGCTAAGAGCGTGGCCATGGCCGCGACCGTTACGGTCGCCGCCTTGCGTTTGAGAGAGGGCCAACGCAAGGGGCCAACGTGTCCCAAGGTTTGCAACCCCGCCGCCGCCAGTAGCGCGATGGCCAGCTGCGCGAACACGGCGAAGCGGAACACGTTGCGGGCGGTATCGAGGCCGGGAACCCACTCCATAAGCTGCTCGTACGGCGCCCAGCTTCCCAGCCGCAAATTGGGCCCCAGCGAGAGCAGAAATCCTGTCAGCAACAGAAGCACACAGAAGACGGTCCACCGCCTTAAACGCCGTCGCCAAAGGCCCGCAGCGATGCCAACCGCCGCCAGCCCGTACTTGATCCATCCAGGCAGAAGATGGATATGCACCCGGTCATACTCCGCCAACGGCGCCAAGCCGCACCAGGGCTGCCATGGCGGAACGGCGTAGTCCTTGGCTTGCGCCGAAAGCTGCACTAGCAGCGACATCGGACGCTTCATGGGGTACACCCGGCCGACGCGCAACTGCGCCTGGACGAGCGGAGCGATCAAGCCCGCTGCAAGTACAGCGCCCAGCGCCAGCCAACCCCACGTGCGCGGCTGTAGCAGACGCCGACCCAACAGCCACAATCCCGGCAGTGGCAAGGCAACGGCCAGGAACAGCCCATAATAGCTGCAAAGATAATAGGTCAGTGCAAAGGCCAACCCCACCAGCGCGCCGCGCCCGAGGGTAGGCCGAATCGAGAAGACGAAAAGTTGGCGGATCGTTAGCAAGATTCCGAACAATGGCACAAGTTGCAGCACGCCAAGTTCGTTGAATACAAACGGCAGAACTTCGACCAGCGCCCCGCCGGCCAGCGCTGGCCACGGTCGCAGCCGCACACGACGCAAGAGGTGAAAAGCACAAAAACCATTGAGCGTTAGCGAGAGCAGCAGAAGGGTGTTGTAGAGTAGCGCCCGGCTACCTGTAACCGCCAGCAGAGGCAGCCCCAGCGCCGTCAGCGGCAGCGGTTCGGAAAGCGCAAAGGTATCGGGCGCCGGGTGGAAGATGGGCGCCTGCCAATAGTCGGCGTAGCCGTGTTTTAGGCGATTGCAGTTCCACCAGATTGACCAGGTGACGAAGAGCGGCACCGTGGCCACCGGCTCCATGCCCAGGGGCAGCGAGTCGTGCATGTGCTTGGGCAACGGCCATGTGGCGACAAGGGCCAAACCGAGATAAACCGCCAGCGGTGCGACACGCAGGGACCACGTTTTCCACCGATCGACCGGAATGCGGTCCATCCACAACCTCGCTTATGTTCCCCTCTGGAACCTGAAAGATGACCCGGCGCGGCCACGCCGCCCTGGCGACAGGGTAGCGGCGTCAACCATACTCAGCGCCACCCGCCGACGCAACCCGCAAGCAAAGAAGTCGATAACGCTCGCCAAGTTCTTCACCGATGGTTTTCCGTCCACCGCTGCATGGGCCAAGGCGCGGCGCCGAGCGAGTTTCATCACAAAGCCGCCTTTGATTTCCGTAACGAAAATTGCAATCGCTTCCTGCAACGTACTTGCGATCGCGTGAGGAAGAAAAGCGGGGATGCAGCAGGCTGGCGTTGAGGGCGCCTAGCGCAAAAGGGAGGTCAACGGCCTTGGGCTCCGGACCGGCCGAGGTTGTTTTATTGGTAATGCGGCGTCCTTGACGGTTGTTCGGCGGCGCGGTATCTCGGTAGCGTGAAATACGAACCGCTTTTTCATGTTGTCCTGCATCAGCCGCAGATTCCCCCGAACACCGGTAACGTCGGCCGAACCTGCGTGGCCGTTGGCGCCAAAATGTGGCTGGTGCGTCCGTTAGGATTCCAGGTGGACGATCAGCAAGTGCGCCGCGCGGGGCTGGACTATTGGCCGTACCTGGAATGGGAGATTGTCGACGATTGGCCTACGCTGGTGGCCCGGCTTCCCCAGCGGCGCTTCTGGTATCTCTCCAAGCGGGCCGAACGTGTGTATACCACGGCCAGGTTCGCTCGTGGCGATGTGTTCGTTTTCGGCAGCGAAACGCAGGGCCTGCCACGCGAGTTCGTGGAGGCGCATCCCGACGCGGCCCTGCGGATTCCCTGTCGGCCCCAGGTCCGCAGCTTGAACCTGGCAAGCGCCGCGGCCGCCGTTATTTACGAAGCCGTGCGACAAGTGGGTGTTGAGTTTTAACCTGCCCTCCGATCCAGCCTTCCCTCGACCCAGGCGACAAGCGTGTGTTTGCGCATTTCTTGTTTACCGCGAGACAGTTGTTGCCTGCTGCCGCGGGCTCCTTGTGGAAACGTCAGGCCACGGGCGCAATGGGGATTGGCTCGGTAATCCAACTCAGAAGATACGAAGTTTGTTGCCTTTTCGCAGTCCCTTGCGATCGAACCCTTCACGGGGTGAACCGCCATGCCTTTGATTCCCGCAAAACAACTGGAGCAACTTGCCAATAGCCTCTTGCGCGCCGGGGGAGCGCTAGCCGAAGAGGCGGACCTTGTTGCGTCGAGTCTGGTGGGCGCCAATTTGCGGGGATACGACTCGCATGGCGTGATGCGGATTCCGTTCTATGTTGAGATGATCGCTCAGGGCGAAACCGTTCCCGGGGCGCCGCTGACCGTGATGAACGAAAGCGATGTCATCCTGGCCGCCGACGCGCACTGGGGCTTTGGCATGGTGCAAGCCCGCCGACTGATGGAGCGGCTGATCGAGAAAACTCGGCGCAGCGGCGTTGGGGTGGGCACACTGATTCACGCCAGTCATGTCGGCCGCATTGGCGAATACTGCGAGATGGCCGCCGAAGCGGGGTTCGTGTCGATTGTCATGGCCAACACCCACGGCGCCGCCCGCCGTGTAGCGCCGCCGGGCGGCAAAGCGCCCCGCTTGGGCACAAACCCCATTGCCTTGGGTGCGCCGTACGCCGATACGCCGTTGATTTTGGATTTCAGCACCAGCGCAACCGCCGAGGGCAAAGTGCGCGTGCATAAGATTGCCGGGAAGTTGTGCCCCGAAGGCTGGTTGATCGATAGCGAAGGGCGCCCCACTTGCGACCCCAACGCACTCTACGCCGACCCGCCCGGCTCCATTTTGCCGATGGGCGGCGCGCAGGCGTACAAGGGGTTTGGCCTGGCGCTGATGATCGACATTTTCTCGGGCGCTCTCTCGGGTGGCTTATGCGCCCGAGAGAAGCCAATCACGCCGAAAGGAAACTGCGCGTTCCTGATGACGCTCGACCCCGAGCGGTTTGGCGGCGCCGAACACTTCCGGCAGGAAGTAGCCAATCTCTGCGAGTTTGTCCGCGGCTGCCCGCGAGTGGAGGGAGTGGACGAGATCCTTCTTCCTGGCGATCCCGAACGCCGCACGATGAATCAGCGCATGCGCGATGGCATTCCGCTGGATGACGGCAACTGGGCCGAGCTCGTCAAGCTCGCGGAGCGTTTGGGCGTACCCGTTCCCGCCGTGCCGTCCCCGGCGAGCGCCTCAGCCGCTGGCGCACAGTAAAACGGCCGCACCGGCCCGCCAACACTCCGACGGTTCGTAGGGATTTCTTCCGCCCTGGCGATTGCAGGCGGCGCGAGAACCGCGCAAGATACGGTTCGCGCGGTGCGTTCTTGTCCTTCGATCCGTCAGGAGGTTCGCTCATGCCGGGTATGCAACGATTGATCGGTTTTGGCTGCGCGGTCTGGCTCGGCTGCTGCGTTTCGCTGACGATGGCCGATGAATTGCCGCTTGTGAGCGGCGTGGCGGCCCAACCGCTCAAGGCGCAAGCACGGCGCGTAGCGCTGGCGCTGGAGTCCGTGGGCGAACCGCTCTCGGCTGAACGTCAGGCCGCTTTACAAAAAGCGCTGGACGAGATGGACGACGCCCGCGCGGTCGAGGCCATTCAAAAAGTGTTCGACCCGCTATGCATTGCTGGAGTTCATGTAAACCCTGAAAGCCGCGTTAAAGCGCAGCCGGGCGCCGCCAAGAAGGAGCTCGTCCAACACGGCTGGCGTGTGTTTTTGGTCAAAGTGAATAACGAGGCCGGCGTGACTGCGCCTTTGGGCGTTTCCAGCCCCAATGCGGCGCCGTTGTTCTCTCGCTCCACGGGTAGCCCTGAGCCCAAACCTGTCGTTTCTCCGGCCGATGTCCAGCAACGTTGGCTGGAAATCGATGTGTTGCAGCGGCAACCGCTCAATCCCAACCTATCGGGATTGGAATTGGAATATCGGGTGATTTCACTCTATAGCCGCGACCAGGGCAAACGCGAGGCGACGCTGACCTTTGATGTAGGGCAGGGCACTCAGGATTTGGGCTTCCGCAGCGAAACGCCCATCTTGTTTGAATGCCTGCCGGCGGTTGAAGTAACGCTCGAGGTTATCGACCACGATGGTCAACCAACGACCGCGTGGTTTGTGCTGCGCGATAAGAACGGCCGCGCCTATCCGGCCCGAAGTCGTCGCTTGGAGCCCGATTTCTTCTTTCACGATCAGGTGTACCGCCACCACGGCGAGAGCGTGTTATTGCCGCCGGGCGAATACGAAGTGACCTACAGCCGTGGGCCAGAGTACCACATTCTGAAGACCGTGATTCACGTGCCCGACGCCAAGAAGCATCGCGAGTCGTTCCGGCTGCAACGCTGGATCAAGCTGGCCGATTTGGGGTGGTACTCGGGCGATCATCACGTGCACGCCGCCGGATGCGCCCACTACGAGTCGCCAACGCAGGGCGTTACGCCCGAAGCCATGATGCGCCACATCTTGGGCGAAGACTTAAATGTGGGCTGTGTCCTGTCGTGGGGGCCGTGCTGGTATCACCAGAAGCAATACTTTGAAGGCGATGTGCATCAGCTTTCAACCAAGAACTACCTGATGCGCTACGACGTGGAGGTTTCGGGGTTCCCCTCGTCGCATTGCGGCCATTTGTGCTTATTGCGATTGAAAGATGACGACTACCCTGGAACCGAGCGCATCGACCAGTGGCCCTCATGGAACTTGCCCGTATTGAAGTGGGGCAAGGAGCAGGGGGGCGTGGTGGGATACTCCCACAGCGGCTGGGGTTTGAAACTGCCCACTGACGATCTGCCCAATTACAACATGCCGCCGTTTGACGGCATTGGCGCCAACGAGTACGTGGTCGATGTGGTCCACGATGTGTGCGATTTTATCTCGGCTGTGGATACGCCCTCGGTGTGGGAATTGAACGTTTGGTATCACACGCTGAATTGCGGCTATACCTGCCGCATTAGTGGCGAAACGGACTTCCCCTGCATCTATGGCGAACGCGTGGGCCTGGGACGCGTGTATGTGAAGCTCGGGCCCGACCAGCCCTTGACCTACGACGCTTGGGCTCTCGGTTTGCGCGATGGGCGAAGTTATTGCAGCGACGGTTTGAGCCATCTGGTCGACTTCCGCGTGAACGACCTGGAAGTAGGCCAACAGGGCGCCGAGGGGAAGGCCAGTGTGTTGAATGTACCCGGCGGTCAGAAACTGCACATTTCCGCTCGCGTGGCGGCGCTACTAGAGGAAACGCCGAACGAGGACATTCGCCGCCGGCCGCTCGATGAGAAACCGTATTGGCACGTGGAGCGGGCGCGGATTGGCGACACGCGCCAAGTTCCCGTTGAGCTGATCGTCAACGGTTATCCTCTGGCGCGGAAGGAGATTCTAGCCGATGGCTCGCTGCAAGAAGTGCAGTTTGAGTACACGCCTGATCGTTCAAGCTGGGTGGCTCTGCGAATCTTCCCCAGTTCCCACACCAACCCCATTTTTGTGCAGGTGGACGGTAAGCCCATTCGCGCCAGTCGCCGCAGCGCCGAATGGTGCGCCCAGGCGGTCGACGTATGCTGGAACGCCAAACGCAACCAGATTCGCGAAAGCGAACGGGCCGAAGCCAAGGCTGCGTACGACCACGCAAAGGCAACCTACCTTCGAATTGCGGAAGAAGCCTTCGACGATCGAAAGTAGGCCAAGGGCGATTGATTTTCCTTTGTCTTCCTCCCACGATTTTTATGTTACTTGATGTTGTCGAAACGCTACGCGAACTCGTCCAAATTCCCAGCGTTAATCCCATGGGGCGGCCGGTCTCAGGGCCGATTTACCTGGAAGAACGCTTGACCGATTATCTTCAAGGCTTGTTTCAGCGCCTCAACGTGCCTTGGGAGCGAACGACGGTTGAGCCACAACGTGCGAATATCCTGGCGCGGATCGACGGCCGCACGTCTCCCGAAGCGGGCGGCAAACTGCTGATCTTCGAGGCGCATCAGGACACGGTGCCCGTCGACGGAATGACAATCGATCCCTTCGCCGCCGAAGTGCGCGACGGCCGGTTATACGGCCGAGGCGCTTGCGACATCAAAGGGGGCATGGCGGCGATGCTTACCGCCTTTGCACGCCTGGCCGAACGACGCGGCGAGCTGAACGCTACGGTTGTTATGGCCTGTACGGTGAACGAGGAGTTGGGCTACACCGGCGCCAAGTTGTTGGCTCGCCAGTGGAGCGAGGGCGGTTCGCAGCTTGTGCCCCGCGCGCCCGATGCGATCGTAGTGGCCGAACCAACGCTCTTGAATGTGGTTGTGGCTCATAAGGGGCTTGTCCGTTGGCGGTGCCGTACGCGAGGCCGAGCCGCGCACAGTTCGCAGCCCCAGCTTGGAGAGAATGCCATCTTCAAAATGGCGCAGGTGCTGATGGCGTTAGAGGAATATCAAAAGGAGGTTGCGCCCACTCGCGGCGAGCATCCACTGTTGGGCCGGCCATCGCTAAGTGTGGGCACGATTGCCGGCGGGGTGAGTGTGAACACCGTGCCCGACGCGTGCGTGATTGAGATTGACCGCCGCATGCTGCCGAGCGAAAACCCCGACGAAGTCTATCGGCATGTGGTCGAGTTCGTTGCACAGCGAACCGACGTTGCTTTCCACGACCCGCCTGCCTTGGTCGCCCCCGGGCTGTCGAACGATAACAACGAACCGCTAGCCGATCGGTTGGTGGAAGTTGCGCGGCGTCTGGGGAACGCCAGCGAAAAGATCGGTGTGCACTATGGCACGGATGCGGCGGCCTACGGGCCAGCGGGCGTTCCCACGGTAGTCTTTGGCCCTGGCGATATTGCACAGGCCCACACCGACGACGAGTGGATCGAACTCGACCAACTCCACCGCGCCGTGGACATCTTGTACGAGTTCGCCCGCGTTTTCTAAGTCGTTGGAATTCCGTTCGTCTCGGGCGGATTGGCAGCCACACAGCGGCGCAGCATGGGACTGCGCTGGGGGGCGATAGAGAAGCTGCCCGGCCGCGGGACTTATAGGTAGGTGGGTTACTCGTCTTTCTTCTCTCGCAACATGGGCTGAAGTTCGTCGACAAAGTCGCGAACGTCTTTGAACTCGCGATACACGCTGGCGAAGCGGACAAAAGCCACCTGGTCCACATCGCCTAGACGTTCCATCACGAGTTCGCCGATGTGGCGGCTAGGAACTTCGGCTTCGAAGTTCGCATAGATTTCGGCCTCGACGGCGGCGGCTAAGGCTTCAATCTGTTCATCGCTGACAGGGCGCTTCCAACAGGCCTTGCGCAGGCCCTGGCGGATCTTGTCGAGGTTGAAAGGCTCGCGCACGCCGTTCTTTTTGACCACCTTTAGCTCCATTTCCTCCAGGCGCTCGTAGGTGGTGTAGCGCCGCCCGCAGCGGTTGCATTGGCGACGGCGGCGAATGAGGTAACCGTCCTGGCCGGCGCGGGAGTCAATTACTCGGTCGTTGTCGGCGCCACAAAAGGGGCAGCGCATAGCGACGTCCTTAAAAAGAAAAGCTTAATGGCGGGGCGTTTCCAATCCTAGCGCTTTCTAAACGAATAGACAATACACTCAGAACGCGGTGCGGCAAGCGGATACAACCATGGCTTTGTTGAAGTCCGCGCAGAAGCGTGGATAGCAACGGTCGCCGCCGCGTTGGCGGGTTGGATGCCTCGTTTCTCCCACCAGGTAATATCACCATGCAATGCCCCCGCTGTAACTCCCTGGTTGATCCTCAGGCCAAGTTTTGCCCCGAATGCGGCGCATCAATGGCCGACGGCGAGGCGACAACCGCTGCCGCCTTACGCAACGCCGCCGATTCCAAGCAGCGGGGTATCGAAGACGAACGCAATTTATGGCAAGGAGGATACTCGCCTAAGGCCATGGTGGGCGTCTGGCTATTGCTGGCGGCGGTCAGTGTGGCGGCGATTGGGACTACTGTGCTTCTTGTGGGCTCCAGCACGCTGGGGGTGGGACTGCCGGTGGCGCTTCCTGTGGTGCTGGCGGCGTTGGGGTTGATGTGGTTGATAGGCTTTGCGGTGCTGCTTTATCGCCGGGCGAGCGTCCATTATGAGCTAACAAGCCAGCGGCTGATTCATCGTCATGGCATTTTGAGCCGTACGACCGACCGGATTGAGCTGATCGACGTCGACGATATTCAGTACACCCAAGGGTTGGTCGAACGGATGTTGGGGGTGGGAGCCATCGTGATTAAGTCGAGCGATTTGTCTCACCCGGAACTGCGGCTTCAAGGAATTGACAACGTCCAAACCGTGGCCGACATCCTGGATGACGCCCGCCGCCAGGAACGTCGCCGCCGCGGGCTGCATATCGAAACGATCTAGCGTTTGCCGGCGCGGATGAAACGGCTTGGTCCTTTATGGGCCAAGCGGCAGGGCCGAAAGACTCCTCGGCCCTGCTCCGGTTTCTTGCGGGTTGTTTAGTTGCTGGTCCAGATGCGACGCTGACGGGAGGAAGGAATCCCCATCTTCTTGCGGTACTTGGTGATGGTCCGCCGCGCGACGTTGTAGCCTTGCGATTTCAGCCGCTTGACCAACTCGTCGTCGCTGTAGGGTTTGTGCTTGTCCTCCTGATCGATCAGGTCTTGGAGTCGCACGCGGATGGTGTCCCAGGCCACGTCTTCGCCGTCGTCACTCTTGGTGCCGCCGACAAAGAACCGCTTGAGCGGATAAATGCCGCGAGGGGTCTGAATCCACTTGTCGTCCACCGCTCGGCTAACGGTGGTGACATGGACGCCCACCTTATCGGCGATTTGCTGCATCTTGAGCGGCTCCAGCGCCTCGGGGCCTTCCTCGAGGAACTTGACCTGGTGGTCAATAATCGCTTGGGCCACGCGGGTCAGCGTGTTGCGGCGCTGCTCAATTGACTCAATCAGCCATTGGGCCGCATTGATCTTACGCTTGATAAATTCTTTTTCTTCGGGCGTGGCGTTCCCGTTCATCAGCCGCTTGCGGTAATAGGGGCTGATCCGCAAGGTCGGTGTGTCGCCGTCTTCCAGACGCACCACATACGTGCCGTTGCTGTCGCGCTCCACATACAAATCGGGCGTGACCGCACGGACGCTAACATCGCTGAAGTCGGCGCCAGGCTTGGGGTTCAGTTTCCGCAGCTCGTCCCAAGCGGCCTGAATGGTTTCCAGCGAGTAGCCGGTTTTGCGCTGGATGGCCGGCAGACGGTTGTCGCGAAGGTCCTCCAAGTGCCCCGAAATGAGCGTTTTCAGCTCTTCATAATAGGGCATGTCGGGAGTCAACTGCAGCAATAGGCATTCCCGCAACGAGCGAGCGCCCACGCCGGCCGGCTCCAAACTCTGCACCACATGCAGCGCTTCTTGCGCAATGGCTTGCAGTTCTTCGTCGGCGTTGGGAGGCAACAAGTCTTCCAAGTTGCCTTTGAGATATCCGTTGGAGTCCAGGCTGGAAATGATCCGCTCGCACATGGAGTGCACCTTGGGATCTAGCTCCAGCTCGCCCAGTTGGTGATCCAAGTAATCGTATAACGATTCGTGCCGCGCCAGGGCGTTGGCCATGGCGTCGTGCTTGCGGTCGGCCTCTTCGTCCAGGCGGGTGGCCGAGGGGCGAGTATGCTCCTCGTAGGTCTCGGGCAACTCGTCGCCCATGTTGAGCAGCCGCTCGAAATCTTCGGCGTTATCGTGGGCGGTGTCCACGATCAGTTCTTTTTCGGTGTCGAGGGGCGAGTCGGGATCCTCGCGCTCCTCGGGCTCATCGGGCAAGTCGGGGTCGCGCTCTTGGATCTCCAAAACCGGGTTCTCGATAACTTCCTGTTCGATGCGCTCTTGAATCTACATCGACTGGATCATCCGCGGCGCCAGGATCATGGTCTGCTTTTGCTGGAGCTTCTGCTCCATGCCCATCGACATTTTCAACATGGCTCTGCGCCTTCGGTTCCGAGAGGAAGAACTCGACGGTCCGTCAAGTCGCTTAAATCTAATTTACCATCTTTTCCAACTAGAACTTCTGCCGACCCACCAGGGCGTCGGCCAGAATCTCCCGATTGGTGTATTCCAGGATGCTCCCGGTGGTGATGCCGCGGGCTAAGCGCGTAATGGTCACCGGGGCGTCGGCCAGGGCATTGGCAATGTGCAAGGCGGTGCCATCGCCCTCGACCGTAGGGTTGGTGGCCATAATGACTTCCTGCACCTCGCCTTGATGCACGCGATTGACTAGCGCGTCGATCGTCAATTGGTCGGGGCCGATTCCCTCCAAGGGCGCGATCCTTCCCAACAACACGTGATAAAGGCCACGGTAAACGCCAGCCTGCTCCAGGGCCATAACGTCGCGCGGCTGCTCGACCACGCACAGTTGCGATCGATCGCGCTGCGGGTCGCGGCAAATTTCGCACAATTCGTCTTCGGCCAGGAAGTAACATTGACGGCAATAATGCAGGTTTTCGCGGACGTTCCGGATCGCGTCCGCCAGCGCCAAGGCCTCGGCCTTGTTGACGCGAAGCACGTGATAAGCCAATCGCTCCGCCGATTTTTGTCCGATGCCTGGCAGCTTGGCGAATTGCTCGATCAAGTTCGCCAGCGATTCGGAAAACTGCGCCATGAATTACGCCTTTTCGCCTCCGCCGGTGAGCTGTTCCCAGGCCTTCTCCAACCCCGGCAGATCGAGCCCTGCGGCCAAGCCGCGCATCGCCTCGGCGTGGCGTTGCCGGGATTTGGCGATCGCTTCGTTCACGGCGGCCGGGATGAGGTCTTCAAGCATTTCCAGTTCGCCGCGCTCCAGCAACTGCGGATCGAGCTTGAGCCGCACGATCTCCCCCAAGCCGTTGGCCTCGACTTCGACCATCCCCGCTCCGACCGAGGCGGTCACCCGCTCGGACCGAAGGCGTTGATTGATCTCTTGCATCCTGCCGCCCATCTGTTGGGCTTGCTTCATCAGGGTGGTTAAGTTGCCTAGTCCTTTAAACACGCGGGACTCCTTCACGGGAACGGCAAGGCGCGGGGCGTTAATCGGCTCGCAGGATTTCGGCGTCGAAAAGGGCAATGGCCTCGCTGACCAGGGGATGCGAGCGTAGCTCAGCGATCCGCTGTTGGCGAGAGACAGGACGACGCGCCATCTCTGGCGGAACCTCCTGGCGCACCGGCGCGGTTGCCTGGAATACTACTGCAATTGGCGTGCCAACAATCGTCCGAATCGCTTCGTCAATTTTTTGCTTATGCTCCGGACGCTCGCATTGCTGGCGCTGAAAATTATAGTTCTCGGGAAAGGAGACGACCAGCCGATTTGGCGCGGAAATTGCTACAGAGGTGGCGAACCGCGCAAAGTCCGCCGTCAGCCCTGTGAGCAGGTCGAGCGCCGCGCGCCATACTTGGGGCGCCGATTCGGCCGTCAGCTCAATGGCTGGCGTTGCTTCCGCTGGCGGAGCCGTCTCTGTAGCTGGGGGGGGGGGTGGCGCTGGGCTTGGAGCGACCGCCCGCGGCGCTCCGTTACTTGGTACGTTTTTTTTTTCGCCTACCGGGGGCGCGGGTGGCGCAGGGCGCGCGGGAGCGCGACCGGTGGACGAATTGGCCGGAGCGCCGTCGCGTACCGCCGCCACCAGCGACGCCAATTCGTCCAGGTTTTCCAGGTGGCAGGCTCGCACCAACGCTACTTCCAGTAGCACCCGGCCATGGGTGCTTTGTCGCATCCGCACCACCGCCTGATCGAGAATCTGCACAATCGCCAGGATGGTTTCCAACCCCAACCCTTCGGCGGCTGCACGCAAACGGGGGAAGTCGTTTGGCAGGGTGTGCAGCATCAGTTCTTCGCCGCATCCCACCGAGGCGGCCATCAGGTCGCGAAAGTACCCCAAGAGTTGCTCGGAAAGTTGGCCTACGTCGACTCCTTCACTCAAGGCGCGGTCCAGTTCCGCCAGCGCTCCCGCCGGATTGCGCGCGATCACTTGCCCCGCCAAAGTTTCAATTGCTCCGCCGCGAGCCGTGCCCAGCATAGCGTGCACATCGTCGGCGGTGATGGTGGAGCCACAGAACGATAAGAGTTGCTCCAACAGCGACTGGCTGTCGCGCATTGACCCGGCTGCACGGCGGGCTAGGAGTTGAAGGGCCTCGGGCTCCGCCTGAACGCCTTCTGACTCGACAATGTATCGCAGCCGTTCGCTGATGGCGTCGGTCTTGACCGGTGCAAAGTCGAACCGTTGGCACCGCGACAAGACGGTGATGGGGATCTTCTCTGGGTCCGTCGTGCAAAAAATGAACTTCACATGCTCGGGCGGCTCCTCCAAGGTCTTCAACAGCGCGTTGAAGGCCTGGTTGGTGAGCATGTGAACTTCGTCGATGATGTAGATCTTGAACCGCGCGCGGCTGGGACGCACGTTTACGTTGCTGCGCAACTGGCGGATCTCGTCGATGCCGCGGTTGCTGGCGCCGTCGATTTCCAGCACGTCTACGTCTTCCCCGGCGGCAATGCTGCGGCAAATGTCGCATTCATTGCAGGGGGTAGAGGTCGGGCCACGCTCACAGTTCAGCGCCTTGGCGAAGATACGGGCGGTGGACGTTTTGCCCACGCCTCGCGCGCCGGTAAACAAGTACGCATGGCCGACGCGGTTGGTGGCGATGGCGTTGCGCATCGCTTGGGCCACTTGCGGTTGGCCAACCAACTCTTCAAACGATTGGGGCCGATACCGCCGGGCGACCACAACATATTCGGCCGAGCGGCCCTCTTCAGTCGGAAGCGGTTGCGGGGCCTGAGCGGCCGTCGATTTCTTCGCCATAACGCCGGATGGTGCGAACGAACAAGGAACTCCGCCCGTCAAGGCGTTGCGCACCGAAGATTACCTGCGTTAGTCGCCTCCGTCAATTTCGTCTGGCGCGCCTCAGGGAGAGATCCTCAAAGAAGATAAGTTACGAGGACTAGGGCTATATCAACGTTTCGTTATGGGAGAGCGGCAGGGGCATTCTACGGCTGACGGCTAGCGTCTTGCCGCTCACGTTGCCCAGACGATTGGCAACCCTCATCTTGAACGTTGATCAAGGATTTCGCGCCGGCGCTCGCCACTGCCGGAAAGCGGCCCCCGCACAAGAGTACCCCGCTTAGAGCTGCTCCAGTTAAGGCCTGACTCGGTTCACGGCTCCCCCTTGCGAGGGCCACTTTCCCGCAGTGATGCGAGCGACAGTATGAGTATTGTTACCGCTTTCCCCCCGCAGGTAAAGCGGGCGACCCACAACGATTCTTTACAGGCAGCGCCTGTAAGAACTTTGAAATGAGAAAGAAGACGCCAAGAGCAGGATCAGCAACGCTCCTTCTGACTGTCGGGAAGCCACACGCACTCATTGCGATTGAGCAGGCGTCTGATCCGATGTGGGTTGTGATGCAGCAAGAACACGAACGGCAAAAGCCGCTTGCCTCCAACAGGTGAGCGTCCCTTTGGAGAATCGGCGCTACTTCGGCTCAAAGAACATCATGTGTTGCCAGGGTAGCTCGTCAAACTCCTTGACCAGCTTAAAACCGTTGGCGGTGAGTTCTTTGTTGATTTGCTTCTTGCTCATCTTGTGAAGCGGCTTGATGGGCACGGCGGGATCCTCGGCGCGGAACTCAACCAGCACTAGCCGACCGCTGGGCGCCAGCGCTTGCCGCATCGCCGCCAACATGTGCTCGGGATGCGAAAACTCGTGGTACACGTCGACGCACAAGATCAGGTCGACTTGGCCGGCGGGTAAGTGGGGATCAATGGGCGAGCCGTGAATGGGAGTGACGTTCGTAATGCCCGCTTTCTCGGCGCGCTCGGTCAGGAATTGCAGCATCTCGCGCTGGATGTCAACTCCGAGCACTTTGCCTTCAGGGCCGACCATTTTGGCGAGCTTGAGCGAATGATAGCCATTGCCGCAGCCCATGTCGCACACGGTCATGCCGGGTTTGACGCCCAGGTTCGCCAGCATCAGTTCGGCCCGTTCTTCGTTTTCGCGTGTGTCGCGGGTAAGCCATTCGGCGCCCAAGTAGTGCATCGTTTGGGCGATTTCTCGCCCCATATAGTGCGTCAGCGCCGGCGGCAGTTGCGGCGCCGTTGCTTGTTCCTGAGCCGTTAGCGAAACGGGCGCCAAGATGTACACGAACCCCAGCGCAAGCAAAGCGAGTCGTGGCATGACGAGAATTCACGAAAAGGGAGGTGACTACGCCGCCCGCCAGCGCGGCGTCTAGCTCGCATCCTAACAACCCCCACAGCGCAGTGAAAGAGTGACGGTGGCGATCTTCCTCATACGCCCAATTAAATATGACCAAGCAAAACTTTTGCCGCTTGCCGGATTTTCATTTCATCGCCTTCCCGCGCGTCGTGGTATTGAAACAACTCCATGTACGTTGGTAGGTTCGCCGAACGCAGATAGATTGGCAGTAAGAGGTTGTCGCTGGACTTACGTTGACGTAAGAGCGCGATATTGAACTCCTCAAGACAGACTTTCGACTGAAGGTAATCGGGCGAGTATACGCAGACCACTTTGCGGGAAGCGTCGAGCGCTTCAAATATCTTTTGCTGCCAAGCCGCCCCCGGGTTCAGTTCCAGGCGGTCAAGGAACAGCCGCAGCGAAGGTCGCTCTGTTCTCAGGGTGTCGACCAGGCAGTCCACCTCGTCCTTGTTCTTGTGACAGTAGCTAACAAAAACGTCGAACTCGAACGAGGGCGATGGCGGCGCCAAATAAGCGAAACGCTGCTTCACTTGCCGAAATACTTCCTGCTGTGCTTGAACGTCCACCGACTCGGAAACGACGATTTTGATACGATCCACGGGCAGGCCGATCGATAGCCAGTGGACGGCCGTGTCCGCTAATACCTCCAGCATCTTCTCGGGCGGCTCTTTCCGAGCGCCGGCCGCTACAACCGGCAGCGCAATTTGCGAGATGGGCGACGTCCTCGTGGTGAAGGGGAAGATGCTGCGGAAGATGTCTCCTACGACTTCCGCCACACTTCCTTGTTCAGGAGGCTCAAAGCAGAGGATTCGGCGGAAGGCAATATCTGGCCGATTAATTGGGCGCGATAGCCAACACGAAGAAAACGCCCGCAGATCCACCTCTTTGTCGCGGGCAAGCTCTTCCACCGAAACGCCGCGCCGGTGGAGTGCGCCAATCACACTGGTCCGCGTGGGCAAATAATCGTTGGGAAAGGCGGAAACGACCAGTAAATCAACGGCCTCGTCCTGCGGCAATTGGGAAATGTCGCCGACGAACAGCATGACTGAGCGATCTTGGCCCTGGTGGGGAACAATAATCTGGCCAAGGAGTTTCATGGTTTAGGTCTCCCGTCGCTGCTCGCAGGGAATTTGTCATTTGTCTTTGGGAAAATTTGATCGTAGCCGCGCTCCCTCGGTGGCGCTAAGAGCGACTTGCCACAACATGGCTGCAATACAGATGAGAACTGCAAGTTGTCCTGCGTCGGCTGCCGTCTGGCTAAGCACAATTTACTCAGGCGGTTTGCTACTCGATACGATCCTACCCGGAAACTATCTCCTGCAAATGGCGCGACGCCGCGACGACCGCAACGCAGCTGCAGACATGGTGCAGCGAAAGAGCGACGGGCAAGCTGGCATTGCGGTATGGGATGCGGCATATTGGTTGGATTCAACCACCAATAATGATGTGGCGAGCGATGAAACCTTCTTATTGTTTCAATTTCCGCGAGGCTCACGGGTGGAGCCGCCGCGAGGTGTTGCGCGTCGGCAGCTTGAGCCTGTTGGGCTTAACGTTGCCAGAACTGCTTGCGGCGCCGGCGCCCGCACAAGGAGATCAAGGGCCGGCGTTCGGCCGCGCTAAGGCGTGCATCTTGTTGTTCATGTGGGGCGGCCCGGCGCACCAGGATACTTTTGACCTCAAACCCGAGGCGCCCGTGGAAGTGCGGGGCGAGTTCCAGCCCATCTCGACCAATGTGCCCGGCATCCAGATTTGCGAACACTTGCCCGAACTCGCCCGGCGGGTCGATAAACTAGCAATTGTGCGGTCGATGACGCATGGCGATGTGAACCACACCTCGGCGACGCACTTCCTCTTGACCGGCCAGCCTCCCCCGCAAAGCAGAGAGCGTGCGGCTCAGTGGCCGCATTTGGGCTCCGTGCTAAGCCGCTTAGGGCGCGGACGCGGACCGTTGCCGCCGTTTGTGTCGATGCGGCCCAAGCTGGATAACGACGTGCCCCGGTTTGTTGAAGAGAGCCAAGGTCAATTCGCCGGATGGCTTGGTCCTGCCTTTGACCCGCTGACGATCGATCACGACCCCAGTCGCGCTGACTACCGCGTGGGTGAGTTGACGTTGCCGCCTGAGTTGTCGCTGGGACGCCTGGAAGACCGATCGCAACTGCGGGCCGACCTGAACCGGCAATTGGAGCTGCTTTCGCCCGCCGCCGTCGCCCGCGACGTTAACTATCGCCGTGCGTACGATCTGTTAACGGCAACGGCCGCCGGGAGCGGCGCCTTCAACCTGTCTGACGAACCCGCCGCAGTGCGCGAGCGGTATGGTTTGAACCCTCACGGCCAATCGGTGCTGCAAGCCCGCCGCCTAGTCGAACGCGGCGTGCCGCTTGTGACGGTGTTCTGGCCCAACGACGGCATCAAGAACGTCTCGGTGTATTGGGACACACACAGCCGCAATTTTGTCGATCTGAAAGAGCGGCTGATGCCGGTGGCCGATCAAGCGTTCTCAGCTTTGCTTGACGATCTGGCGGAGCGCGGGCTTTTAGACGAAACGCTGGTGGTGTGGACCGGCGAGTTCGGCCGGACGCCTCGCGTCGGCCAACGTAATAGCGACGCCGGCGCTGGCGCCGACGGCCGCGATCATTGGCCGGGCTGCTTCACTACCGTGCTTGCTGGCGGCGGCGTGCGCGGCGGCCAAGTGTACGGTCGCAGCGACCGACATGCCGCGTGGCCGGCCGATAACCCGGTATCGCCCCAAGACCTGATCGCTACGGTCTACCACGCATTGGGCGTCCCGCGCGAACAGACGCTTCCCGACGTGCAGGGCCGCCCCCTCCAAGTCAACCCGGGCCGGCCAATCCTTGAGTTGCTGGGGTAACGCCTTTTTCTGGTCCATCCACGTCAGGACAAAGAAGGCTCCGGCAGCGTTCCAAGGGCGCGGCGGGGAGCAGCGTCTTGCAGGGGGTTCACGTCCCTTAAGAACGCGACAGTAATATCGCTAACAGTTCGCGGTTGCCGGCGGGGAATTCGTAATCGGCGAGCGCCTCGCGAGCGACCCAAACAAAGGGAGCGCGGGGCGGCTGTGTGGGATCCAGGGGACGGCAGGCGAAGAACCGCAGGTGGACCGAACCATGGTCGTAGTGCTGAACGACCGACGGATATTCGCCCACCACTTGGATTGCGTAGCCGGTTTCTTCGCGGCATTCGCGTGTGGCGGCGTCGGCGGCGGTTTCGCCCGGTTCGACCTTGCCACCGGGGAACTCCCATAACCCGGCAAGCGCTACGCCTTCGGGACGGCGGCCAATAAGGAACCGCCCCTGGTGCTCAACCACGGCAATGGCAATCGCCTTGGGCATGCGTCGATGATCTCTTGTGTGTGGAGCGAGAAAGCGAGACAAGCCATCGCGAGACTGAGTTGCACGTCACACAGGCTCATCTTACGCCAACCCATGCCAGCGACGCAGGCCCCATTCGGCAACAAGACAGGCTAACGCAAAGCAGAACACCCACGCCTGATGCCACAAGGGATAAAGCCACGGCTCTGTCACGGGAACAGGGCGATTCGGCAGGTCGGCCGCCCATGCGTTCAATCGGTTCTGGGGAACCACGGCGCCGCCGGTCTTTTGCGCCAGTTCTTCCAATAGCTCACGGTGCGGCGCAAGGCGGCGGAACTCGTCGGCGGCCGGTTCGGCGGTCCAGCCGGCTTCGGTGGCTCCCAGCTCGGACCCGTCGGGACCGTGCACCGAAATGGTCGCTCGATACGCCCCTGCCTGCCGCGGTACGAAGGTGGTTTCGTACACTCCCGCCCGCTGCGAGCTTGGGGCGGCCGCCAATTCGATCGACTGGCCGTCGGGCTGCGTGATTTGCATCGTCACTGCGGCGTTGTCGAGCGGTTGAAACTCCTCGTCGCGCACGTCGACCGAAAGCACCACCGGCGCGCCGGGTTGGTCGCGGCGCCGCTGGACGTCGGCCTCGATGCGCTGCGGCACGTCGGACACCAACCAGCGGATCGTTTGCCGCCACGCTTTCTCCAGGTCGCGTTCGCCGTTTTCGGGACGGTGCATGCCCCATCGCCACAGGTCGCCAATCATCAAGGCCGCCGTGCGGCCGGCGCCAAACGGCTGCGCGGCCAAGGCCGGCAACTCTTCGCCTTGATTGGTGGTGACGGTGGCCAGCACGGCCGCTCCTGGTTTAACGGCGCGCACGGCATTCACCGTTTGAAAAGGCGGCATGGCCGCTAGCCGGGCTCGCTCGTCGTCTTCGTTGGCGCGCACGCGGACCCACGGCGAGAGCCAGCCTTCGCGCGTTAACGTCAGGCGGAAGCGTTCGGCTCGTTGGGCGGGCGGAATGCGGTCTAGGTAAACCGGCAACATTTCCCCCAACGGCGTGCGGTCGTAACGTCCTTTGACGAACGACTCTTGGCCGCCCAGCATGAGCAAGCCGCCGCCGCGCCGCCGCACAAATTCCTGCAAGAGCCGCATCTGATCGGAGGTGAAGAATTCGGCTTCTACATCGTCGAGCACGACCGCATGGTAGCGGAACAGCAGGTCGGCGGTTTTGGGAAAACCGCCGCGTAGCTCCGAAGCATCTTCGGCGCCTAATCGGAGTATCACCGGCTCGTCATATTGTTCGGCGTCGTCCGGCTCCACGTTATCGAAGCCGCGAAAGAGCGGATTGGTCCGATGGTCGCGGTTTTCTCGGAAGGTGAACTTCGGTTCGCGCCGCGCGATCCGAATCAGGCCCACTAGGTCGACCTCGGGGTCTTCCTCCAACGCGCGGCGGAGAAATTTGAACTCCCAATTAGGCCGGCCCGAAACGTACAGTACCCGATACGGCCCCTGGCCGCGATCGACCACCACCCACCGCGTGTTGTTGGCTAAGGTTGCTTCGCGCGAGCGGTCTGGATGGTCGAACACGTCTGTTTCCGACGCGGCCGCTACGCGCACCTGGTAGAAGTGGACGCCGCCTCGTTCGGGGCGCGTTTGGAATCGGGCCCGCGGCGGCGCGTCGGCCGACGCCGTGAGGGTTTGTTGCTCTAGCACTTTGCCGCGAGCATCAAGAAGTTGCGCTGTGATCTGTTGTCCTTCGTAACCGGCAACGTCGATGGGGGCTTCGATGGTAACCGGCGCCGCCTCGAAATTGGTCTGACTGACGCGCAAGGCGCCAATCGCCAGATCCTGGGGAGAATCGTCGTCGCCCAGCGCCACAGGATAAATCGGCGGAAGCGCGGACCAGTCCAAGTTCAAGTCGGATAGCGAGACAGCGTCGGTCGCATTGCCGTCGGTCCAAAGCAGAATGCCCGCCAGCGGCCGCCCCCGGAACCGCTGGGCGATGCTTTGGAGCGAGGCCGACAACGTCGAGGCGGCTCCGTCGAAGGTTAAGGCGTGGAAGTCGGGCGTGGACCGTAGCCGCGAGTCGAAGAGATACCGCCGCACGTCGAAATCCTGTTCCAGCCGCATCCGCCAGGGGGATTCCGCGGTGAGCTGGCGTTTGACGATCTCGCCGCGGCTTTCTCGTTGGCCGGCGTCGCGAACCGTCAGACTTTGGCTGTTATCGGCCAACACCACAAACAGGTTGGCGCCGGGTCGGGGCCGATTGCCGCTTAAGAGCGGTTCGATCAGACACACCGCCAGCGCCAACACCGCCAGCGTTTTCAGGGTTGCCGCAACGATCCGCACGCGGCGCGGTCCGGGCGAACGTACATAGGACCACACCAGCGCCAAAAGCGCGACGGTGGCCAGGATGACCGCAGGCAGCGCCCACTCGGGCGCGCCCCAGACAAGCTGAGACATGGCAAACTCCTGCTGGGAGCGCGGAGATTCACCGCCGCTCTGGCGGGCTCCTTGGACGAGTGTGCGTCCAAATCGGGGGGCGGCGTTTCCCAAGGAAAGACGCAAACGCCAGGAAGGCTCCGCACGCTCCCTTATTTTCCGCGGCCTAGCTCTTCATAGTAGCGGCGCACGGGGTCAACGAACTGCGGAGGAACGGGATCGCGATCGATGGGGGTGAGCGTGTCGGGAGACTGGCGGCGAATGAGCTCCTCGGCCACCCGGTCGCGGAGGTCGGCCAGAGGTTCAAGCAGCTCCAGACGCACCAGGTCCCAGTTGGGCTCGCGCGAGTGGCGTTTGTATTCGGCGCGCATGGCGCGAGCACGGTCGCGCACGCGGGCGGCCTCGCCCCGCAACTCGGGGTCGTCGAGCATCTCCTCTACATCGCGCAACTGGTCGGACCATTCGCGGAAGTTCTCGCCGGTCAGCGGGTTCATTGGTCCGCCTTGGTGATCGAATGCGCCGCCGCTGGGACCACTACGGTCAAAGGACGGGGGCTCTTGGTTGCGGTCATTGCGCAGCGACCGTGGACGGCGCGCCGGCGACGTGGGATCTTCGGCGTTTCCGCCTCCTGATGCTGCCCCTTGTTGCGGCGACGACCCTTGTTGCGATGCGGAACCTTGTGGTTGCGAATCTCCCTGCGACTGCGATTCTCCTTGTTGTTGTCCCGGCTGCCGGGAATCTTCTGACGGCGGTTGTTGACCCGACTGTTGCTGACCTGATTGCCGCTGGCCTGATTGCTGCTGGCCCGAGTTCTCCTGTTGGTCTGACGGGGGTTGTTGGTCGGATTGCTGCTGTCGGCCTGGTTGCTGCGATTGGCCTGGTTGCTGTGCTGAGTTTGGTTGTTTGTTCTGGCTGCCCGATTGCTCCGATTCTTGCAGTGCGCCTTGCTCGGGGCGGCGATCTGTCGGGTCTTGAGGCGTGTTGCCTGATGCTTGTTCGCGGGATTCCGCCTCGCGCCTTAGTTGCTCCGTCAGATCTTGCAGCGTTTCGTGCGCGCGGCGCAGGGCTTCGGTTCCATCGCCAAGGATACTTTCAGCGGCGCGTTCCACGCCTTGCCGCAGGTTCTCCAAGCCACGCTGTGCGGCCTGTTCGGCGGGGGCGGCTTGATCCACCAGCCCAGCTTGGGCGAGTTGCCGGGCTGTCTCCAATGCGCGGTCGATGCGCTCCTGCCGGGCGTTGCGGAGACTTTCATAAAGTTGGTCCGCCAAGAGCGGTTCAGGCTGCTCGGCTTCTTTTACGACTTCCTCCATTTGATTAAGCAGCCGTTGAAGGTCTTGTTGTTGCCTTTCAAAGCCGCGGGCGATCTCTTCGCTGGCGACCGCGTCGCGGAGGGTGCGAGGCCGGTCAGGGCGATTGGCGTCTTGCATCTGTTGGGCAAGGCGGCGTTCGTTTTCCTCGAGTTCGCGGGCGGCTTGACGCATCTCGCGCAGTTGTTCGTCGAACTGGCCGGCGGCGCGGCGGCGGAACTCGTCGCGGAGGGCTTCGAATTCGCGCTGGGCGCGGGAGCCTTCGGCCAGCGCTTGGGAGACACGGCCTTGCTCGAGCGCCTCGGACGCCCGGCGGACGTTTTCGCGGCTTTCGTTCAAGCGTTGCTGCGCTTCGGCCATCGCTTGTTGATCTTGGGCCTGATCCATCCGTTCGCGCAGCTCATCAATATCGCGCAGCATCTGCTGCTCTTCTTCCCTTAGCCGCTTCAACCGGCGGCGGATTTCTTCTCGCTCCTCTTCGGTCGTTGCTTGCTCCAGTGCGGCTTGCATTTCCTGGAGTTGCTTGTTCAGGTCTTCTTGCCTTTGGGCCAACTCGCGAAGACGATTAAGCGTTTGCCGAACTTCTCGCTGTTGAGCTTCTTGCGTGCGGTCCCGCGCGGTGCGCTGGTCTTCGTAGCGGTTTTCATCGTTCCGCAATTCCAGTTGATCCAGTTGCCGCTGCATGGCGCCGCCGCCACCACCCCCGCCGCCCGATTGCTGCTGGGAGCGAGAGCGCGTCACCTGATACTCGCGGGCCCGCAGCTTGAGCAGCCCTTGGTAGGCCGCCTGCTCCTCGGGCAACGCGTCGCGGAGCGGTTCGGGCGATTCGTCATCGACCGCGCGCATCAAGTTCTGTGTGGCGGCGACCATGTGGCGTTTGGCTTCCTCCACATAGTCTTGCGATTGCCGGTCCTGCACGCGGTCTGCAAGCTCCTCTAGTTGCTCCAACGCCGCGCCTTGCGACTCGACTAACAACCGAACGTCGGGCGCGAACTGAGAGGAGAGGTCGCCGGGCCGTTCACGACGCAAGACGTTCCAGGCGCCGGCAATGATCTGCTTTTGCAGTTCGGCCAGTTGTTCCGCTTGTTGAGCGTTCTGCCCCGCTTGCTGTTGCTGCTGCTGTTGTTGTTGCCCGCCCGCCGGCTGCTCGCCTTCACGAAAGATTTCTTCAAAACGGCGGACTTCGGCAAAGAAGATATCGCTCAAGGTGCGTCGCACTTGGCCGTCGGGCCCGTAATCCTCGGCGAAGAAGTAGTAGGAAAGGAGTTGATCGGGCTCGGCCTGCAATTGCTCCAGGTCGATCTGGTGAGCCAGAGAGCGGCGCTCCTTGGGGCGGCCTCCTTCGCCGAGCACAACCTCTTGTTCCTCTTGGCCCGCGTGGCTAAAGATTATGCCGTAACGCCCAAGCCCGAAGTCATCCCAGACGGTCGCTTCCAGGTCGAACTCCTCAAGCGGTGAAACCTGCGTGTCGCGCGCGGGCCAAGCGATTTCGATCTCGGCCGGCCGGTTGGGAATTACATTCGCCACCAACTCGGGCGGTTCGGGATTGGTGCGGCCCTGCGCGTCCTGCAAATGTAGGCGGTGTCGCCGGGTTTGGGTCATCGTGAACGAGACGGTGTAGACCGTGGGATCGTCGGCGCTGGCGGTCAAGGGCAGGGTTTCGCCATCGTCGCTTTCCAAGTGCGCCGATGCGACCGGCTTGTTGAGTCGGCAAACCCACGTGAGACGCGTTCCCTCGACCGCGGTCACGCGCCGGGTATCGGCCACTTCTTTTTCTGGCAACGAGGTGTACTCGGGGAACGCTAGCTTCGCGTCGGCTTGCAACATCGCGGGATATTCAAACACCGTAACGCGGTAAGGCTGCGTTTGCTGTTGGTCGAAGGCGACGCGATACGTAAGGTCTTCGGTGACCGACGCCACCCGCGCGCCGTAGAGGGGATCGTCCAAACTGCGCGACATGGGCAACCGATCGGCCTTTCCCGATGCCGATTCGACGATCAATTCGGCGTCGGGCGGAAGTTCGCCGACGAACCGAGCGATGACCACCAGGCTGCCGCCGCGTTCGATCTCGATATCGCCGGGCTTGACTTCGACCCGGTATCGTCCCAAGGCCGTCAGGTCGGCGTCCGATCGTGTCGACGCCAACGGGTTGCGGCTTTCAGGCCCTGAGCCCGCCAGCACCAGAAGCGCCACAACGAATGCAACCAGCGCCACACCATGCGCGATCCTTACTGTGGCTAGCTTGCCGTCAGAAACGGTGTCGTCCCAGCCGCAACGATGGCCATGCTCCAACGCTTCGCGAATGACGGTTTCTTGGAGATAGCCGAAACGTCCCGTTTGAACGTCGGGCTGTTGTTCCACCGCGGTGAGCAAGCGAGCTTGCAACTCGGGATGGCGAACTTCAATCTTCCGGGCAAGCCAGCGGTTGTCGCCAACCGAACGCACCGCCAACCAAGCAATGACCGCACCGAGAATGAGGAATGCGCTCGCCAACCAGGCGGCGCTGCGCAGGCCAAGTGAGGCTCCGGGAAGGAACGTCACCAGCAGCAGGCCGATCAAGGCAGCCGCCAACCAGTTCACGGCCAACAGTCCCCATAGCCGCAGGCGGCGATAGCGCTGGGCCACCTTTTCCAATTCGACCTGCAAACGTCGTTGGATCATGGGCGCTCCTTCGTAGGTAAAGGCCGGCATTCAACCTGCCATACCACAACCCGCGCCGTCAAGCTTTTGAACCGGCAAGGCGCCGGGGCTTGGCCATCTCGCATGCGGGACGCGGGAGTCAGCGTCGTAGACGAGGTGGAATAGGAAAAAGGGGCAGCCAGGGAGAATGGGCGTCAACATATCTTATGCTTAGTTAGATGTAAGAGCCTGACCAAAGCCGGGGAACGGCGCAGAGGTGGGCAAAACGCTCGGGGGTTCGTTGCGGGTACGAAGGGAGCTTGCGCTGAGAGTGGGCGTGGGGTTTAGCGGGGAACGCGTCGCTTGGATTCCTTTCGGCGTTTGTATTGCTCCGGGGCTCTAGCCAGGGTTGCTTGTCTTACCTACCTTAGACAGAGTGGCTTGTGTTTCCTGATCTCTCCGGCCGGACTGATGATTGCGATTATTGATTACCAGATGGGCAACCTGCGAAGCGTGCAAAAGGCGTTTGAGCGGGTGGGGCATCCGGCGGTGGTGACCAGCGATCCGGCCGATCTGGAGAGGGCTGACCGTATCGTGCTGCCGGGGGTGGGCGCCTTTGAGGACGCGATTGCCGAACTGCGACGGCGAGAATTGGTGGAGCCTTTGCGACAAGCCATTGAGGCGGGCAAGCCGTTTCTGGGAGTATGCCTGGGGCTGCAACTGCTGTTCGAGGTTAGTTACGAGGGGGGCCGCCACGAAGGGTTGGGCGTGTTGCCGGGCGAGGTTGTGCGGTTTGATTTGCCCGCGGAATACAAGGTGCCGCACATGGGCTGGAACCAGGCGCGTATTGTGCGCCGGGCGCCTGCCTTGGAAGGGATTCCCGATGGGGCGTACTTCTATTTTGTCCATTCTTACTATGTTGTCCCCCGCGAGCCGGAAGTGACCGCCATTGAAGTGGAATATGGCCGCCCCTTCTGCGCTGCGGTCTGGCGCGACAACCTCTTTGCCACCCAGTTTCACCCCGAAAAGAGCCAGGCGGACGGTCTGCGGCTGTTAAAGAATTTCGCTGAAACTTAAGGCGAATTCCTCTTTGTGCTCATCACTAGATCGGGTACTATCCCCCCGCTCCTCGCCGCGCCCGAGGCACGTTCTAGGCCAAGGACGCGAGCGCGGCCGGGCGGTTCAGGTTGCATTACCGGCGGAAAGTTCACAATCCGCCAAAGCCGCTTGTCCGGTTTAACCGATACCGACGAACAAGCCTGAGGGTGGCTGCTGGTCGATACTGCGCCGCTAGGTAGTGAACTCCCTTCGCTTAACACACGACGGGTGAGAATGGATCAACCTTGTCATTCGCGTCCTTCCAGGCCCTGGAGCCAAGCGATCGCCTTGAGCGTTCTGGTTTTGGCGTGGGCCTCGTGCTTGGGGTGCCAGTCCGCGATGTACCGCGCTTCGCGGCTGCCGCCCGAGCTGGAAGCGCCGCCGTTGGATAGCGCTCGGGCGATCAATCTTTCGCAATTGGCGCGGCCGCGCGCGAACACCGAGCAGATCTTTGTTGGCGACACGCTGGAAGTGGCGATTGCCACCGGGTTGGAGCGGCAAGGCCCCAACAAGTGGCTCCTGCGGGTGGCCGACGACGGCACAATCAACGTGCCGCTGGTCGGTCCCGTGCGAGTGGAAGGGCTGGTGTTGCCGCATGCCGAGCATGTGGTGCGCGAAGCAAGCGTGGCCCGCGGCATTTACCGCAACCCGCAGGTGGCGATCCACCTGGTTGACCGCCGCTCGATCCGGGTGTCGGTGGTGGGCGAGGTGGTCAAGCCGGGCGATTACGACCTGCCCATTACGCAAGCCGACTTGCTGGCCGCAATTTCGATGGCGGGCGGTCTGAAGAGCGGCACCGCCGGGGAAGTCATCGAGATTACCCATCCGGCCAATCCTCACGCGGTGCACCAGGCGAGTTATCCCGGCGGTCCTCCGTCGCCGGTGGGAAGCCGCAACGTAACGGTCAACTTGCGCGATGTGACCGAGGGCCGCGGCGGCGATTTCCACTTGGAGAATGGCTCGGTGGTGATGGTCGGCAAGAAGCCCCCGCGCACCTTCAGCGTGATTGGGTTGGTGAAGAAGCCGGGGCAGTATGAGGGATTGAACGACCAAGACATTCGACTTCTGGATGCGATCGCCATGGCTGGTGGACGGACCATGGAGATTGCTGACAAGGTGCATATCTATCGCACGATCGACGGCAGTGATCAGCCTGTTGTCATCGAGGCTTCAATCCGGGAAGCCAAAGGCGGCGGGCCGGCGAACATCCGCCTGGCGCCGGGCGACGTGGTGAGCGTGGAAGAGACGCCGTTGACGTTCACCGTCGGCTCGCTGATGAACTTTGTCCGCTTTGGCTTCTCGGCTGGCGTGCCGATTTTCTAGCCCTTTCGCACTTGGCAACAACGCGTATGAGTCAGGAACTTGGGGATTCGCCGGCCGATCTGGGAGCGCCGACAGCCGCCGACAGCGTACAGGCCGCCATGCGCTTTCTGCGCGTGATCCTGCGGCGCAAGAAGATCGTCCTGGCGAGTCTGGCCGGCGCCTGCTTGCTCGGCGGCCTGTACTACATTACCGCCACCCGCTTGTACCAGGCCAAGGCGTCGCTGCTGGTGCAACAAACCGGCATCGATCCGGGCAGCATGGGCCTGGCCGCACAGGCCAGCAGCCAGGCGTTGATTCCGACGTACGAACGGCTGTTCACCAGCCGCAAGGTGTTGGACGGCGCCATGCAGCGGCTGCGAGAAAGTTATCCCGACTTGCAGATCGAACACCTGGAGCAGGGGCTTTCGGCGTCGGGCGTGCGACGCACCAACGTGATCGAGCTTTCGTTCCGGTGGAGCTCGCCCGAAGTGGCCGAAGCCGTGGTGCGGGAAGTCGTCGACGCGTACTTGGAATTCATCAAGAAGGATCAGCGGGACGTTTCGGAGGAACTGCTTGCCGTTCTGCAACAGGAACTGCACGATCTTGAAGCGCGGATCGAGAAGAAGAACGCACAGTACCTGGACGTGACTCAGCGTTTGGGCGCCATTGGCATGGTGGGGCAGGAGGCCAAGATGAATCATCCCACCATCCAGCGCGTGCTGACACTGGGCGACACCATCAGCACCGTCCAGCAAGAACGGATTAAGCTCCAAACCTTGTACGCCGCCGTGACCACGGCCGCCCGCAACGGCGGCGACCTGCGGCAGTACCTCAGCGCCATTGAACCCGGCGTGGGGGGCGATTTGCTGATGGGGCAATTGGGCCTGAAATCTCTGGACGCCGAAGCCGCCCAGATCGAACGCAAGATCATCGATGACCGCGCGCGGCTGGAAATGCTCTTGGGGCACCTGGGGCCCAATCACCCCGAGGTTCTCCAACTTCGTCAGCAGATCGACAACGCAATGACCTACATTGCGACGTACAATGAACGCGTGCAGCAGCGGATGAGCACCTTGAGTAATGAACGCTTGGCGCCCGTGCTGATTTCGCTTTTGCAGGAAAAGCTTCGCAGCGTGCAGGAGCACGAACGGCAACTGAACGAGGAATTCGCCATTGCCGAGCGCGAGGCTATTCAACTCAATGGCGAACTGGCCGAGTTGACGGTCGTTAACCACGAAACCGAACGCCTTCGTAAAGAGCACGACATGCTGATGTCGCGGATCGCCGGGATCGATCTCTCGGGTCGGTCGGGCGATGTGCGCGTTTCGGTGGTCAGCCCGGCGATCGCCAAAGACAGCCCCGTGTCGCCCAAGCTGCTGCTGGTGGCGCTGTTTTCGTTGGCGGGCGGCTTGGCTGTTGGCGTAAGCGCCGTTTACGTGTTGGACGTAATGGACGACCGGTTCCGCTCGCCCGAAGAAATGCAGGAGCAACTGGGCGCCCCGATTTTGGCGATGGTCCGCCAGTTGGCCGCTCCGGCCGAGGTGGGTATCGAGGCGTTGCAAGTGCACGTCTCGCCCGAGTCGGTCGCCAGCGAAGCGTTCCGCACCTTGCGGACGACGCTCAGCTTGGGCGGCTCCGATCGCAATCGTTTGGCGATTACCAGTTCCGAGCCGGGCGACGGCAAAACGACCGTACTGGCCAACTTGGGCGTTTCGTACGCTCAAGCCGGCAAGAAGACATTGCTGGTCGATATCGACTTGCGGCGCCCCGGTTTGACCAAGTTGTTTGGCATGCGAGGGCAACCCGGCTTGTCGGAGATTCTGCGTTCCGACCGCGACATCGCCAGCTTGTGCGCCGAACGCATTTTGGCCACAGGGGTCGATGGCTTGGACATTCTCCCCTGCGGCCCCAAACCGTCGAATCCGACCGAGCTGCTGAGCGGTCCCCGCTTGGAGGAACTGCTGGGCTGGGCCGAAACCATCTACGACCAAATTCTCGTCGACTGCCCGCCGGTGCTGGTGGCCAGCGACGCCTGCATCATCGGGCGTCTGGTGGAAGGCATGGTCCTGGTGGTGCAGCCCGCCAAGAACCACCGCAAGCTGGTGCTTCGCGCGGCCGAG
>CAYWIS010000032.1:28912-30402 GCA_964458385.1 uncultured Pirellulaceae bacterium
TGGACGTACAATTGGCCGGCGTGGTGGCCAACCGCATTGGCGACGACAACAACGACGGCTACTACGGCTATGGCTATGGTTACGGCTATGGCTACGGGTATGGCTACGGCTACGGCTATCACGAGGAGGAAGAGGAGTTGGAGGAGGAGATGGAAGTCGAAATTGCAGGGCAGATTCGGCCCTACGAGGAATCGACTCGCCGATCCTCGATGCGCCGAGCTGCCTAAGTTCCGCCGACTTCACACTCTACGGGTCGGAAGTCTCTTGCGGTCCACGAACTCGCCTTCGGGCAAAGCGTGTGGCCGGAACGGACTTCCGGCCCGTTGGCTTTTATAGCGGCCCCGCGTCAGGCCAAGACGCGGGATTGCCGAGGAGGGAAACTCGGATGAGGGTGGGCGAAGCGGCCGCCGTTGAGGTGGGACGAGGTCGGCGACGAACGATTGGGGCACTAACTCATTATACAGGCGTTCACTGAAAATCGCGTGTTTTACCCCATCTTTTACCGCCTTCCTGCCAAGTTACAGCAATGGATCGTAATCTTCTTGGAATGTAAGTGGTTGCTCATCCGGCAGTTAGGCGCAGAGTGGCGCCGGCGGCCAGGCCGTAACTTTTTTCCACATTTTTTCAACGAGCGCCCCGCGCAGAGGGACGCCGGCGAGAATTTGACCTTGGAGCGGCGCGTTGCGGTGAGGCTTTACTTGATCCCACGCCGCCTCAATTCGCCTACGACGGTTTGGACGATGCGGGCCACCTGTTCGGGATCGACCGCTTGGCCGACGGGGCAGCCGTTGATCGGCTCGTCGACAAAACCTTCCCCCGCCAACAGGCATTGCAGTTCGTCGCTTAACTTTTGCAGCGAAAGTTGCTGACCCGGCGATTGCGGCTGACGTCCCTTACCCGTCTCAATGCCGCGCAAACGCAAGGCCGCGCGGAAGCCCTCGGGGAATTCGGCCGAGTAGATCATTGCATCGAACAGCCGCAGCAAGCGGTACTGCAGACTTCGAGCTTCGTCCAGCTTGCCCGCAAGAGTTAAGTCGTACAATTTGCGGGTGATTTCGGGCACAACGCCGCTGGTGGCGTTGGTGCCGCCGTCGCAGCCGATGAGGAGCATCGGCATGAGGGCCGCGTCCCAGCCGGTCAGAAACGCGAAATCGGGGCGGTGAGGACGCACCGCGTCGATCATCCGCATCATGTGCGGCAAATCGCCCGAGGAGTCTTTGATTGCCACCACGCGCGGGCACTCTTCGGCTAAGCGGCGGACCGTGGGCACGTCGATCGGCGACGCGAACATCGGAATGTTGTATAGCGTCACGTCGATCGGCGAGTTGTCGGCGATCTCCTTGAAGTACGCATACACGCCGGCCGGCGAAAGTTTGTAATAAAACGGCGAGACGATTGCCACCGCCCGGCAGCCTAACTCGTGGTAATACTCGCAGGCCAGGATCGTTTCGCGCACGTTGGCTTCGGCGGCGCCGGCCAGGATCGGCACT
>CAYWIS010000032.1:30412-38184 GCA_964458385.1 uncultured Pirellulaceae bacterium
GGCCGCGGTTTTGATCGGCAATGATCTCAATGATCCGTCGCCGCTCCTCGGCCGTAAAGCGAGTGAACTCGCCCGTTGAGCCATTGGGATACAAGCCGTGCACGCCGCGGTCGATCAGCCAGTCCACGTAACGCCGCAGTTCGGCTTCGTTAATATCGCCGCGAGAGTCCAACGGCACAATGTTCGGTGTGAAGATGCCGCGCAGGCGGGTGGAATCGGTCATCGGGATCGTATGGAGGATGAAAGCCTACGGCCGCACTGGCCGGGAATGATAAACGGATCGGCGGCGCGCCGCCAACTGACGATACGCTCAATCATAGTTTGAAATGCGCTTGGGGGAATGTAGCTCCCACGCAGGTTTGGGAAGTGAGGATATTCCCGGCGTTGCGGGAAACGCTTGCACTTCGGCCCCGTTCTCCAAGTTCGCCATAGCGGTGTGGTGGCTCAAAGAAAAAAGGCGGCGCCAGACAAAGCCGCACACCTGCTCTTGCCGCCCGATTGCCAGGCGTTCTTACCAAGGAGCCATCGGGAGGAACGGATTCGAAGCTGAGCCTCAAGCGGTAAGACCGGCCCGCATCTTAGTTCCTATTCCCCGCGCGCTTCGCCCCCGTTGGCGATTGCACGCACCACGCGGCTGTCGCGAAAACCAAGGCGGCAGGCGCGGGCGCGAATCATTTGGCCGGGTTGGATCGCTACCGGCTTGGTGTAGAGCAGCCAATGTTCGCGGCCTTCTTGCCGCGGGCCAAGAATGTACGCCAGCGACGCTCCTTCAGTTTCGCAGGTGATGGTCGCATGGCCGTCGGCAATGTGAATGACCGGATCTGCGGTCACATTCCATTCGCCGCCGGGGCGGCGTTGTTCCTCGAGAACAGGTTCGGGGATCAGGCCCAAATCGCCGGTTTCTTGCATCCAGCGATCAAGCTCTGCCCGCATGCGCGCAAGCGTCTCTTGCATTTCGGGGTTATCGGCCAGATCGACCACTTCGTGCGGATCGGCTTGCGTGTCGAACAGCTCTTCAACCGGTTTGGTCTTGCGGAAGAACAAGGTTTGCGGCCCGGTGAGTTTGCCCTCGGCGTTCAGGCGTCGCCACTCGCGCATGGTGGGCATTTCATCCATGTACGCGATGGGCGCCGCGTAAGGCTGCTCGGGCATGAAGTTGCGCAGATACTTGTAGCGGTGGTCGCGCACGGCTCGGATGATGTCGCGCGTTTCGTCCATGCGGTCGCGAGCGGCGAAAATATACTGGCGCGGCGGCGCTTTCTGTGGCCCAAGAATCACTTGGCCTTGCAAGTGCTTGGGAATCTCTACGCCGGCCAGCGAAAGCACGGTCGGCGCCAGGTCGAGAAAGCAGACCAACTCGTCGTTCACCGTGCCCGGCTCAATTACGCCCGGCCAGCGAACGATCAGCGGCACGCGGATGCCCGAGTCGTACAGCCAACGCTTGCCGCGCGGAAGACCGCGGCCGTGGTCGCCCCAGAAGAAGACGATTGTCGAGTCGGCCAGACCGTCGTCTTCCAAGTCTTGGAGTATTTTGCCCACGGTCTTGTCCATGCCCGTCACAATGTCGTAGTAGCGCGCCCAGTCTTTGCGCACCACGGGCGTATCGGGGTAATAGGGCGGCAACTCGGCTTTAGCGGGATCGTGAATTTCTTCGGGCCCGAAGGTGGAGATCAGTCTTTGGTACCGCGCTTCGGGTTGGCGAATCTGGCTCTCGTGGCTGCTGGTGATGTTAATCACCGCAAAGAACGGTTGGTCCTTTCGCGGCCGGTTCCGCCAATGAGCGCCGGCGCGGCTGTCGTCCCAGGCGGTGAGCGGCGCGGCGAAGTTGTAATCGGTCTTACTGTCGTTCGTGCAGTAATAGCCCGCAGCCCGCAAATACTCGGTGAAGCATTTCACGTAGGGCGGCGGCACGCCGTTGGAACGCATGCCGTGCGTGCCGATGGTAGTGGGGTACATCCCGGTGATGATGCCCGAACGCGTTGGGGCGCACACACCCGAGTGCGAGAACGCATGAGTGAAACGCATCCCCTGAGACGCCAGCCGGTCGATGTTGGGCGTCACGGCGTAGGCGTCACCGTAGCAACCCATTTCTGGGCCCGTATCTTCGCAACTGATCCACAAGATGTTGGGTCGTGCAGGATCGGCCGCCTCGGCGCCGCAGACAACGGCAAGAGTTCCTAACCATCCCACGGCGAGCAGGTAACGCGCCACCATTGGCCCCCTCGGAGCGAGAAGAACGAAGCCCAAAACCCATGCACCCACGTTTATACCGTCCGGCTCTTGCCAAGTCACCAATGGAGTCGGTGAGGAGCGCTAAGCAGCGGGCTCGCCCGTTCCGTTGCTCTGGTCGGGGGGAATTGGTGGCGTGTTGTTGGTTATTTTGCCGGTGGGCGGAGGTCCCCCCTCTTGGACGCGTGGAGCAAGATTCTCGGCTATAATTCCAGGAGTGGGTCCGATGCGAAAGGCGATCGAATGACTCTGCGAGCATTTCTCCTGGCGTTTGTCTCGACGATGTTGGTCGGCGTCGTTCCGCTGGCGTGGGGACAAACCGAAGCCGAGTACTCCGCCGCCCGGCGGCGCATGGTGGATCAAGCGATTATCGGCGCCGGCATTACGAACCCGCGGGTAATTCAGTCGATGCTCGACACCCCCCGGCATGAGTTTGTTCCGGCGACGAATCGGCGGCTGGCGTACTACGACATGGCCATCGCCATTGGCGACCAGCAGACCATCTCTTCGCCGTTCATTGTCGCCTACATGACCGAAGCGCTCGATCCGCAGCCGACCGACAAGGTCTTGGAGATCGGTACAGGCAGCGGGTATCAGGCGGCGGTGCTCAGCCCTCTGGTCAAAGAGGTGTATTCCATTGAGATTGTTGAATCGCTGGGCCGCCGGGCCGAACGGACCTTGCAGCGGCTCGGTTACAACAACGTCCACGTTAAGGTGGGCGACGGTTATCAAGGATGGCCCGAGCACGCTCCGTTCGACAAGATCATCGTGACTTGCTCTCCTGAAAAGGCGCCGACCCCACTGGTTGAGCAACTGCGGGAAGGGGGCTTGATGGTGATTCCTGTTGGCGAGCGCTACCAGCAAACGCTGTATCTGATGCGCAAGAAGAACGGCAAGCTGGAGTCCGAGGCGCTCCAGCCGACGCTGTTCGTTCCCATGACCGGCAAGGCTGAAGAAATCCGCCAGGTGCATCCCGACCCGTTGCGCCCCCAAGTGGTCAACGGCAGTTTTGAACAGCCGCCTGGGCCTGGCGGGTCGGCGCCGGGCTGGTACTACGAGCGGCAGCACTTCTGGGAAAGCGATCCGCAGTCGCCCGATGGCCAACACTACATGGCGTTCCGCAATTCCGAGCCGGGCAATGCGGCGCATCTGCTGCAAGGTTTCGCTCTCGATGGCAGTCGCATCCGCGAGATCAACTTGTCGGCTTGGGTTCGTTACCAGAATGTTGTGGCGGGCCACGCCCGCGATGAACTTCCGGTCTTGGCGGTCACCTTCTACGATTCGCAGCGCCGGGAACTAGGCAACTGGCTGATCGGGCCTTTCCAAGGCGATTCTCCCTGGCGCCAAGTAACAAAGACGATTACGGTGCCTCCTGCCACTCGTGAGGCGATTCTGCGCATCGGCCTGTTTGGCGCCACGGGCGAGATTGGCTTCGATCACATTCAGCTTACCCCCACCGCGCGATAAGGTTGGGTTGAGGCGGGGATGCAGGGGGATGAAGGTCTGTCGCGGGCGGATAAGGGGGCTGGTAATCCTCCAGAGAGCTGGCGGGTGGATAAAACTGCCGGGGGTAGTCGCGAGAGTTCGTGAGCGACCAGACGCTTGCCGCTGGTGAAGCCTCCTCGACGATTTGCAATTCTTCTTAGCGCTCGGGAACCTTTCAACGCCGACATTGCGCCCACGCCAAAACCAACGTATTTCCGTGCTGGCGATGAGCCACCCCTTTCGCCGCGGGAGGCCTGCGTTCGCTTCTGTGAAGGAGCTGTAAGGTTTTCCTAAGTCCTTGCGCAGATGGATTATTCTGCACACTCGCTACTCTTTCCCTAAGCCACGGAATTCCCGCGAACTTCTTGAATTGCGTGCTAGTATTGCTAAAGTAGGTGAACTGGGAAGACCAGTTTGGCCCTGCAAGTGACTAGGTGGTATCTTCGTTGATGGGGGAAAGAGTTCATGAAGCAGATTTCGTTTCGGGTGCTATCGTTAGCGGCGGTGATCGCGTTGGGAGCGGCGGGCGCTAACGACGCCCAAGCCGGCTGGCACTCCAGCGGCGGCAGTTGGGGAAGTTCGGGCGGGTCCAGCGGCGGTAGCTGGGGCTCGTCGGGCGGCAGTTGGGGAAGCCATGGCGGCGGATTGCTTTCGCGTATTCGGGCTCGGATCCACGCTTGGCATGGAAGTTGGGGTTCGCATGGCAGCTGGGGCTATAGCCACAGCGTGAGCTACTCTTCGCACGGTAGTTGGGGCTCGTCGGGCGGCAGCTCCAGCTCGTACAGCACTTATAGTTGGGGTTCATCGGGCGGTTCTTCCAGCTCGTCGGGATACACCTACGGTAGCTGGGGCTCCAGCGGCGGCTCGTCCAGCTCGGGCGGCGGCTATGTCGTTCCCTATGCCGCTCCGACCGAAACCTACTACTACGATGGCGCGCCCACGCCTCCGGCCAACAGCCCGACGCCTCCGGCCAACAATGATGCGGCTCCCGAACCGCCTCCCGCTGCGGCCCGCGCCGATGCCGGTACGCTGATGGTGAGCGTTCCCGCCGATGCGAAGGTGTACGTGAACGGCAAGCCGACCACCAGCCTTGGTTCTCAACGCAGCTACGTCTCGCGTGGTCTGCGCAGCGGCTTCAAGTATGCGTATGAAGTCCGCGCCGAAGTGGTCCGCGACGGCCGTAAGATCGAGGAAGTCAAGACCGTTGAGCTGCGTGCGGGCGAAATCAGCCGTCTGGCGTTCGACCTGAACCCGGCCGAGACGGTCGCCACCACCCTGACTCTGAAGGTGCCCGACAACGCCAAGGTCACGCTGGCTGGCGCCGAGACCACCTCGACCGGTCCGGTCCGCACGTTCAGCACCACGCAACTGACGGAAGGGCAAACCTGGTCCGACTACCTCGTGCAAGTCACCTGGGAGCGCGAAGGCAAGGTCTACACCCAAGAGCAGACCATCACGCTCAACGCGGGCGACAACCGCACGTTGGAATTCGGCGTTGAGGGTGCTCAGGTCGCCTCGCGGTAACGCGAAAACGCAGAGCTAATCCCGCACTTCCGCTGGGGAGTGCGGTTAACTTTCGCCGCTTTGGGAGCGGTTGATAACGGTTTAAACGCCTTGCGCGGGCTAAGTTCGCGTGAGGCGTTTTTTATTTCTTGATGCGTTGCGGCGGCGCGTTGGCGAATTGCAACCTAAAGTTGCGAAGAAGCAACGTCGGCGCGAAACGAGATAAGGCAAATTGCATCCTAGGATTTGCAAGATGCAAAATGAAAACACACAACTTGCGCCGCGCTACGCGCTTCGTTGGTCCGTAATCTGTAACCCCTAAACGTTTCCATGTCTGGCCCACCCCTTGCTCCTTCCGCCACGCCGCGGCGGTGGCGAATTGTGATCAGCGTGCTGGTCGTGTTGCATGTGACGGCCGTGCTGATTCCGCCGTTTCGCTTTGCCAGCCGGTCCAGCCAGGGCGAACCGTCGCCGCTGGCCGAGTCCATTTATCGCTGGCTCCAGCCGTACATTAACGCCGCCTACCTGGACCACGGCTACTTTTACTTCGCCCCGAATCCTGGCCCCAGCCACCTGGTGCGGTACGAAGTGGATCAGGGAGAGGGAAAAGAGCCGCTAACGGGCGTCTTCCCGCACATTGAGCCCGATCGGCCGCGGATCGTCGGCACTCAGTTGCCGCGGCTGATGTATCACCGCCACTTCATGCTGGCTGAGTCGCTGCACGCCCACTTTACGCCCGATGAACCGCCGCAGGACTTACCCGAGAACGAAGAGTTGCGGCAACTAATGCTCGACGACTGGCGGCGGCGTCGCGAGACCTACCTGACGCTGAAACGCTCGTTCGAACAGCACCTGTCGGCGGTCCACGACGGCCGCCCGGTAACGATCGTCCGCGTGGAGCATCGGCAGCCTTCGCCCGCCGAGTTCCGTGAAGGAATTCCGATTAACGATCCGCAGTTGTACCGCGACTTGCCTGAATCGATTTCCGAACTTATTGCTCCGGGAGAGATCCGATGAACGCCGCCGTTACCGCTCTGAGAGATTGGTCGCGGGATGTGGGCGACGCCTGGAATCGCTTCTGGTTCACGCCCGCCTTGCCGCACACGCTGGCCCTATTGCGCATCTTGGCTGGCGGCATGTTGTTCTACACCCACTTGGTCTGGTCACTGCACTTGGGCGCCTTCCTGGGGCCGCAAAGCTGGGTCAATTACGACGCTTGGCGGATGCTGCATGGCGAGGCCTGGACTTGGACTTGGTGGTGGTGGGTGGAATCGCCCGTGCTGATGTGGCTGTTCCACCTGGCCGCGCTGGTCGTGTTCGCCATGCTCACTGTGGGGCTCTATACGCGGGTGGTGTCGGTGCTGGCGTGGCTGATCGCGGTTGGGTACTGCCATCGGCTCACGGGGGCTTTGTTCGGGTTGGACACCACCAACACGATGTTGGCCTTATACTTGATGCTCGGCCCGGCCGGCGCTGTGTGGTCGGTCGATCGTTGGCGTGCGAAACGCCGCAGCGAGCGCGAAGGACGCGAGCCGCCCTCGGTCGCTCCCACGGTAAGCACGAATGTGGCGATCCGGCTATTGCAGTTGCACTTGTGCGTCGTCTACCTGTTCGGCGGCATCGGCAAGATGCGCGGCGAACTGTGGTGGGACGGCAGCGCCCTGTGGTACGCCCTGGCCAATTATGAATACCAGTCGATGCCGATGACCTGGGTGATTCACTGGCCCTGGTTGGTGGCGGCGATTTCGGCCGTAACCCTGTTCTGGGAGACGTTCTACTGCTTTTTGGTCTGGCCGCGTCTGACTCGGCCGATTGCCATTGGACTGGCGTTCTTCATTCACGGCGGGATCGCGCTGTTTATGGGGATGATCACCTTCGGGCTAGCTATGATCTTCGCCAACCTGGCCTTTGTGCCGCCCGAGACGACCAAGGCCGTTGTGGATCGTCTTTTCGCTCGACAGCCTCAACCGTCGCCCGAGTCGGCCCCAGAAGTCGAACGCGCCCGCGAGAAGAAATCTCGCCGCCGGGTAGACATCATGTCTGCTCAGCCGCATACGGCAAAGTAAAAGAGCCAGGAGTAAACAAACAACTTGCGGCCAAAGAAAAAAGCCGAAAGCGGAACTGAATCTTCATTTGGGGGTGAGAAGATTCAGCGCCGCTTTTCGGCTTGAGGTAGCTGGCCGGGGCTTGCCCCGCGCCAGCTTTTATTTTTTCGTTTGTGGTTCTACTCTGGCTTGGTTTCGGGCTGGTATTCGTGGTCGCGCTTACGAAGGACCTCTGCTTTAACGATCTTGTCGGGCGTCGGCAAACGGCCAAAGCTATTGGGATCGCGGCGAGTCAACTCGGCAAGCACCTCGAAGCCTTCCACCACACGGCCGAAAACGGTGTGCCTGCCGTCCAAGTGCGGCGTGGGGCGAAAGGTAAGGAAGAACTGGGAGCCGCCGGTATCTTTCCCCGCATGCGCCATGCTGAGCGAGCCGCGGAAGTGCACGCGCGCTTCGGGCTTGTAGCACTCGCAGGCGATGGTATAGCCGGGACCGCCCGAGCCATCGCCG
>CAYWIS010000033.1:0-34232 GCA_964458385.1 uncultured Pirellulaceae bacterium
AGTGAAAGCGCCGGCTCGTCCGGAGAACATTATTTATCAGGCTTCGGCTCATCCCAGTTGGCTTCAGCCGGGAATGTATGTGCAGTTCAAAGGAACGTTCGATCAGCGCGGGCAAGCGGTCAAACCCGTGGCGCAGTTGACGGTCATTACTCCCAAGGCCGATACGCGCATCGGCGCCTTTCCCGACGCTTCCATCGGCGCTGGCGCTCCCGACTTGTTCGGCGATCCGAAACCTGCGGCGTCTAACCCCAAACCGCGACAGCCCACCACGGTGGACCTGAATGTGACGGGGCGACTGGCTGGATTTGAGAACGGAAAAATGCGAGTGGCGGCCGGTAACGCTGTGGTGGAGGCCCAGTTGACGGACGACGCCTCCATTTCAGTCGAACTCAGTAATTATGCGTTGGCCCGGGTGGGCGATAAGGTTTCGGTGAACGGCTGGTATCTGCAAAAGGGGCAAGGGTACGCAACGCGACTGTTGGTCCGCGCTGCGCAGCCGCTGGCCGGCGCCAAAAAGGAACGCGTGATTGTTTCGGCCGAAGAGCGAAAAAAGGCGTTTGACGCTCTGGAGGACCTTTCGGGCGGAGACGATTCGCCCGCCGACAACAAGCCAGCCGGCGACGCCGCGCCGAAGGTGGAGTAAACCGCGTCGCCTTTAGGATCGCCTATGATTGTCGCTATCGACGGCCCGGCCGGAGCGGGGAAAAGCACCGTAACTCGCGCGTTGGCGAAGCGTTTGGGCTTTCGCTTTCTTGATACCGGCGCCATGTATCGCGCGGTGGCGCTCGCGGCAATGCGTCGCGGCGCTTCGTGGGACGACGCCGCTGCTTTGGGGCGGCTCGCCCAGGAAGTTCAAATTGAGTTTGCTGGGGGCCGTGTGCTTCTGGATGGTGAGGACGTGACGGAGGAAATCCGCACGCCCGAAGTTACCGCCGCAATCCACTATGTGGCTGATAACCCCGTGGTCCGCCAGCATCTGGTGGAGCAACAGCGACGCATCGCCCGTGGTGGAAACATTGTCACGGAAGGACGTGATCAAGGAACGGTGGCGTTTCCCGATGCAGAGTGTAAAATTTTCCTTACTGCGTCACCGGAAGAACGCGCTCGCCGCCGGGTGGAAGACCTGCGGCGACAAGGGCAGCAAGTCACTTGGGAAGAGGTGCTCGCACATCAGAATGAACGTGACCAACGCGACGCTACGCGTCCGGTTGGCCGCTTGATGAAGGCTGAAGACGCAATCGAAGTTTATACCGACGGCCTCACGCCGGAAGAAGTGGTGGCGAGGCTGGAAGCGATTGTGAAGAAGGCTCAGGCCGAGAAGTAAAAGCCCCCACACAGCAGTCAGGATGCACGCGGTTGGCGATTTGCGCTTCGTGGTCCGCGGCGGCGCTTACGGGGCCTGGGATTTCTCGCTTGGGGCTTTCTGTTCCCTTTCGGTGGATCAGAAGCCATGCTTAAGTCCCCTTCCCCACCTTCGACTCGTTCGGCGATACAGCGTTGGGCGTACTCTGGATCGCGGGTGTTAGCACGCTTGGTCGGCGTGGCCGCATTTGGGATGCGCTGCAAGGGCCGCGAGAATATTCCGGCCTCGGGGCCCGTACTGGTGTGCGCCAATCATCAGAGCCACTTTGACCCGGTGTTGGTTGGGCTTTGCAGCGATCGCCCGATGAACTACCTGGCTCGCGATACGTTGTTTAACATTCCCGTCTTTCGGCGAGTGATCGAATTTTATGATGCGATTCCCATCGACCGCGAAGGGACGGGGTTGGCGGGAATCAAGGAAACGCTCAAGCGGCTGAAGCGCGGCGAGATGGTGCTAATCTTCCCCGAAGGCTCGCGCACCCGCGATGGCGAAATAGCGCCGCTTAAGCCGGGGTTTCTCACGCTGGCTCGCCGCTCCCAAGCGGCGATCCTGCCGGTTGGAATTGACGGAGCGTTTGACGCGCTGCCGCGTAACCGCTGTTGCCCTCGGCTGACGACTATCTGCGTTTGCATTGGCGCCGCGATTTCGCCGGAGCAGGCCGCAACGATGAATGACGAGACGCTGTTGGCCGACGTTGCACAACGGATGAAGGAATGCCATCGTCAGGCGCGCCGTATGCGCGGCCCCGCCGCATTGCGCCGCAGCGAGTTGTCCCTTCCTCGTTTAGCCGACCTGCCGCGGGAGGTGTGCGGACAGGACGCTTGATTGGGTCATGCCGCCGCATAACAACTTCCGTCATCAGGTCTACTCTGCGGATCCGCCTCCCTTTGCGCCGGTATTTCTCAAGCTGCCCCCTGCTCCGGACGATCCCGAGGAGATCAAGCGGCGCATGGAAGCGGTGGGCGAATGTCTGCGTGAGGCCGACGTTCGCGCGATCTATCTAGTCCATGGCACCTTTACCGGGACGGATGCGCTAGGGCTGGCTCGTCTTATCGGGCATGTTGCGCCGGGAATCGGCTCTTGGGCCAGTCGGCATCACAAGGCGTTGGTGGACGCCCTCTTAGGAGAACAGGCGAATTTTACGGCGTCCTTCGCCGCCGAGTTGGAGCGATCACTCGCGGGCGAAGAGTCAGTGACAATTCCGGTGCGCCTTTTTTATTGGTCGAGCGAGAACCATCATGTGGGTCGCGCTCACGCCGCTCTCCGCTTACTGGATGAGTTGGCGGCGCAGTCGTTTGAGGGTGGTCGTGTTTTGCTCTGGGGACATAGCCACGGGGGCAATGTATTTGCGCTGCTGACGAACATTTTGGGCGCCGATCCAGAGCCGCGTCGTCAGTTTTTCCAGGCCATTCGCCCCTATTACACGGGCAGAGGCCCTTCAGCGGACTTGCTGCGTCGTGTGGAAGCGCTCTTCGAAGGCGGCCAGCGCCCGCTGGCTAACACGGCGCTAGATATCGTCACGTTGGGAACTCCCATTCGTTATGGTTGGGATACGGGCGGTTACGCCAAATTGTTGCACTTCATTCATCACCGATGTCGTCCCAATTGCCCGAAGCATCGGGCGAGTTTCCCTTTTGCGCCCGACGATTTGTTGACGGCCGCCTGGGGGGACTATATCCAGCAAATTGGCATCGCGGGGACCAACTTCGCGCCGCCTTTTCTGGCGTGGCGTACGTGGCGAGCGGAAATGAACCTTAACCGTCTCTTGCAGCCGAACCTGCGCCGCCGCGATCTGGCAGCGCGACTCGCCTTGGGAATGCGAATTCCCCACGAGGGACAAACACTGCTGGTGGACTACGGCCCGCAGGGGATCAATTTCGCTCGGCACATCGCGGGGCATGCGGTCTACACGCGCCGCGAGCAAATGCTTTTCCATTCCGAAGAAATCGCCCGCAGGTTCTACGGATGCGAAGTCGGAAGCGACCCGATCGGAGAAACACAAGAGAGCACAGACGCCAGCGCGGGCGGTGTGGCGTAGCACTCGCTTTCTAGACTGCTTCGTCAGATCCATCTTGCTCTGCGAGTGAACCTCGTGCGTAAGCGCCGCCTTTTGGCTGCATCACAAATCGAGTACCTTGCCAGGATGAAGTTCGCATTCTTGGGCCTTGACGCCGATACGCTCGCTTTAGCCCGCTATCTCATTGACCATCCCGAGCATCAGTTAACGGCCGTTTGCGAGCCGGGCACCTGGGAGTCGGAAATTGCTCGCGTAGCGCCATATGCCGTTGCGCCTTGGTCGTGGGAGGCGTTATTGCACGAACCGTCCGTCGACGCCGTGGTGGTAGCCGTCGGGCCCGAGGCCGAGCGCGCCGAACAGCTGATTCAACTTGCCAAGGCGGGGACGCCACTGCTCGTAGCGTGGCCCACATGTGACGTTGTGGCCGCCTATGAGCTCGAGATGATTCGCCGCGATACGCAAGCGTCGCTCGTTCCGTTCATTCCTGGGCGGTTGCATCCGGCGGTTGAGCAGTTGGCGGCGCTAGTGCAAGCAGGCGAATCTTCGTCGCTCGGCCAGGTGGAGCAAGTGGTAATTGAGCGTTACGCGCCGGAACGCGACCGCCCCTCGGTGTTGAGACTTTTCACACGCGATGTCGCCCTTGTACGGGCGCTGGTGGGCGACTTGACGAAGATCAGCGCAATGGGGCCGGCGCCCGGTTCGGCGGCCTGGGGCAATCTCAGCGTGCAAATGTCGGCTGAAAACGGAGTCCTGGTCCGCTGGTCGATCCAACCGCCCGATGCATGGTGCGGCGCGCGAATGGTCGTCGTAGGCGCATTGGGCAAAGCAACCTTGGAGAGGCCTGCGGTTGACGTAGCGTGGGCGCTGACGTTGCCGAGAAACGCCGAGACGTTGCTTGTGGGGGAGGGGTGGAGTGAGGCTGCTGCCGTGATCGACCATTTTGTTCGTTCAGATGCGACAACGCGCCCTTCATGGCAGGAAGCTTGCCGCGATGTAGAAACTGCCGCCGCGGTGGAGCGAAGTCTGGCTCGCGGGCGGACGATTGAACTGTACGACGACGAGGTGTCGGAAGAGGCCACATTCAAAGGCATTATGGCCGTTGGCGGTTGTGGCTTGCTACTTCTGGGATTGTTGTTCCTCGTTAGCGCCGCGGTGGTGGAAGGGCTTGACTTACCGTTTCGACATCATGTGTTGTGGCGCATGTGGCCACTCTATTTGCTGGCGCCGATCCTTGTGTTTCTTTTGCTGCAACTGCTGCGGTTAGTTTTCTACGCTCCTGCATCCTTGCCACCTGGCGGAAACGAGTCGGCCACGTCGGGCGACCGCTAAAGGAAAGGTACGCATAACGACGCCGTCAGAATCGTCTGTTATGTGGGCTTGTGACGCTTCGGGGGGCGTCCGCCGACATAGGACGCCCCAGGGTCAACCAGAAAACGATTGCGGACGGCTTCGCGTCCCAGCAACATCCGAAACCCCATTTCGTCGCGGCTGGCTAGAGTGAGTTCAATGGGCCACGTTTGGCCGAGCAAGTCGACCGGGGTGATAATCACTGGCCGCAACGATTGATGCCCGGTGCTGCTGCGCACAGTCCGATATTCGAGCAAGCGGGCTTCAGCGCGGATAGTTTCCTCTTTGCTGCGTTGCAGTGGATGGAGCACAAACCGCACCCAGCGGACGCCGCCGCGCGAGAACTCTTCAATATCCCACGCGTGCAACGAGGAGGAGCGGGCGCCGGTGTCGACCTTCGCCTTGATTTGCGTAACGCCCAACTTTGGCAAGGCGAGCCACTCGCGCCAGCCAATGAGCGGAAGCGCACGGTGGTCGGAGCGCGAGTGCATCATTGCGTGATCGCTCCCCCCGGTGAGGAGCGTGGCGAAAACAAAGTGGCCTGAGAACGGCGGTCTGGCCACGCCGTCCGGGCGAGAGCCTTCCCGCCGCGTTATGCGTGCAACCTGCCGCTGACCAACGGCGGCTCGTTAGTCTTCCTCGTCCTCTTCCAGCTTGGCCTTGGAGATCACTTCTTGCTGCACGTTCGGCGGCATGACTTCGTAGTGGCTGAACTCCATGGTGTAGCTGCCCTGCCCGCCCGTCATGCTCGACAAAGTGCGGTTGTAGGTCGTCACGGCGCGGAGCGGCACCTCGGCATGGACGGTTTGCATGCCGCCCCCGGCCGCCTCACTGCCCGAGACACGGCCCCCGCGGCTGGACATATCGCTATACACATCGCCCACGGCCGATTCAGGAACCGTGATATCCATTTTGACGACCGGCTCCAGAAGCGCCGGTTTGGCTTGTTGGAACACGTTGCGGAAACACATCGACGCGGCGGTTTTGAAGGCCGCTTCAGAGCTGTCCACATCGTGATATTTGCCGAAGTGGACATTCACCGCAACGTCCTGGACTTGGTAGCCGGCGATAACGCCGCGGGCCATACGCTCTTTGAAGCCCTTCTCGACTGCGGGCAGGAAGTTCGAGGGAATCGAACCGCCCACAATCGAGTTGATCCACAGAAAGTTAATCGATTCGTCGTAGTGATACTCCTTCATCTGCGGGAAGTTTTCCCGGCTGACGAACTCTTCAATGTTCGTGCCGCGCGGCAGCGGGAACATCTGAATGTGGACTTCGCCAAACTGCCCGCGGCCACCGCTTTGCTTCTTGTGGCGGTAGCTGCCTTCGGCCTTGGCTTGGATCGTTTCGCGGAAGGGAATCTTTGGCTCTTTGGTTTCAACTTCCACGTGTTCGCGCCGCGCCAGCCGTTCGCGAATTAGTTGCAGGTGCAATTCGCTCATGCCGGTCATGACCATTTCTTTGGTCTGGGCGTCACGATCAATGCGGAAAGTTGGATCTTCCTCGACCACTTTTTGCAAAGCGCCCGATAGCTTGGTTTCATCGCCACGGCTCTTGGGCATTACGGCTAGGCCGACCATCGGAGTGGGGAACTTCATCGGGGGAAGCTCGTATTCACCCAGCGTGGCGCCGGTGTGCAAGTCCTCCATCTTGGCAATGGCGACAATGTCGCCAGGGCCCGCCTGATCGATCGGCTTGGATTCATTCGCCTGGACTTCCAAGAGCGGGCCCAGCTTGACGCCTTTGCGAACGCCCGAGACCTGAACCACATCGTCCCTCTTGACTACGCCCGAGAAAATGCGAATGAAGCTGAGCTTCTGCACGAACGGGTCGATGCGCGTCTTGAACACGCGCGCCACCAGCGGCCCTTCCGGATCCGGCGTCAATTCAATTTCTTCGCCGTCTTTGAAGGCGGTGCGTCGGAGCGCTCCGGGCGGCAACGCGCAATGGGCTAGTGCGTCGAGCAGTTCGCTCATGCCGACGCCCGTCTTGCCCGATACGCAAATGATCGGCACTAGGCTGCCGGCCGCGACGGCGCGCGTCAGCAGGCCGGGCAGTTCTTCGTCGGTGGGCGGGTTGCCTTCGAAGTAGCGCTCCATGAGCGCTTCGTCCACCTCCACGACCGATTCAATCAACGCTTCATGAACTTCGTTCGGGTCCATCAGCGCTCCGCTTGTATCGGAGGGCGGCTTGAGCGTGCTGATGACACCTTTGAAGTCGGCGCCGACTCCGACCGGCACATTGACCAGCACACACCTTGGGCCCCAAACGTCGCGAATTTGGTTGACCAGCGCCGGGAAGTCGATATTGTCGGAATCCATCTTGTTAATGATGACGATCCGACCCAGTCCCACCTTGCCCGCCTCGTCGAACATGCGGCGGGTGTTGACCTTGATTCCCGCGTGGGCGTCGATCACGATCGCCGCCGTGTCGACACCGTAGAGCGCCGAAATGGCCTGGCCGATGAAGTCGGGGTAGCCCGGCGTGTCGAGTAGATTGAATCGCTTGCCTTGGTGGGTGAGGTGCACCACCTTGGCTTCGACGGTGTACTTGTGGTTCTTTTCTTCGGGATCGAAGTCGCAGATGCTTGTCCCGTTATCAACACTCGGTGAGCCGCTCGCGGCGCCGGTCTTAACGAGCAACTGATCGACCAGCGTAGTCTTACCTGACGACCCATGTCCACAGAAGGCAATATTGCGGATGTCTTCGATCTTTACTTTCGCCATGCCTGGGATTCCTCAAGAGGATTTGGGTGGGAATGAGAGATTCGAGACTCGACGGTCGCTGGCGAATCCGCAGCCTTCCGGCCGGGATCAGGTTTTAGGAGGAGGATGCGTGCCGGCCGCCGCCAGCGCGTCGGCCAAGCTGAGACTGCCTTCGTAAAGCGCCCGCCCGATAATGCAGCCCGCCAGACCGCATTTGGCGAGGTTTGCCACATCGCTGGCGGTGGTCACACCTCCGGAAGCAATGACTGGAACCTCCACGGCGCGGGCCATTTGCTCCATGGCTTCAAGATTAGGGCCAGCCATCATCCCGTCTTTGGCAATATCGGTATAGACGATCGCCGCTAAGGGAAGATTCGCAAACTGCCGGGCCAGATCGACCGCGGGCGTGCGACTGGTTTCCAGCCAACCGTCGGTCGCAGCCATACCGTCGCGGGCGTCGATTCCGAGAACAAGTTTGCCAGGGAATTGGCGACACATTTGTGCGAACCATTCCGGCTCTTTGATGGCTCGCGTGCCGACAACAAGACGCGCCAACCCTAGTTCGAGCAGTTGGCGGATGGTGGCTTCGTCGCGCACTCCACCGCCCATTTGGCATGGCGTCGAAACTGCCTCGACAATCGCCGCGATTGCAGCTCGATTGGCGAGAGTCCCGTCACGAGCGCCGTCCAAGTCCACTAGGTGAAGCCAAGCGGCGCCTTGCTCGACCCATTGCCGGCCCATGGCGGCGGGATCGTCGCTGAAGATGGTTTCTTGATTGTAGTCGCCTTGCCGCAGGCGGACGCATTTGCCGCCACGCAGGTCGATGGCCGGATAGATATCCATTGCGCGAAGCGCTATTTCCCACGTTATAAACCCAAAACTGGGATGCCAATATCTCACACAAATCCTAGGCTGACAAGCGGAGAGCAACCCCGCGCCGTGTGCTACGCGCTGCGAACAACCCCAAACGCCGGTTCACGTAAAGAGCGCTTCACAACTTGCCGCTGTTCACCTTAATCGCTCAGACGCGGGAAGCAATGACGCACGCTCTACTTTTACCGCATGCCTGCCAGAGGCTCTTGGTTGGGAGCATCGCCGCGAAACGAACGATGGATGTGAAATCTCAGGGAAATGATCGTGTGTCGGTATGACAATTCATGCCGAATGCTGCGCTGACGCCAGCCCCTGATTGCTTCGCTACGATCAGGGGTAGAACTGCCCATCTTCGTGTTTGGGTGTGCGGCGGTAGTAAGGGGGCGTCTGTTCTACGAGGGCTGGTTAGCCCGCCAATGACGCAAGTGATTGGTTACTTATCGCCAATTCGCATTCGCTTCCATCTCAGGCGAAGACGATGTCGAAGGACACTCGGCGCCGTTAGCGGAATGCGTTCTGCAAACGGAAGCTTGGTGCGTTGTTATCCTTCCACCGAGTGCAATCCGCCCTGAATGCAACAGGATCGATAAGCAGGTGTCGGCTGCGATGGCGCGGTCGCACGTGGAAGTTGTGACGCTGGCGCGTCTGGACGGCCGACCGCACATGAAGCACAATTTTTATCCTGGCCGCAATGGCCACAGATTGGTTGAGGCGGCGTCAAGAAATTCGCGGCCGCGAGTTAAACCGATTAACCGCCGCATCAGAACATTGCATTTGGCCACGCGCCGGGAAACGCAGAGCCGCTTTGTTTTTAGCGTTGCCGTACAATCGAGGGAGCGGGACAAAACGCAACCGCTGCTGTTTGTGCCTCCTTGGATTTCATAACTTTCGACATTTACCTCAGTACGCTTATGATGCGACAACAACGTTGGACTTCTTGGTTCCTGAGTGTGGCGCTCACGCTCATGGCATCCACGGTGTGGGCTCAGGAGCCTCAGGCCGACCTGCAAAACTCGGCGCGGGCGTGGGTTTACGTTGGCACATACACCGGCGCCAAGAGCGAAGGAATCTATCGGTTTGAGATGGATCTGAAGACGGGCGTTCTTACGCCACGCGGGCTGGCAGCCAAAACCACGAACCCATCGTTCCTGGCAGTGCATCCTAATCGTCGCTACCTCTTCGCCGTGAACGAGGTGGCGCGTTTTGAAGGCAAGCCGACCGGCTCAGTCAGTGCGTTTGCGATCAATCCCGCCGACGGCGCGTTGACGTTTCTCAACGCGCAATCATCGGGAGGAACAGGTCCGTGTCATCTGGTGGTCGATCCGACAGGACGGAATGTGCTTGTGGCCAACTATGGCGGCGGGAGCGTGGCCTCCCTTCCGATTCGCGAGGACGGCCGCCTTGGGGAACCCACCTCGGTCAAGCAACATCAGGGCTCCAGCGTTAATCCGGCTCGGCAAAAAGAGCCGCATGCCCATTCGATTAATCTCGACGCGGCTGGCCGATTCGCATTTGCGGCCGACTTGGGCGTAGACAAGATCTTTGTCTATCAGTTTGACGCAAACGCGGGAACGCTAACGCCCCATGATCCGCCAGCCATTTCGGTGGAGCCGGGATCGGGGCCACGGCATTTTGCGTTTCACCCCAGTGGGAAGTTCGCCTACGTCATTAATGAATTGACGCTTACGGTAACCGCGTTCCGCTACGACGCCGAACGGGGAGTGCTAACGCCGCTCCAAACGATTTCGACCTTGCCGCCCGATACACCAAGCCAAGGGTTTAGCACGGCTGAGATCTTGGTGCATCCTGCGGGGAAGTTCCTCTACGGTTCCAATCGCGGACACAACAGTTTGGTTGTATTCGCCATTGATCCGCAAACGGGAAAGCTTTCGTACGTGGAGCATGAGTCCACCCGCGGCAAAACGCCGCGCAATTTCGCCATCGATCCTACGGGACGCTGGCTGCTGGCCGAAAACCAGGATTCCGATACCATCGTTACTTTCAGCATCGACCAGAGAACCGGCGCGCTAGAGGCAACCGGCGCCGAGTATGAGGCGCCCTCGCCGGTGTGTATTCGGTTCGTATCTCGCGCCGATTAGGCGGAGGGGTGCGTTCGCGTTTTCGGCAATTTTCTCCCCGGTGAAGATGCTTGGCTTGCGATTGCGACCTGCCTTTGGGTAGGACTAGCCATGCCTTGCTTGTATGCGGCGTCGCGCCGGGGAGAAGTCGAGTGGAATCGTACTCGCTTTTTATGTTGGCCTTGGGTTGCGGGGCCGTATCGTTGGGGATCGGTTTCTACTTGGGTACACGTGCGGCGCGCCGTCACGATGCGCCGGTCGCGCCGGAGGCGGCGCAAGTGAGGGAATGGGTTGGCGAGCTTTCGCAGTGGACTAACACGTTCCATCGCGACGTGGCCCATTACCGCCAGCAAATTCAAGGCCTGGCCGATCAGGCGACACACATCCGCGGTGGCAAGGAGCCTCCGCGCCCGACGGTGGTGTTGGAGCTAATCTCGCAAATCCTGTCGATCAACCAACGTTTACAGAACCGGCTTGACGAGGCCGAGGCGCGGCTCAATCGCCAGTCGGAAGAGTTGCTGGAGTACCTATCCGAAGCACGGACCGACGGATTAACGCGCATTCCTAACCGCCGTGCGCTCGATGAAGAGCTGACACGTCGACTGGCCGAGTGGCGAAGATACGGCACGCCGTTCTCGGTGGCGCTGTTGGACATCGATCACTTCAAGAAAATCAACGACGAATACGGCCATGTGGCGGGCGACAAGGTGTTGCGCGATGTAGCCTTGGCCCTGCGGGCCGCAATGCGCGACGCCGACCTGGTCGCTCGCTATGGCGGCGAAGAGTTCGCTATCGTTATGCCGGCCACGACCGAGCTTGCGGCGTATCGGGCCGCAGAGCGGGCTCGCGAAGCGGTCGAAAAACTGGTCATTGCGGTCGATGGCGCCGAAATTCGGCCGACGGTTAGTTGCGGCGCCTCGCAAGCGCGGGACGGCGACGAGGTAACGACGCTCCTGCGACGCGCCGACGTCGCCCTCTATACCTCGAAGTATGCCGGCCGCAATCAATCGCACTGGCACGACGGCGAACGCTGCATCGCCATTGGCGCTACCCAATCGTTTGATCGATCGGCGCAATCGTTCCCCTGTGTGTCGGCATAGCAAAGCCCGGACGACAAAGGATCGGGGCGCAGCGTCACCAGAGGGTTATCGCGCTTGGGCTGCGATTGAGCCGAAGGCGCAGGCTTCGTTCCGGTTGGCGCTCAATCGCACCAGAAACCATTCGTCCGCTAGCGCCGGCAACGCCTCTTGGAGACGATCGAGTAGCGGGTAGTCCTCTCGGCCGCGAAACTTAATTGTCACGACGAACCGTTTCGCCCAACCGCGGCGGGCCCAATCGAGCAGTAAAGCGATATTCCGATCGGGCGCCGCAATCACATCGCATAGCAGCCAATTCACAGGCTGTTTTGGCTCGTAAGTAAACGCGTCGCCACGTACAAACGTCAAATGAGGGTGACGCATCAGATCGTCGCGCAGTGGTGCGCGGTCAACGGCGGTTACTCGCGCTCCACGCTGTAGCGCGACGTAGCTCCAACTCCCGGGCGAAGCGCCCAAATCGACACACGTCTCGCCCGCTTCAATGCGCCGTCCCCATCGTTGTTCCGCTTCGACGAGTTTGGCAAAGGCTCGGCTTGGCGCTGCCTTATCTACGGCCAGCGGGACTTCGCCCTTAGGGAACGGCCAGACCATTTGCCGTAGCGTATGAGGTGTTGGCGCCTGAGAGAGCGAAAGCCAGCCTGACTCGGGCGACGTAAGAAGCAATTGGACGAGTGAATCGGCGGGAGTCAGCGGCGAGGGCTCCTCGTGAAGTTGGCGAGCCAGACGCCTTCTCCGCTGTTTGATTTCCTGCAAGAGCGTTGCACGGATCAGTTCGCAGCGGCGCCGCCCAGCGTGCCGGATTCGGGGCGTGGTGGGGGGCGGCGGAGCGTTCTGTCTCATGGGGCGGCGCGAACGTTGCCGGCGTGGGCCGCGAGTCGCTTGGTCAAACGCTATTGACGCACCGTAATGAGGCGCTACATGGAGTCGCCAAGGCTGGTTTAGGGGGAGCGCATCGACGATTGCTTCAAGTGTCTGTTCAGCCCAAGCTCGCACCGACGCTGCGGCGATCCGCTGGGCATGGGGTAACAACTGACGCGCAAATACAAGTGGGAGCAGGGGTTGAGGCTCCGAAGAATCTCCTTCCACAGCGATTAAGCCGGGACGCTCCTGGGTGGGAATGGCCCAAGGCCAACGACGCGCCAGTTCGTCCAGCAAGGCGCGATCATCGCCGTGGGCGCTAAGGAGCAAGTGCATGGCTCAAGACGTAGAAGGAGAAGCGTGGCGCCGTAGTTGCGTAGGAAAGCAGTGGGGCTGCCGCTCATCCTAAAGCGGGCCTACGTCGGGAGCAATTTGGCAAATGATGATTGAGAACGTGAAAGCGAGTTGGCGTCGGCTACGCGCCAGCCAACCAGGACGTCGCTTTCAAGACCGTTACTACCGCAGCCAGAGGCGGCGGGTTCGCATCGGGTGGGGGCAGAGAATACTCAAAGTGAGTGCGGGGGCTGCAATCTGCGCGGCAGGCCTGTTTTTGATGCCGGCGCCGGGGCCCGGTTGCTTGGTGTTTATTTTTGGCGCCGCGCTCTTGAGTGGTGAATTGTTGTGGATAGCCCGTTTACTGGACTGGTCGGAGTTGCGTGCGCGTCCGGCCTGGTCCTTCACCCAGGCCCAATGGCGACGCTTATCGGTATTGACGAAGTCCACCCTGGTCCTCGCGGCCGCCAGCATGACTGCGGCGGCCGCACTGGCGGCTTACCTGGGGTGGTGTCGCTGGGGATGAGCTATTTCTTCATCCCCTTCTCCAACTCGCTCTCAAGTTCGCTGACATGCAGGTTCCGGCGAACGACTTTGCCTTGGTCGTCGATCAAGAGCATCGTTGGCAAGGTTAACACGCCCAGTTCATTGGCGAGGCGGCTATCTAGTCCGCCTTCCTCCCAGAGGTGGCTCCAGGGATAGCTGTTAGTGCGGAGGAAAGCGGCGGCGTCATTGCGTTCGCTGTCAAGGTTCACGCCCACAATGGTCAGGCCCTTTTGTGCGTACTTGGCCTGGATTTGCTTGAGCGTTTTCATGTCGTCCTTGCAGGGGTCGCACCACGTGGCCCAGTAGTGCAGAACAACCCACTTCCCGCGAAGCGACGCCAGGTCCAACGGCCGTCCTTCAAGCGTTGTGCCGCGGAACGCCAACGTTTTGCCCACCGAATCAAGCCGCCGCACGGCGCCGGCCGCCTTCTTCGCACGGGCGCCCGTCGGATCGTTCTTGACGATCCGTTCGTAATACTTGCGGGCGTCATCGTCTTTACCGGCGAACTCAAGACCCAGAGCCAATTGCAGCGTGGCCTCCGAAGCGTCGTCGCTATTGGGATATTTCTCAACAAACGCTTCCAGCTCTTTGAGCCACTCCTCCTGAATCTTGGCGTAATCAGCGTTAGGCTGTTGGTATTTCTGGGCGTAGGACGCCGTCATCAGGCGGAACTTCACATAGGCGGCAAGATCCTGATCGCCCGATTCTTCTTCCAGCCGTCGAACCATCGAAGTCAGACGACTTTCCCCTTCGGGGTAATCGCCGGTCTGGATCGCTTCCGACAGAGTGTCGGCGAATTGACGGATCCAGTTTTCTCGCTGGTCGTCGAGAGCGGCTTCAATGATCTTTTCCAGCAGGTCCGCCTGCTTGCCACGCAATGTTTTGCGCTGGGCCCCGGTGGCCGAAGCTAACGGAGTATGGGTCTTCTCCAGTTCGACAATCAGGTTTTGCAACTCCTGGCTGACGCCGCCTTCCTGGAGGGCGACCGGATCCATATGCTCGGCGCCAGGTCCATGGAAGAAGAACCCGCCTGCGGCGAACGTATTCTGGGCGGAGTCCAGATTTTGCGGCAAGTCGATCACTCGCCACGCGTCGCCTACCTTAATTAAGGTGCCGATCACGATCTGGCTATGCTTGCCGGCCGTTTCAACCACCGCGGCGACGTTTTCGTAAACGATCAAATCCTTGGTGGATTCGTTCGTCCCGGCGGGAACCATACCAGGGCGCGAGCCGCCAAAATGAGCCCATTTGGTTTGCGGGCCGACGACCGTCTGTCGCTGCGCTAACGCGGCGAAGCCGGCTGCGGCGTCGGCGATTTTCTTTTCCAGCTTCTTTTGCGTGTCGGGCCCCAGACCAAGAGATTTAAGCTCGTCGGCGGTGAGCAGCAGACGAGTGAATCGCTGAGTGTCGCGATCCCGAAGCGCAGCCACCACTTCCGCCGTCACTTCTTCGGGGGAGATAATTTTCCACGAATCAATGCGCCCGCTCTCCGAGCGGTCCAGGCCCCACCGTACGCCCTCGGTTCCCAGCCAGCGATATTGGTCGGCTTTGCCGTTGTAGTCGCTATCGACGTCTCGATAGACCTCCACGCCGTTCTTGTAGTAGCACCAGAGATCGACTTTGTTGTCGCCGTTGGTGTCAAGGAACTTGCGCAACGGTTGCCCTGCCGGGTCATACACAACCCAGCCCGAAACCTTCCCGTTTTTTTCGGCTTTGATAATGCACTTCTCGGCGTCGGCTTTGCTGGGCGTGTCGAACTCTACGTCGCGCTGAATAGGCGTCAGGCCAAGCGCCGCAGCAGCGGTCGGTGTCGCAGCGTGAAGGTCATAATTGGCGAACAATAAGGCTGCGGGAGCGGCGAGCCGTGAAAGTTTTGTGAGTTTGTGCAAAAGAGGAGTACGGGGGCGATGAGCACGACGGGGAAGACGTGGCAAATCGTTGAACATGGGATTCCTTTCTTCGTGTCAACGAGCCGAGCCAAGGCGCGGCATGATCCGCTATCCGTTGTTTCGTCCGTACAAATGGGAGAACTTTACCGCGTATGCCGAAGTTCTCCCAGAGCGCCGAACGAAGCGATCGTCGCCGCGGTGCGGTCTCTCCGTACACCTTGCGCCGGCTTAGTCCTCTTCGTCCTTCTCCACGTTACGCAGCGTGCGAAGGATTTGCTCGGCCGATTCGGGGCGTTTGTCTGGGCTAGGCTCCATGCACTGCATGATGAGCTTACCCAACTGGCGATTGAGGCGAGGACATTTTTCGAAGATATCGGCCGGTTGCTGCGTATCGTGGGCTAAGGCGGCCACCCCGGTGGTTTCTTTCACCGGCCACGGCAGCTCGAGTGCACAAAGGTGGTAGGCTGTCACCCCAAACGCGAAGATATCCACCCGGTGATCGGTCCACCGCCGGCGCACGACCTCGGGAGCCATGTAGAGTGGCGTTCCGGTTCGATTGCCAGGCTGCAAAAATTCCTTTTTGTTCGGGATGGTAAGACCAAAGTCAATCAACTTGAGGGAATCAACGGCCTCGGAGCAGATGAAGTTACGCGGGCAGATGTCACGGTGGATGAATCCCGCTTTGTGGACCGCGTCGATCGCCTCGACCATTTGCTTGATCAACAGCACCCGCCGTCCGTTCAGCACCGGGTCACGGTGGTTGATCAACTGCTGGAGGCCCGGCCCCTCGAGAAACTCCATAATGACGAACGGCTCGCCCTTGGTGGTTATGCCGTAGTCGTAGGTTTCGACCACGCGCGGATGTTTAATCGCCATGCCGATTTCGCCTTCACTGGGCTTGCCTAAAGCGCGAAATCGTTGTTCGAACAGTTCCGTCTTTTCGGAATCCAGGACCTTCAGGCCAACGATCCGTCCAGTCTCTCGATCGCGAGCTTTGCGAAAGCTAGACATCGTGCCCGAGACCGCCTGACGGAGGATCTCGAAACGCGCATCTATGTCGACGCGTTTGGGGGCCTTGCTGGAAAGAATGGTTTTAAACTTATCGAGCAGGCCCATAGGCGAAGCGTAACCGTACAGGGGAAAAAGAACCAAGGCGCGATCACCTGCCCATCGCGCGATTCACTTCCTATTACACCCTGTCCCTTTCCCCTTCGCAACGACCATCTTCGTGCTCATGGCGCCCCGCAACCACCAACGCCACGCCTCAATGATGCGGACCGTCATTCGATGGGCAGGAAAGGTGCATGGCCCGCCGGACGGATAAGGTAGCGTACATCACGTGCGCAGACTTGTGCGTGTCCACGTTCCGCCACCAGGTACGCAGAGGTGTGCAAACTCGCGCACTGCGGTGGCCTCCGTAGCTCTACGTAGGGGTGCGCAAGTTTGCGCACTTCTCAACAGTCGCCGAATCTTAGCGCTACTGGGCTGCGGCTTGCCGGACGCGTTCCTTGAATAGGGCCAAGCCGCGCCGGTACGTTTCGCGCCAAGGATCGTGCGGCTGCACCGGATCGCGGTAACGAACCAGTTGCGCTACGGCGTCGGCCACAGTGAACGCCTGCTGTTCTCCTTTTTCACGACGGAGTCCGGTTTCGTAACTGGCCAGGGCTGAAGCCGCCGCGCCCAGGGCGGGGCCTTCCACCGATTCCAATCGTTCTAGTGGCTTTTCCAGTACGGTGGCGAGAATCTTGCACATCAGATCGCTTTGCGCCAAACCGCCCGATACGCTTATGCGGTGAATTTGCTGTCCTGCGGCTTCGTGCGCCTCGACGCCCAGCTTGATGAGAAAAGCTAGGGCTTCGGCGGCGGCTCGATATCGGAGGCCAGGATCCTGTTGGGGATCCGGCTCATGGGGGAACCATCGCACGCCGCGTTGCTTTTCGCCAATGCCCAGCGAGGGCTCTTGCATGGGGAAAGGCAATACCATGACGCGCTCGGGGGCGGGTTCAATCGCGGCCGCCAGGTTTTCTCGCTCGCTCCAGTCGCGCGAACTCCACGTTGGTTGGTAGCCGATCACCTGATTGAAGAATCCCGCGCCGTTCGTGTAACAGCGCATCATCAGGTAACCGGGCCAATTGAGGGCCATGATGTCGAGCTGATCCGTCTGCGGCAGTTCGGCCGCAGACGAATTGACCACGACCGAGTTGCCAAGAACGATCGCCATTTGCCCCGCTTCGACGGCTCCTCCGCCCACTAGCCCGGCGAGTTGATCGTCTAAGTTGGGATAAATCAGCGGTGGGTGATCGCCTAATCCTGCCTCGAGCGCCACGTGCGGCGCCAGCGGCCCAATCGCGGCGTATTGGTCTTCAATAATTTCGGGCAATTGCTCGGCGGCAAGCGCTCGATAATTCGCATTCTCCAAGGCGCCCAGCATTTCATGGCGCCATTGCCGCGTGCACAAGTCCATCATCCCTGTAGATGCGGCGGCCGAAACACTGATGCGGTCGAAACGCCCTGTCAGGTAACCAATGGCCAAGGGGCCATGCGGAAGGATGCGGTAGGTGCGGCGCCAGTCTTCTAATGGCAGGGTTTGCTCATCTTTGACCAGATGCGTCAGCGAGTAGCGAATCGCCCAGGGGCCACCAATGAATTCGCGGACCTTCTCTTGGCCTCCGAGACGTTCCAATCCGCGAGCGTGATAGCGGGCCAGGGTCTGATCGTTCCAGCAAATGGCCCGGCGCACTTGGACAAAATCCGAATCGATGCGGCCGGCCGTGTGATGGGTGGCCGAGATGCCGCCCGCCCGCCAGTCGTCCAGGCGGCCCAAGTCGCGGAGCCGAGCGGTGATCTTCCGTACGCTGGAGCGTGCTTGGCCTTCGAGCTGCATCAAGTTGAGTTCGTGGACACCGGGATCCACCAGGCTGCCGTTGCGCTCTTCACCTCGCCAAAGATCGGTCGGAAGGCGAACTTCGGCCAGCACGTTCCCTGTCAGGTCAAACGCCACGCATTTGACGGCGCCGGTGCTAAAGTCCCAGCCCGTAACGACGGTGTTTTCGGGCGTGTACTTCAATGCTTCAGCCATAAACCCATGCTCCCAGAAGGTTGGCCTAGATCATGGTCCACAAGCCGCCGGGTTTCAATCCCCGGCCAAGACGCAAGCTCGCGACGGGCGAGGTGCGCCCAGACTCGCCGAATTGCGAACACGGAGCTAAAATGAGGGGTTTGGCCGACGATTCTCTTCCGTACAAAGGAGACTTCGTTGCTTCAGCGACCTATCGTGCTGCGGGGCGTCTCGACGCACAATCTGCAAGCGGTCGACTTGGATTTGCCGCGTGGGCAGATGATTGTGTTTTGTGGCGTGAGCGGCAGCGGGAAGACGAGCCTCGCGCTGGATACGCTCTACGCTGAGGGCCAGCGGCGATATATCGAAAGCTTTTCCGCCTACACTCGCCAGTTTCTGGAACGGATGGAAAAGCCCGACGCCCAGCGGATCGACGGTATACCGCCGGCCGTGGCGGTTACGCGGAAACATATTTCGCGCTCCAGCCGGGCCACGATTGGCGCCTTGACCGAGACTGTCGATTACCTACGGCTGGCGTTTGCCAAGATCGGCCGAGTGTTTTGTCTTGATTGCGGCTGCGAGGTGCGGCGAGATTCGCCCCAGTCGGCCGCAACGCGCCTAGAAGAATTGCCCCAAGGAATGCGGTTTCTGATCGCATTTCGGCGCGAGGCGGCCTCGGCTGATGAGTTGGCGACTTTAACGCAAGAGTTGCAGGAGGACGGTTTTGTCCGCGCCCTGATCCGTGGCCAGATGGTGAATTTCGCCGATGGCGTAAGGGACGCCTCATGGGACTTCGCGTCGGGACCGATCGAAGTCTTGGCCGTGGTCGATCGTCTGACGGCCGGAACTACCGCTCCCCAGCGACTCCGCGATTCACTGGAAATCGCCTTTGAGAAGGGCGAAGGCTCTTGTTACGTCCTCGTGGAAGACCTTGGAGCCGAGCAAGACCACGCTAACGAGCAGGACCGGCGAGCTGACCGCGTTTGGCATGGGTGGCGGCGTCTGGAATTTAGCCGGGCGCTGCGGTGCGCTACGTGTGGTCGCGACTATCCCACGCTCGAACCCCGGTTATTCAGCTTCAACAGTCCGTTGGGCGCCTGTTCGCGGTGCGAAGGCTTTGGCAATGTGTTGGAGGTCGATATGGACCTGGTGGTTCCCGACCCCGACAAATCGCTGCGCGAGGGCGCTATTGCCCCTTGGACAACGCCTGCCTATGCCCACGAGTTGGAAGAGTTGCTCGCCCTGGCGCCCGATTACGATCTGCCGGTCGATATCCCAGTGCGGAAGCTCAACGAGTCGCATTGGAAGATTATTCGTGAAGGAGTCAAAGAGCGGGACTTCGGCGGTCTGGTTGGGTTCTTCGCCTGGCTGGAGCGACGCAAATATAAAACTCCCATACGCGTATTTCTAAGCCGCTGGCGAAGTGAACGGGTCTGTCCCGAGTGCCACGGAGCACGGCTGCGGCCCGAGGCGTTGGCTGCGCGGCTGGGGGTTCCTCGCACGGTCGCGGCGACAGCGGCCGACTCGTCGCCGTCGAATATGCCGGCTGCGTCGCTGGGCAAGAATATTGCCGAGCTTTGCGGCATGAAAATTACCGACGCACTAGCGTTTGTCCGTTCGATCGAGCTAAGCGATTGGGAACGGCAAGTTGGCGGCGCTATTCTGGAGCAGGTGGAAAGGCGGCTTGAGTACCTCGACGCAGTAGGATTGGGGTACTTGTCGCTTGATCGCACGCTCAAGACCCTCAGTGGCGGCGAGGCGCAGCGGGCGGCGCTCACGTCGGCTCTGGGGTCGAGCCTGGTGAACATGCTCTACGTTCTCGATGAACCCACCGCCGGGCTGCATCCCTGCGACGTGGATCGCCTTGTGAGTGCGATTGAGAGTTTGCGTGATCGAGGGAACACCGTGGTGGTGGTCGAGCACGAAGAGCATGTCATTCGGGCTGCCGACTGGATCGTCGAGATTGGCCCTGGCGCGGGGGATCGTGGGGGAAAAGTGGTGTTCCAGGGAACGCCCGAAGATTTGTTGACGGCCCCAGGAAGCGTCACGGGCGACTTTCTGGCGGGGCGCCGCGGCGTCTCGGTGGGCAAACGTCGGCCGACCAACCGGGGTTGGATCAAGCTGGTTGGAGCGAGGGGAAATAATCTGAAGAACTTGACCGTCGAGTTTCCCTTGGGCGTGCTTTGCGTGGTGACGGGCGTGAGCGGCGCGGGCAAGAGCACGCTGGTTGAAGATACGCTTTATCCGGCTCTTTGCCGCCGCAAGAAGCTGGAAGCTCCCAAGCCTGCACCCTACGACGACGTGTTGGGCGATGGTCAGATCGACGATGTGTTGTTGATCGACCAATCGCCGATTGCCCGATCGCCTCGCTCGAACCCCGTGACATATATCAAGGCGTTTGACGAGATTCGTAACGTGTTCGCCAATGTGTTGGAGGCCCGCACGCGAAATTACACGGCCAGCCATTTTTCGTTCAATGTAGAAGGCGGTCGGTGCAACGCTTGTCAGGGCGATGGGTATCAGCAGATCGACATGCAGTTCCTGGCCGATGTGTACGTGCGTTGCCCGCAATGCCAGGGAAAGCGGTATCGCAAAGAAATTCTCGATATCCACTACCGCGGACGCAGCATTGCCGACGTGTTAGAGATGACCGCGCGCGAAGCGTTTTCGTTCTTTCGTGGTCAGACCAAGGTACAAGCCAAGCTTAAACCGCTTTTGGATGTCGGCTTGGATTATCTGCGGCTTGGACAGCCGGCGAATACGCTCTCGGGCGGCGAGGCGCAGCGGCTCAAACTGGCGAGCTTTCTTTCATCGGCGCGGCGGGCGCGTACCTTGTTCTTGCTGGATGAGCCGACCACGGGGCTGCACTTTGCCGACGTGACGCAACTTTTGGATTGCTTCGACGCCTTGATCGGCGTTGGTCATTCGTTGATCGTGGTCGAACACAACGTACAACTGATGCGAGCCGCCGATTATCTGATCGACCTGGGACCAGGAGCCGGAGACGAAGGCGGGGAGGTGATCGCCTGCGGTACGCCCGAAGAAGTCGCCGCGTGCCCTCATTCCGCCACCGGCGCGGTGCTCCGGCAGACATTGGAGGGCTAGCCGGGAGGGGCAAGGCTCCGTTCTCACGTCCTTCCTGGTCCCACGGCGGAGGTCGGACAAGAAGGTCGCTGTAAGCGTTGGCGAAACGTGGGCCGGTGGTTTAAATGGGGGCCTACATGAACAGGAGCTTCACGGCTTGGGAAGACTTCTGGGGAAGGCCGAGCATTACTGACGCGGCAAACAGATCGGCGAATTACTTATGAGTGGATAGGAAGAGTAGGGAGGCGCTCGCCGCCGGCGCCTTCTAGACATCCAGCACTGCGCCTCTTTACGTTGACAGGGCGCTTGTTGCCCAAGCCGCTCTGCCTCTTGAATGTTCATTGCTGGTTGGTTGGTGGAAAGGTCGCCTATCGTCATTTGCTGAGGAAGCCGCCGTGTCTGTTTGGACGCAAAAATCTGTCGACGAAGTTTTCAAGGAACTAAACACCGATCCGGAACGGGGGCTTTCCGCCGATGAAGTTACGCGCCGCCAAGAGAAGTACGGTCTCAATGAACTGATCGACCGAGGGGGAAAAAGCCCTTGGCGAATTCTGGCCGAACAGTTCACCGAGGTGTTGGTGATCGTCTTGATTGTGGCCGCGCTTATTTCGGCATTCCTCGGCGACGTAGAAGATACGGTGGTCATTCTGGCGATTGTGGTTCTCAATGCGGCGATCGGATTTCGTCAGGAATACCGGGCCGAGAAAGCCATGGCCGCCCTCAAGAAGCTCTCAACGCCCGAAGTCAAAGTTCATCGCGACGGGACGACCAAGAAAATTCCCGCAACGGAATTGGTTCCAGGCGATATCGTGTTGCTGGAAGCTGGCGACGCAGTGCCCGCCGACGGACGACTTATCGAGTCCGCCAATTTGCGCATACAAGAGGCGGCGCTGACGGGGGAATCAGAACCTGTAGAGAAGGATTGGCAGTTTATTGGTAATTCAGAAACACCGCTCGCTGATCGTAGGAACATGGCGTACAAGGGGACCAACGTCACCTATGGACGCGGGACGATGGTGGTCGTCGCAACGGGAATGGACACCGAGTTGGGCCACATCGCCGAGATGCTGCAAACCGTAGAAAGCGAGCCCACGCCCCTGCAAAAACGTTTGGCCCGGTTGGGAAAGACGTTGGCCGTGCTTGTGTTGCTGATTGTGGGGGTGATCTTCGTTGTCGGCCTGATGCGGCGTCCCCCGGACCGCGAGTTCTCTGACTACGTCCGCGAACTGTTTCTCACGGCGGTTGCGATGTCGGTTGCAGCCGTGCCCGAGGGGTTGCCGGCAGTGGTGACGATCGCCCTCTCGTTAGGCGCGCAGCGGATGCTCAAACGAAACGCATTGATTCGCAAATTGCCGGCGGTCGAGACTTTAGGGTCGGTCACGACGATCTGTTCCGACAAGACCGGCACCCTAACACGGAACGAGATGACGGTAACGGTGCTTGATGTGGCGGGGCGCCGGGTCGATGTGACGCAACGGTTTCGTGGTAAAGAGAAGGTGGGGGCCACGCTCAGCGCCGCCGATGCCCAGGAATTGCGAGAGAACTCGTCGCTGGCGCTTTTGTTGTTGGGGGGAGCGTTGTGTAACGACGCGACGATCGAACTTGATGACTCGGGTGAAAATCGTCACTACCGCATCGTCGGCGATCCGACCGAAGCGGCGCTCGTGGCGGCGGCGGCCGAAGTGGGCATGGACAAATCTCGCCTGGAAAAGGCTCTCCCGCGCGACAGCGAGCTTCCCTTTGATTCGGATCGCAAACGGATGACGACGATCCACCATATAGAGTCGTTGGACGATCTGCCAGAAGGAATACAACGCCTCGCTCGCCAGAAGGGTAACGGTCCGGTGCGCGTCGCCTTCACGAAGGGGGCGGTGGACGGTCTGCTAGACGTTTCGAACCGTTATTGGGATGACGGTGAAGTCAAGCCCCTGGATGACGCCGTTCGGCAGCGCATCGCCGAAGCACACGACCGGCTTGCGGCCGAGGGCGTGCGTGTGCTGGGAGTGGCGTTTGAGTTGCTTGATCCTCAACGCGCTCCCGAGGAGTATGCACATGACGAGGCGGAGCGGCACTTAGTTTTTGTCGGTCTGGTGGGAATGATCGATCCGCCCCGTCCCGAAGCCGAAGAGGCGGTCGCAACTTGCCGGGCCGCGGGTATCCGGCCAGTGATGATTACAGGCGACCATCCGCTTACGGCTCGCAATATTGCGGCGCGACTGGGGATATACGCCACCCAAAGCAACGGCGTTTCTGGTAGCGCAAGCGGTTTGCCGAAAGAATCGCAAGCGGTAATTACCGGGCAACAGCTTAATAATCTCTCGCCGGCCGAGTTTGATCGCGTCGCCAAGGAAACTTCGGTCTTTGCGCGCGTATCGCCCGAACACAAGCTGCGGCTTGTTCAGGCATTACAACGACAGGGGGAAATCGTGGCGATGACGGGCGACGGTGTCAATGACGCTCCCGCCTTGAAGCAAGCCGATATTGGCGTGGCGATGGGGATTACCGGAACCGACGTGGCGAAGGAAGCCTCGGCCATGGTTCTGCGAGACGACAACTTCGCTACGATTGTGGCCGCCGTGAGGGAAGGACGGATCGTCTACGACAATATCCGCAAGTTCATTAAATACGCCTTGACGGGGAACACCGGCGAGTTGTGGGCGATGTTCATTGCTCCCTTCTTGGGAATGCCGTTGCCGTTGTTGCCTCTGCAAATCTTATGGGTCAACCTAGTGACCGATGGTTTGCCCGGACTGGCGTTTTCAGGTGAGCCGGGAGAGCGGAACACCATGCATCGTCCGCCTCACCCGCCGGGTGAGAGCATTTTTGCTCGCGGCATGGGATGGCACGTGCTTTGGGTCGGCTTTTTGCTAGGTATGGTGTCGCTCGCGACCGGATGGTGGTACTGGCGGGCAGGCGCCGAAACCATTTACTGGCGAACGATGGTGTTTACGGTGCTGACGCTGTCGCAGATGGGACACGCGTTGGCGATTCGCTCTGAGCGCGACTCCTTGTTCCAGCAGGGAGTGCTCTCCAATAAGTTCATGATTGGATCGGTGCTTCTGACCTTTGTGCTGCAACTTGCTCTGCTTTATGTTCCCTGGTTGCAGCGGGTCTTTGACACGACGGCCATTTCACTGCCCGACTTGGCGATTTGCCTTGTGCTGAGCACTCTCGTTTTCTGGTGCGTGGAACTGGAAAAATTGATCCGCCGCATGCGTAATCCCGAAACGAACTCGCCTTGAATGATGAATACAGGCTAGATGCGGGCGGCGGGATCGAAGTCTTCCGCCTGGATGACAAATCGTAGCTTCCAGGAGCTTTGTGGAACTTCCACGATGACATGAGCCCCGGCGTTTGCGATTTCTAGCTGCCGCAGCGCTTCGGCGGCCAGATGGCGATGCCATTCGGGAGGGCCGCACAGCACGGTGTCGGCTAACCAAACTTCTTCTCCCGCTTCCAGAGTCAGACGCATAAGCCAACCGCCAAGCTCGACCTGCTCGGGCTTGGCGTACTCGGGCGCAAGCCGCAGCGATCTGGCTGCGTTGCGCCAACGGCGACACAATTCCAGCAGTTGAGCATGGGGGCCTTCGAACTGCCAGATCCGTTCCACCAGATCGGCGATGGCCAGAAATCCCAAACGGCGAGCTTCGGCGGCCGTTTCCTCGCGTAGACGCTGCTCGCGTTGCGCTTCGTCGAGTGTTGTGTCCTGCTCCAATTGCTCCAGTAACCGGTCATATCGCGCATCGAACGAGTCGTCGTCGTGCGGCGGCTGCTCGGGCACGTTAAGTTGCTGAAGAAATTGCCGGACGGTTTGCGGAGTAGCCGGCGGATGGATCTCCAGAGGCCAAGATTCGAAGCCGTCTTCCAACAAGATCGTCAGCGCGGCAGCCTGGGGATTGTCCAGAGTTGACGATTCGATGCGGAACCCTTGAATCTTCTCGGTAGGAATCGTTACGAATTCGTCCCACGGAGTCCGCCAGGTAACGCCCTTGAACGACAAAGCAACATCGGATTCTTGCCCCATCGCAACGAGCCGCCGCGCTGCTAACCCCAACAAGATAAGCACGTAGACGGCCAGGAAAACAACGCCCCATGTTCGGGTTTGCGGGGCAAGCGCCAGAAAGACCACAATGGGCGCCGCCAAGCTGAGCCAAAACAATCCGCGGCCGGGTCCTTGGCCTAACCAGCGCTCCAGTGGCCAGCCTCCTTCCTGAGGAATTCGCCAGGACAGTGTTTCGACCTGGGAGACGGGGGCGGTCATGAGCGACGCAGAATAGCAAAACGGCCAATCAAGAAAGAAACGCTCCGCACCCGGCGCATATGGGATGGCGCGGTGCGGAACGTTCGATCATACGTTGGCGCTTGCGACGAATGAAGCGCCCATGGCGTTAATTAAGATCGCGTTCGTCGTCGGCCGGCGGGTTAATGTCTACATTGGGGACTTCCACGCGGCGCTCTTCCGAGGAGACGTCCACGTCGACATCGGGCACTTCCACGGTGCGCTCTTCTCGTCGTACGTCAACATCCGGCCCCTCGACGTCGACATCGGGCGCCACGCCTGGGTCGACATCGACCGACGGCGGCGTCCCCGTGTCTTGCACGTCAACATCGCAACCGGCCAGCGCGAGTGCGGCAAACGGTACACAAGCCAAAATGAATTGTCGTAAGGCCATTACGTGTTCCTAGTAGTGAAGAGGGTTCGCCTGAACCTGCACCCTTCCGCCGAGAAGGCTAACGAGGCGAAACCAACGATCCCAAGGCACGTTGCAGGTGCAGACGGCGTACCAAAACCGATATTTGTGGGCCTTACGAAACCGCCGAGTGAAGCGCACTCTTCGAAATCGTTCGACGGATCGTTGGCAACTTGACGCGAAAGAGCGCGCCGCAACCAAGATCGCTTTCGACTTCGACAACGCCGCCATGAAGTTGAACGATGGATTCTACTATGCTTAGTCCCAGCCCATTGCCATGAGCGCCGTCGCGGTTGTGCGACTTATCGACCTGATAAAAGCGGTCGAATACGCGTGGCAGTTCTTCCCGCGGAATGCCGATGCCCGTATCGCGCACTGTCAGCACTGCACGTTCCTGGGCGGTGTCGCAGTAGAGGTTCACGGTGACACGTCCGCCCGCGTCGGTGAACTTAAGAGCGTTATCCAAGAGATTGTTGACCACTTGGCGCAGTCGGGCGGCGTCGCCGGGCGCCATCACTGACGGTTCGATCTCGGCCTGGAGTTCGATCTGGCGGTCTTCCGCTAGAGCGGCGAAGACCTCAAGCGATTTTTGCACAACCTCGTCCAGCCGCACCGGGGTCGTGGGACGCTCCAGCCCCACGGCGTCGTTCTCGGCCACAGCTAAAAGTTGGTTCACGAGCACTCGCAGACGCTCGCACTCTTCACTCAGAGTGTAGAGCAGCTCTTGATACTCTTCGGGCGATCGCTCCTTGTTTAAGGCGACATCGACACTCGTCTGGATGGCGGTCAAGGGCGAACGCAGTTCGTGGGCCGCGTTGCCAATGAACTCGCGATGTCGCTCCAGGTAACCTGCAATCTGATCCAGAAAATGATTGATCTCGGCTGAGAGTTGGTCCAGTTCATCGCCGGTTCCACGGATCGTCAGCCGCTCGCGGAGACGGCTAGGGCGCAGTCGCTGTGTGGTAGCGATAATTTGACGCATGGGCTCCGTGGCTCGCCGCGCCAACATGTACCCTCCCAAGGGTGCAAGCGCCGCCAAGGCGAGGCCGATGGGGAACATTAACTGCACAAGACGGTTAACGTCGGAGCGGATGTTCTCGGTCGGTGTGCCAATCCGCACCGTGTAGTGCGGCGCCGCGGAGCCATCGACGCGTCGTTGGGCGATACGGAAGCCTTCCCAGGTGAAGAGCGAAAACGCCTCGTTGGCGGACGGCGACCGCCGCCGAAGCGAGGCAGGCGTGTTCGGGCTCTCCCAAAGAGGCTTGCCTTGGGCGCCCATCAACTGCACGAACCAGCCATGCGGAGCGTGACCCGACGCCTTCCGGTCAAACTCATTAATAATCGCCTGTTCGTCAGGGTATAACTGCTGAACGGCAAGAACCAGTTCGGTGGTTTCTTCTCGCAGCAGGTCGTCTGTTTCTTGCTCCAGGGTATAACGCATCGCCTCGCGCAGCGCGACAAGCGCCGCAAGCGCTGCCCCAAGGACGACGACCGTGTTCCACACGGTCAACCGAAAGCGGAGCGAGCCGAGCTGGCTCTTGAGATACCCGAACCGCGAGTCACGGCCATCGCGGGCCGATGCTTCGTCAGGTGGAGGCGGTAGAGGGAGAGGGGATTGCATAGCCGCGGCCGCGCACGGTGCGAATGACCGATTCGCTGCGACCGCGATCGAGCTTGCGGCGCAGGCGATTCACATGGACCTCGATCACATTGGTTGGGCCGTCCCAATCGAAGCCCCAGATATGTTCGCACATCATTTTACGCGTGACCACCTGACCGGCGTAGCGCATGAGCAGTTCCAGCAGGCTGAACTCTGTTGGGGTTAGCTCAACCTCTCGATCATCCAACGTCACTCGGCGGGTCGCTAAATCCAACGCCAAATCACCGCACTTGAGGACCGCCAACGGCCGGGACGAGGTGCGGCGGCACACGGCCTCAATGCGGGCCAACAACTCGACAAAGGCGAACGGCTTAACCAAGTAATCGTCGGCGCCGTATTGCAGCCCTGCTACGCGTTCTTCAACGGCGCCTTTGGCCGTGAGGACGACCACCGGCGTGTTCACCCCCTGTTCGCGCAGTCCTCGGAGTACATCCAGGCCAGGTTGGCCCGGCAACATTAAGTCGAGCACGATGGCGTCGGCTCGCTGTTCAGCGGCCAGTTGGGCGCCGGTCTGGCCGTTGGTGGCCCATTCGCAATCGTGGCCCGCCTCGGTAAAGCCTTGCACCAAGGTTCGGCCGATAGCGGAATCGTCTTCGATGACAAGAATGTTCATGTCGGTCGTGCTGTTTGCAGCGGGGAAACTCAACTTCTGCAATTCTAAGTTTCACCGCCGAGGACTCACAACGCCGGCCGCCGTTTCCTTACAGAAGTGTAAGCGATAGTTCGTGCGTCTTGTCTGATAGCGCCTCTGCGGAGCTATTTGGGCATCCTTACAGGAATGTAAGCGATGTGTGAGCTTCCCAAATGCGCTTCTCTATGCGTATCATCCGATATTAACCTCACACAGCCGCCCCTACTGTCCTGCACTCCCGGTCGGCGGCGTTCGCATCGGACGGCGTTGGACGCCGACGACGAGCAAGCTGAATACAATTCCTCGGGCAGTTGCGTAACCTGTCTGACTTCGGAAGTCACCCAGCGACGGGGCGAGAGCGTCTCGATGCTGGCGACTTTCCCTATAACTTGGCTCCCACCGTGCATACCACTGTTTCTCGGGATGCGACGCTGAGCGATCATGAGGATCGCGCCCAGCGTCTTGCCTCTTTGCAACATGCGATTGAGCATGCCGCGCATCTGCTGCCCGCCCAAGGACCGATTACGGTCTTTGTTCACCACAATACGCTGCATGCGTTTGAAGACTTGCCCTTTGAGGAAGCGGTCCTTCAAGGAGCCCGCACTTTCGGGTGCGAGCCGTATCTTCCAGAAGAACGCTACCGGGAGATGCTCGTTCGGGAGCGGATTCGGCTGGATGATTTGGCCGCCGTGTTGCTGGAAGACCTGGGAGACGAGGCCGAATTGCTCGTCGGCTTCCTGGGGACTCGCTATCACCTACGTTTGGCGATGCTCCAGCATCCCTTACGCATGGCGCCTCCCGCCGAACTGCGTTGGATCGTAGCCGAAACCGATGCCCTGCGCCGATTCGCCGACCACGTGCCCGCTACGCTACGGGCGCGGATGATTGAAAACACGCGCCACTGGGTGATGCGCGATCTCCTTGATGGGCGAGGCGGTGGGGGACCGAAAAGGAACGCCCATGACGCCATGCTCAAACTGCTGGAGAAGTTTGGCTTGGCCCAAATCGAGCGGTGGAGCGAGGCAACGTGGGAGGCTTTTTGCCTTCATGCCCTTTGGCGGCTTTGCTACCACGGCGCTCACGATGCGGCGGTCTCCGAGTCGACGGAGCGCCCGCCCGTGCGCCTGCGTGACGTGTTGTTGGAAGCCACCGGAATTGACACCGACGAACCGGTTCACGAATTGCTGATTCGTTTAGGGGCGGCCTATCTGGACCAAGGTTTCGCTCATTGGCGACTTCCGCATCGCGAGGAAGGATTTTACTACGCCTTTTTAGATTTGTACCGCCGAGCCGCCGGGCCGCCGCAGCGGTGGCTGTCGGGCTTGCGTCAAGAGTTGAACCGTCTTTATCAACAGGGCATGGGCCCGTTGGAGTCGGTTGACGAGTCGCTAGAACTGCTTGGGGTTCCTGACGAAGACTGCGAAGAGTACATCTCGGCCCTCCTTCTGTCGCTCCGCGGCTTTGCCGGCATGATCTGGCAAATGGAAACGCGCGGTGATCGGGTGGCGCACCCTGCGCCGCAGGGCAGTCTGGTTCAATTCCTTGCGGTGCGTTTGATCCTCGAGCGGCTTTCCCTGACGCATACGGCCAAAGAGACGCTCGGCTTTGAGGGACACTTGCGAGAGTTGCGCCAAGCGGCCCGTCAGGCGATTCTCTCCAATTCCCATACGAACCGCGAGATTCTGACTGTCGAACAGCAGGCGTTTGTGATTTTCCAATTGGCTCAGGCCCTGGGGTGGAAACCACGCGATCTGTACAACGCGCCCAAAGCCGAATGGGAACGATTGACTCAAGAAGTAGCTGCCTTCTCAAGTCTCGAGCGGCGGCGGGTTTATCATTTGGCTTATGAGCGGTTCTACGTTCATAAGGCGCTTGACGCCCTGGCGATTCATAACCGGCTGAACCTGCAAACGGAGGCCAACGGGATATCGGGTTCCGCCTCGATGCTGGCGAGGCGCGACGCGCTGCCGCGTCCCCTGTTTCAGGTTGTCTGCTGCATTGACGATCGCGAGGAATCCTTCCGTCGCCACCTGGAAGAGATCGAACCGCGATGCGAAACCTTCGGAGCAGCCGGCTTTTACGGTGTAGCGATGTACTACCGTGGTGCGGCCGACGCTCACTTTACGCCGCTGTGCCCAATCGTGATTCGCCCCCAGCATTATGTTGAGGAGGAGCCGGTTTACGTCTTTGAGGAAACTCACCGGCGCCGAGCCAAATGGCGTCGCATCTGGGGCGCCATGAGTCACCGCTGCCATATCGGTAGCCGGACCTTGCTGGGAGGCGTGTTCACTGCCCTGTTGGGTTCGGTGGCGTCATTGCCCATGGTCACCCGCGTGCTCTTCCCGCGGCTCACGGCGCAGGTGCGAAAGAAGTTCGGCGGGTTGATGCAGCCTCCGCCTGTCACGCAATTGCGGTTGGAGCGGCCGCCCGATCAGCCGCCCGGTCCGACGAAAGAACAAATGGGCTACACCGTAGAGGAGATGGCGGATGTAGTCGAACGACAACTGCAGGATCTGGGGCTAGTTACGAACTTTGCCCGTCTGGTGATCTTTACCGGGCATGGTTCGTCAAGCCTGAATAATCCTCATGAGTCGGCTTACAATTGTGGAGCCTGTGCTGGCGGGCGTGGCGGACCGAATGCTCGCGCCTTTGCCCAAATGGCGAACGATCCCCGCGTGCGGGCGATTCTGGCGGAGCGCGGCTTGCGGATTCCGCACGACGTGGTGTTCATCGGCGCGTTTCATAACACCTGCAACGATCAGGTGACGTTCTTTGACTTGGATCGCTTGCCGGTTTCGCACAAGGGCGATTTCAACCGGGTGCGGCGCGTAATCGACGAAGCACGGGAACGCAACGCCCACGAACGTTGCCGCCGTTTTGAAACGGCTCCGCTGACCTTGTCGCCCGAAGCGGCCCTTAGGCACGTTGAAGCCCGAGCCGAAGATCTCGCCCAGACGCGGCCCGAATACAACCACGCCACCAACGCCATGACGGTTGTCGCCCGGCGCTCCCGGACGCGGGGGTTGTTTCTCGACCGCCGCACGTTTGTCACCACCTACGACCCGACCATCGACGACGAACAGCACACCATTCTTACACGCATCCTTCGGGCGGCGATTCCCGTATGTGCGGGCATCAGCTTGGAATACTACTTCTCGTGTGTTGATCCGGTCGGTTGGGGGTGCGGCACCAAATTGCCGCACAACGTGACGTCGCTGTTGGGCGTGATGACAGGAGCGGCCAGCGACTTGCGACCTGGATTATCGAACCAAATGGTGGAGATTCACGAGCCGCTTCGGCAATTGTTCGTCATTGAGACAACGCCCGAAGCCATGCTCCAAGTTCTGGACGAGAACCCTGCAATTGCGCGGTTATGCCGCAATCGCTGGGTTTATCTTGCAACGCTGAGTCCCGATTCCGCCGAGATTCATCTGTTCCGCAATGGCCGCTTCGAACGGTATCGGCCGGGGGCAACGGAATTGCCCGAGGTGGAGACGTCGCTGGATTGGTATCGCGGCTGGCGCGGTCATCTAGGATTTGCTCGGGTGCGAGCTGCTAGTGGGGCGACGGCCAGTGACGTTCGCCGTAACGGGAAAGGAGCAGCCTGATGGACTACTCCGCAATTTTTACTTTCCTGGGCATCTGCGTAGTCGTATCGCCCGGCCTATTGCTGGCGGTGCTGGGGCTGTCGCTCTTATTTGACCGACCCTTAAGCGAGATGACCGTAGGACGGGTGACGCAGGCGGCCGTTGTCACGGGCCTCATGGCGGCCATTGGGATCCTGGCGCTCATGCTGGCGGTCGGCGCCCGAAACGTAGCCATCGACCTGGGGAACTGGGTTTTAATCCCTCAGGAACATTTTCATTTCAAGCTAGAGTTTGTTTTCGATCGGCTCGCGGTTCCTTTTGTGATCCTGTCGTACGTGCTGTGTGGCACGGTGGGAGCCTTCGCCAACATTTACCTGCTGCGAGAGCCAGGGCGCCAGCGGTTTTTCCTACTTTATGCGTTGTTCCTGCTTGGAATGATCGTCAGTTCACTGGCGGGGACGATCGAGACGCTGTTTTTTGGGTGGGAACTGGTCGGCTTGTCGTCGGCTTTGCTTGTGGCGTTCTTCCAGGATCGGCCTGCACCGGCCCGGAATGGGCTATGGGTGTGGACCGTCTACCGGGTTGCTGACGCGGCGTTCCTCGTGGCTGCTATGACCATGCACCACCTGACGGGTGGTGGAGATTTCGACAAACTGATTGGCGCCGACAATTGGCCGGAAGGGCAAGCCGCCCTGACTCCCAACCAGGCGTTGTTTATCGGATCGCTGTTGTTAATTGCCGCCGCTGGGAAGTCGGGCTTGATTCCGTTTACGGGCTGGCTTCCGAGGGCGATGGAGGGCCCCACGCCTTCCAGCGCGATTTTCTATGGCGCGCTATCGGTTCATTTGGGCGCCTTCTTGCTGCTGCGTGTACTGCCGATTTTGGAGCTTGCCCCCGTTTTGCGGGTGGTGATCGTAGCAATGGGCCTCTTGACGGCCTTGCTTGCGGCGATGGCGGCCCGAGTACAAGCCGACGTCAAAAGCGCCTTGGCGTTTTCCTCAGCGACTCAGGTCGGAATCATTGTCGCAGAGATTGGCCTAGGGCTGCCGTATGTAGCGCTGACGCACATGATTGGTCACGCCTGTTTGCGGACGTTGCAACTTCTGCGGGCGCCGTCGCTGCTTCGTGATTACGCCACTTTGGAGAACGCCATCGGCCAACGGCTGGCGCATCCCTCACGAACGTGGGAACGACTGGTTCCTTCCGGTTTTCGTTTGTGGCTGTACCGTTTTGCATTGGAGCGCGGCTACCTGGACGCGCTCCTGGCCGACTATGTCGTTCGGCCGGTGATCCGGGTCTTTCGCTGGTGTGACGCGATGGAGCGCAAATGGACCGATTTTCTCTCGGGTGAACGCTCCCGTGAGTCGGACCGCGTGCTTCCCTCGCCGGAAGCCCTGGAGAAACTGCTATGATCGAACTGCATTTCCCGTGGCTTGAATTAGCGGTGCTGCTGCCGCTGTTGGGCGCGCTGTGGGTTAGCCGTATACAAGACACTGAGCGAGCGCGGAGCCGCGGCCTCTTGTTCGCAAGCCTAACGTTGGCTTGTGCCGTTGGGGCGTGGTTGGATTTTCACTGGCTCCACGCGGGCCAGGCGCACGACCGCTGGGACGCCGCATCGAATTTGTTGGGTACACCCATCTTTGTCATCGACCAGATTAACGCTCCGCTTTTTCCGCTGGCGGCGTTGCTTCACCTGATGACGGCCACCGCCACCTTGCGGACCAAGGTGCGCCGATTCTCGTTTGCCGGAATGTTGATTTCCAATGCAATCCTCCTGGCGACGCTGGGTTGCCATCAGCCATGGGGGCTCATCGCATTACTGGCGGTCGGGACTCTTCCGCCGTGGTGGGAACTGCGGCGGCGCAAAAAAGCAACGCGGGTCTATGCGATTCATATGGCCTTGTTTGTTGCGCTGCTGATCGTCGGTTGGGCGTTGGTCGAGGCCGATGGCTCCCAACCCGTGCACTCACTTCTGCCGGTAGGATTGCTGACAGCCGCCGTCTTGCTGCGGAGCGGGATTGTGCCGGTCCACTGTTGGATGACCGATCTATTCGAGAAAGCAGGGTTTGGTACGGCGCTGCTATTCGTCACGCCAATGGTAGGGGCCTACGCGGCAGTGCGGCTCGTCTTGCCGATTGCGCCCGATTGGGCCTTACGCGGTCTTGCGCTGATTTCGCTATTTACCGCCGTTTACGCAGCTGGAATGGCCCTGGTGCAACGCGAAGCGCGGCGGTTCTTTTGTTATCTCTTCCTTAGTCACTCGTCGCTTGTGCTGGTGGGATTGGAAACGGCTTCTCCTGTCGGCTTGACAGGCGCGTTGTGCGTCTGGCTTTCGGTTGGGCTAGCGCTTTCCGGCTTTGGATTGGTGCTGCGCTCGATGGAGGCCCGAACCGGACGCCTGTCCCTCGCGGACCA
>CAYWIS010000033.1:34242-37733 GCA_964458385.1 uncultured Pirellulaceae bacterium
CATACACCCATGCTGGCGGCGTTTTTCCTGTTGACCGGACTGGCGAGCGTTGGGTTCCCTGGCACCTTTGGGTTTGTGGGAACCGAATTGCTGGTGGACGGGGTGGTCCGAATCTACCCTCACGTTGGCGTGATTGTGGTGCTTGCCGCCGCATTGAACGGTATTGCGATTATTCATGCCTACTTCCGGATCTTTACCGGGGCTACGCGGACGGCGTCCATTCCGCTTAACTGCCGCCCGCCAGAGCGGATTGCCGTGCTCACGCTGGCGCTATTGATTCTGGGCGGCGGCTTGTGGCCGCAGCCGGGGATCGTCTCGCGATATCGGGCCGCGGTTGAAATTGTCCAGTCCCGCCAAATTTTGGCGTCCACTCCTCATGGGGCCGGCAAACATGCGGGGGCCGGCGCTTCTGTAGCCATCGGGTTCTACCCGATTCCTCCTCCTGAATCGCGGTTAGCGCGCGACGAGTAGCTCTACTCGCCGCGTCTTTGTCCGTGCTCTGAGTTTCCTTTTCCGTCCTCTGGGACGCTGCGCTCCTCGTGCGCGCTGTTCCCGAGCGGTCGCTTGGACGTGCCCCCCAACTTTCTTAAAAACCGCGAAGCACTATGTCTCAATCCATCAAAAGTTTTTCATCCTCAACGCAAGATTCTGTGCCGCCGCGCGGCGACCGCGCAGGATTCATTCGGTTTTTCTCCCACGATGTGGTATCTGGGTTCCTGGTGTTCCTGATCGCGTTGCCGTTGTGCTTGGGGATTGCCGTGGCCTCGGGCTTTCCGGCGATTGCAGGCATTTTTACGGCGATTGTCGGTGCGATCGTCACCACGTTCATCAGTGACTCAGAGTTGACCATCAAAGGCCCGGCAGCCGGATTGATCGTGATTGTGCTGGGCGCAGTCGAAACGTTCGGAGGTGACGGCGCGTTGGGCGGCTTCACTTCAGCCGATATGGCGGCTTATCGGATGGCCTTAGCCGTGGCGGTTGTCGCCGCAGTCTTGCAAGTCGCTTTTGGCTTGCTGCGGGCCGGAGTTTTGGGCGAGTTCTTCCCTCTTTCGGCGGTGCACGGCATGTTGGCGGCCATTGGCGTGATCATTGTCGCCAAGCAGTTTCCGGTGATGTTGGGTGTAGAAGCCAAAGGCGAACCCTTGGAGCTGCTGCGCGAGATTCCACACTTCATTCTGGCGATGAACCCGGCGATTGCGGCGATTGGTGGGCTCAGCTTGGTCGTGATGTTCATTTGGCCGGCGATCAAGAAGACGCACAAGGTGCTCGACGCTATTCCGGCGCCGCTGATTGTGCTCCTGTTTGCGATTCCCATGGGCATGTACTTCCACCTGACCGAGAACCACAACTATACGCTCGGCGGACGTCAGTTCTATTTGGGAGAGGAGTATCTGGTGAACATGCCTGACCGGGTGTTCGGCATGTTTGATTATGTTGCGTTTCCTGATTTCTCTGTCTTTGCTAACCGCGACACTTTGCCGGCGGCGATCCAATGGGCGTTCATGTTCTTTGCCATTGGCAGTTTGGAGTCGGTGTTGAGCGCCAAGGCGATTGACATGATTGATCCATGGAAGCGCAAAACGAATCTGGATCGAGACTTGTTGGCTGTGGGGGTGGGGAACCTGTGCAGCGCCATGATTGGCGGACTGCCAATGATCTCCGAGATCGTGCGCAGCAAGGCGAATCTGGACAACGGCGCCCGTACGCGTTTTGCCAACTTCTGGCACGGCGTATTCCTGTTGGTCTGCGTGGCGTTGATCCCGATGTACCTGCACCTGATTCCACTTGCTGCTCTGGCGGCGATGCTTGTCTTTGTGGGGTTTCGCTTAGCGCACCCATCGGAGTTTTATCACGCGTACAAAGTTGGCGCGGAGCAGTTGTTGATCTTTGTGGCCACTCTGGTGGGCGTTCTGGCGACCGACTTGCTAATCGGTGTTGCCATAGGCGTTGCGGTTAAGGTGTTGATCCACGTGTTCCGCGGCGCGCCGGTGCGTTCGCTTTTTAAACCCTCGTTGGAGGTTGAACCAAGCGGCGATCGCACGATTACGGTGCAGGCCCAGCACGCAGCCGTTTTTACAAATTGGCTCTTTGTTCGCCGGCGCCTTTTGCAGTGGGGACTGCAAGAGAAGAATCACGTAATTCTCGATTTGTCGCGAACGCGCCTCGTTGACCATAGCGTGATGGAGAAGCTTCACGAGCTGGAGCGTGACTTTGAACAGGCCGGGCTTCGACTGGAAGTGGTGGGGTTAGAGCACCACATTCCATTTTCCGCTCATCCCTTTGCCGGCCGTCGCCTTGCGGCGACCGTTGCTTCCGACAACCACACCATGGCGGCGAATTGAGGATTGGCGTTTGTGCACGGTGCAGGTGCGCGGCGTCAACCCGCCAGCGCCGGCGCTCGGAAGGGCGCCGGCGTTTTTTTGTGTCTCGACGAGATCAGGCTGGTCAATAGACGACCAAGGGGCGCGCTAGCCATCTAGCAGCCAAGCGTCGCGAGGTTGTCTTGTTCGCTTTCTGGGGGCTGCTCTTTACATCGCCGGCGCCGTGGCCCACGATAGGACCGTCCTGGTAGACCTCCAGGCGACACGGTTTACACCCCCGGTCTTGTGGGAGAATGCCATGAACGAACGCGAGCCGCAGAACCCTTCGTTGCCTCAGCTCGGGCGACGCGAGTTGTTGGGCTATACCGCCGCTTTTGGCGCAGGTGTGTTGGCGAATCAACTGGGAAACAAGAACGCCGCCGCCGCCGCCGAAACCAACCCACGGCCGGTGCGCCGCACCGCGGGTAAGAAGTACGCTATGAAGAAATCGATCAACTTGTGGGCCTTCCCATACCCGCAACAATGGTCGCTTAAAGAGTGCTTTGAACTCGCAAAGGACGCCGGTTTTGAAGGTGTGGAGATCAACTTTGATCTGGAAGGCGAGTTCTCGGCCGAATCCTCCGACGCCCAAATCCAAGAGATCGGCCGCTTGGCGCGTAACGCTGGCGTTGCGATTAGCGGCGTATGTTCGTTTCTGTTCTGGCCGTATGCCTTCAGCAATAACGATCCGCAAAAGCGACAAAAAGGAATCGAATTAGCCGGTCGTATGGCCGAAGCCGCCCGGTTGCTGGAAACCGAGAATGTTCTGATCGTTCCCGGCGCCGTATACATTCCGTGGCTAAAAGAGGAAGAGCCGGTGCCTAACGACGTGTGCGATCGCCGCGCCCGTGAAGCCGTTCGTAAGCTCATCCCCGTGGCTGAAAAGAATGGTGTTTACCTGAACATTGAAAATATCTTCGCCAACGGCTATTTGTTCAGCCCGCAAGAGGTCAACGCCTTTGTCGATAGCTTCTCCAGCGACCGGGTGAAAGTCCATTTCGATACGGGGAACATTATGGAGTACCAGTTCCCCGAGCATTGGATTCCGATCCTCGGCAAGCGTATTCAAAACGTCCATTTCAAAGAATGGGATAAACGCACGCACGAGTTCAATTTGCACACCTTCCGCAC
>CAYWIS010000034.1:0-33607 GCA_964458385.1 uncultured Pirellulaceae bacterium
CGTAGTAAAGGAATGACCACGGTCGGCCCCGTGACCACCATGATCGCCCCAAATAAGGCGGCAATGCGGGCGTCATAATCGAAGAGTAAGTGGACGGTCACCCAGGTCAACATCCAGGTAAAAACCGCGCCCATCGTACACAGACGCATCACCGCATGGCCCGCCTCGCGCAATTCGGCCAGACGTAGCGAAAGCCCCCCGGCGAACAGAATCACTGCGACCGAAAGCGACACAATCGGCCCGAGTATTTTCGGCGCCAGGCTTTCATCGGCGTTGGCTAACGCTGCAAGCGCGGTGTCGGGATCGACAAACCGGCCGAGCGTAATGCCGAACAACAGCAGCAGCAAGATCGACGGCAGTCGCAACCGCCACGCTAGCCAGTGCGCAATGGCGCCCAGAAGGGGCACGCCCGCCAGGGAGATAAAAAACAGGTCGCTTTCGTCCACGGAGACTCCACATCAAAGCAAGAGAATCAAGCGCACAGCCATAAAGAATTAGGTATTGTTGCGTCGGCCGTCGCTCCCTGGCAACATGGATTGGCCTGTTCTCCCCTTCAAAAAGTGAGAGCCGCCGCATGCATCTTTGTCGAACGAGCTATTGGCGCCTTGCCGCACTTATGGGGCTGGCCTTGTGTGGGGATCTTACCCGCGGCGAGGTGGTTCGATTTGAGGTGACTGCGCGTGAGCCATTCGCTGGGGGCGCGTCATTTGGCGAGGTAGGGCCGTACGAGCGGATCATCGGCCGCGTCCATTACGCTCTTGATCCACAATTGCCGCAGAACTGCGCGATCGTTGACTTGGACTTGGCTCCGGTCAATGGGCAGGGACGCGTGGAGTTCTCAGCGGACCTGTTCCTACTGGCTCCTAAGGACTTATCCAAGGCGCGTGGCGCGGCGCTGTACGACGTGAACAACCGTGGCAATAAGATGGCGCTGCGGTTCTTCAACGACTCGCCCGGCGGCAACAATCCACAATCGGCAGGGAACGGGTTCTTAATGCGCGAAGGTTGGATTGTGGTCTGGAGCGGCTGGAGCGCCGAACTTCTGCCAGGCGACGCCCGACTGCGGCTGTCGGCGCCGGTCGCGTCGTTCGCGACAGGCGAATCGGTGCGCGGCAAAGTGCGTTATGAAATCTCCGTCGATAGGCCGACTCAGCGGGTGAGCGTGAATCGCGACAATCATGGAGCGTATCGGCCGACCGAAGACGGGTTGCAACAAGCGACTCTCACTTGGCGACTCCGGCCTGGCGAGCCGCGTATTCCCATTCCCCGTGAGCAGTTCCGATTGCACGTGACCGAAACCGATTCCGCCGGCGATGCGCTGCCGAGGGTTGAACTCGAACTGCCTGCGGGTTTTGAGCCGGGTTATCTCTATGAGCTGATCTACGAAGCCCAGGAGCCTCGGGTACAAGGCGTTGGCCTAGCGGCGGTGCGGGACCTGATCGCTGCCTTGAAACATGGCGAGGGCGAGGGCAATCCCTTACTCGTCGAGGGGCGGCCAGCAATCAACCGGGCCCATGGCTTTGGCGTATCGCAAAGCGCACGCTTCTTGCGTGAGTTTCTGTATTCAGGATTCAACCAAGATGAGCGCGGCCGGCGAGTTTTTGATGGGCTGCTGCCGCATGTGGCGGGCGCGGGAATGGGATCTTTCAACCATCGTTTTGCTCAATCCACCGCGTTCAATACGCAGCACGAGTTGCACGACTGGCCGTGTGATCGGTTCCCGTTCGCTTACGAAACACACAAAGACCCGCATACGGGTCGACAGGAAGGAATTCAGCAGCAGGCTGAAGCGGCGGGCGTGTTGCCGAAGATTATGCATACGCAGTCGTCGGCGGAGTATTGGTCGCGCGGCGGCTCCCTCGTGCATACCGATCCGAGCGGCGAACGCGATGGACAACCGCCCGAGAATGTGCGTCTCTATACGTTCGGCGGAACCCAACATGGCCCTGCGGCGTTTCCTCCCGCACGCAGCGGAGGGCAGCAATTGACGAATCCGGCCGACTATCGACCGCTTCTGCGAGCGTTGTTAGCTGCACTTGACGCGTGGGTTGTTGACGACGTGGCGCCGCCGCCGAGCGTTTATCCTCGGCTGACAGACGGAACGCTTGGTTCGTGGGAGCAGATTCACACAGGGTTCCCGGCAATTCCCGGAGTTCGTTACCCCGAAGTGATCCATCAGCCAGCGGTCTTGAACCTTGGGCCGGAATGGCGAGCGGCGGGGATCATCAGCCATCAACCACCGCAAACGCTTGGACACTATCGCGTGCTCGTTCCCAAGTGCGATCAGAACGACCGCGGTTGTCTCTTGCCGCCCGAAGTGGCCATCCCCTTGGCCACGTATACGGGGTGGAGCCTCCGTCACCGGGAGATTGGCGCCGAGAACGAGTTGGTGGGCCTTAACGGTTCGTATCTTCCGTTCCCTGCGACGGCCCAGGAACGGGCGGAACGCGGCGACCCTCGATTGTCGCTGGAGGAACGGTATGGCGATTGGAACAGCTATCGCGAAAAACTAGAAGCCGAGTGTCGCCGGTTGGTAGGCGAAAGGTATCTGTTGCCCGAAGATGTTGAACGCATCATTCAACGAGAAGCGGAACGGCATCGGTTGCGTTTCTCTGGTGAATGACTTGCAACGAAACCTGCTTTTTGGAGTATCTCGCTGCCGGAGGGAACCGCATTGTACCCGTATGGCTACATGTTGTTTTCTTTGCCGGCAAACCAAACCGATCGAGAGCGGTTCATGTCGGAGTAACAGGAAATAATTGTGAACGACCGTAAATGAATCGGCGCTAATGTGGCCGCCGGGCGATGGTTGTACATTGTGGTGCGCTGTAGGTAAGTAGCCACCGTGTAATGCTCCTTCAGCTTGGCATGGTGCGTGGCTCTCGTTGTGGCTTGCCTATGACAACTTCGCGTAGCACGTGGCCGTGAAGCGAACGCTCTCCATCGCACGGCCCAAACACTGTGTTTCGGGGCTGGCTGCCTAGCGCGTTGCGGGGGGAAATAGCGCGGGCCTATACTGGGGCATACTTGGTTCATTGACGCTTGGCGAGCGTCTTCCCTTGACGGACAGGAGCGCCGTCGGCTCTATGCGTTGGATATTCCTCGACCCATTGAATCCGCAAGAGGCGGCGTATCGCGCTGAGAAATTGCGGCAGATCGGAGCCTGGTGGGACGCGTTTCGCGAGAAGATCTACGATCTGAACGAACTCTTTGCTGGCCGCGCTGAATGGGACCTCGCCAGTTGGATGGGCGAGCATTTGCAAGCGGTGGACGAAGGGCTGATGTGGGAGTTCGGTCCCGCGGTGCGCGGCGGCGGGCATCGCCTGGTAATTACTCCCGAGTCGAAGCATTACCTGCGTCCGTTAGTGAATTCGCTCTTGTCGCGGGCGCCGGAGATTGCGGGCTGGGAGTTCTATTCCTATCGCCTTCCCGAGTCGGAGGCGATTGCAGTGCAGGCGGTGAAGGCTCGCACAGGCGGCGAAATCACCGGCGCCAAGGTGCAGGCCGATTTGAGCGAAACCGGCAAGGTGGACCTCGTATTCGCGTTGCCGCAATGTGGAGCGTTAGGCGACCAAGAGACGCTCTACCAAGCGTTCATTGCGGCCGAAACGCTCTTAGGCGAAGAAATGCTCGATACTTGGATTGGCGCCATTGAGGTCGAGCCGCTTCCCAAGAGTGGATTGCGAGGACTCTTTCGTAAAGCTTGGGGGAAAGCCGATCTGGCCCGGCTGGTGTCGTTGGAGCAACTGCGTCCGCTTGTGCTAGGTCTGGTCGAGCAACAGCGTAATCGCCTTCCGGCGGAGCCTTCGTGGCAATGGGTTCCCGACGCCAAGTGGACGGTTTACGAACTCAAACCCGAGCCTGCCAGCGATTATCCGCGACGCAACGATTTGGCGGTCGCCAGCACCGCGCGGCCCGACGTGTTCGCGGCGAGCAGCATGGGAGGGCTGTTCCATTCGACCCGCCTCTCGCGCTGCGGAGAGGTCTTTTGTTACGTTAAGCTTGATCGTTCCGACGGCAAAAATGGCAATGCCGATAGGTTTCTCGACCGTGAGCCGCTGGAGAATGCATTAAACGCGCGGCTGATTCCTGGTCGGCTTGGCTGCGTGATCGGCGGCGGAACCGGACTACGGTACACCTACATTGATCTTGCCCTGACCGACTTGCACCGCGGTGTGTCGGCCGTACGTGAGGTGCTTCGCGAACAGCAAACGCCGCTCCGCACATGGGTGCAGTTTTTCGACGACGCGTTGGCCGAAGAGTGGGTTGGCGTTCATAGCGACGCCCCGCCGCCGCCTTGACCGTTGCCGATACCGCACGGGGAGGGGCGTTTCTTGCTGCAAACGCCCCTTGAGGGATGGATTCGACGCCGTGGCGGCCCGATAAGGAAATCGGATCAGGCCACCTTGCGGAGTGACGGAGTTTCCTCGGTTGGCGTTGGCTCGTGCGGAATTCTGACCGAGGCCGCGCGCGGCGTGCGGCGTTCGGGCATGAAACCACGTTGGCCGCCAGCAAAGAATTCGCTAAACGCTGCTGCGGGGCCCGTTGGAAATTGCGCGGCCAGAGTCGCCAGCACTTCATTCCATGTGAGTCCGCGGCGGTAAATGACGCGATACGCTTCTTTGAGCTGGGCGATGTCTTCGGGGGTAAACCCCTTGCGCTTGAGGCCAATCACGTTCAGCCCCACAATGCGGCTGGTCAGACCGTCGAGAGTCACGTACGGCGGCACATCCTTGTTGACGTGAGCGTGACCGCCGACCATCGCGTAGCTGCCAATCCGGCAAAACTGGTGAACCCCAACGACGGCCGACACGTAAGCGTGGCTTCCGACCGTTACGTGTCCGCCAAGCATGGCGTTGTTTGCGATGATGTTGTGGTCGCCAATAACGCAATCGTGGGCTACATGAGCGTTGACCATCAGGTAATTGTTGTTCCCCACGATGGTCCTGTGGCCTGGTTTGAGCCCGCGATGGATCGTAACGCACTCGCGGAACACGTTGTTCTCCCCGATCACGACTCCGCCAAACGGCGGCTGCGCATTTAGGTACTGCGGTTCGCCGCCCAGCGTGGCCTTTTCATAGATCACATTGTTGGGGCCGAGAACGGCCCCCTCTTTAATTGTTACCTGGGCCGCCAAACGGCAATCGTCGCCCAGGACAACGTCGTCTTCGATCACGCAGTAGGGGCCGATCGCGACGTTCTTGCCAAGATGGGCCTTGGGACTGACTATCGCCGTGGGATGAATCTGGCTCACCGTCCGCACTCCCGATTGAGGGAAAATATCACCCGGTTTTATCGGCGGCGCCGGCTGTAGAGATTAAGATGATTTTTCCGATTGTCCCGCGGAGCGAAACAACGAACAGCATCTCGCCTGGCGGGGACGTTTGGCTACTTTTTCCAGGGAAAAGGCGGGATTCTGTTATTGTCCCTTTCGGTTGGAGGCATTAATCGATTGCAGGTCGCGGCCCAATCTAAAAGCTGAAAACCTATGAAGGATGCGCAGTTTGGACAGCTTCATAAGTTCTTTGTTTATGGCACACTCCAACGCGGAGAGGTCCGTGAACGCTATTGGCCGCGAGCGCCACTCGCGGTGGAGTCGGCCTATGCGCTGGCGCGGCTGCATGACCTGGGCCCTTACCCGGCTATTGTCGCGGGAAGCGACCGTGTGCGCGGCGAATTGTGGATCCTGGCGCCCGAAGACATGCCGGCCACGGTGGCCGCGCTAGATGAAGTGGAAGGTTACAACCAGGGAGGGAGCGACTGGTATATTCGCCGAGCGATCGCTTGTTGGACGCTTGATGGGGGTGAGCATCAGGCGTACACCTACTATTGGGGCGAAGGCCAAGATATTCGCCATACCCCCATTGTGCCGCCGGGGCCGGATGGCTACGTGGACTGGAAACGGTGGAAAGGCGAGCGTCGCAGAGAGAACGGCTAAGCGAGAAGGGATGGCGTGTGTTCCCGTCCGGACAGGGGGTTTTCAAACGCCTCCTCGCGTGCGACAATCACCTTGTCATATCCCCTGGCGTTTTCTGCCAATTGCCTGAGAGCGAGAGGAGGTCGGCCGCGATGCGCACCCGGAGATCTGCGTTTACCCTGGTCGAGATGTTGGTGGTGATCACCATCATTGGCATGCTGATGGCCTTGCTCGTTCCAGGCATTCAAGCTGCCCGCGAATCCGCCCGTCAAACGCGTTGCGCATCTCACCAACGCAATGCGGCGACAGCAATCTTGACCTATGCCAACAGCAAGCAACGATTGCCGCCGACCTTGTCGCTGTATTCCCTCACGCCCGACGCATGGATTGTAGGCGGCGGATCCTTTGATCCTGATTTGGTGTGGGGATGGGTTCCGCCCTTGCTTACGGAGCTTGGGGAGCCGGCGATTTACGATCAAATGACGACGGCTTTGGAGGCGGTGTATGCCGGTGGATCGAAGGCTGCGTACGCGTCGATTTTCGATAATCTTTATGTCGAAAATTTAAGCTGCCCATCGGATACGACCCGGGAAACGTTGGATCAGCCGTGGATCAGTTACTACGTGAACGGTGGGCGGCATAACGTCGCGGCTCCACCGTTTGGTTATGGCGCCGGCGGCAATGGCGGGCCTCCTGACTGGAAGCAGAACGGGGCCATGATGGTGCGCATCCAGCGGAAGTCGGGAGCCAACAATAAGGACTTTCTGGAAAGTCAGTTTAATACGCTGGATGAAATTGCCCGCGGCGATGGCGTTTCGATGACGATTTTGTTGTCAGAAAACGTCAACCACCGGAACTTCGGAGAAGTACTGCCGAATACCTGGAGTAACACCTATCGTCCCGGCGGCGGCGGTTCGGTTTTGGTTCCGCCCCAGGAACATGATAGTGCGATTCTCTGGCACGATGGTGAAGCGGCGTATCTCCACAATGGCATGGCTGTAAGGATCAATGAGCATAAGGATCATGCGTTAGACGCCGCCCATGCCCGTCCCTCCAGCTATCATCCAGGCGTGGTGGTTGTGACGTTCTGTGATGGTTCAACGCGGACGATCAGCGAAACAATCCACTATGAGGTTTACGGCCGGCTGATGTCGTCCAAGGGACGTGAAGCAAGAGTCCCAGGCGATTTCACGACGGGCCCAGCATGGCAGGCCGACGCCGTGACCGAAGCTGATCTTCAGCCATAACCCATATTGGGCCAGCGCCTGCCGCATTCGTCAGGACGGATGTATATCCGTCCTTTTTTGTTGCGCATGTCAGACATGACGCTAAATTGCCCAAAGCGTTGATTCGGCCCCGTACTATCACAGAGAAAACTGCTATTGCAGCGCAGAAGCAATTTTCTTAATAGCCAAGTAGCCTCGCGCCGATATCTGAAGCGCTGAAGCCTGTCCCGGGACATTGCGATCAAACCAAGACGGTTTTCCCCTACGTCAAGGAGGACGCCCGTGGATGCTTTGTCTGCTACGTTTGCGCTTTGTCTGACGGCGATGGCGCTGACACCGATCGAGGACGTCACATGCGATTACGTTGATCTCGCCGAGGTCAATCATTTCTTTGACGAGCATGGCAAGCACGTTTTCGACCAAGTGATTTTCTACGATTGGTCGCCCGCCATGAGCCACTACCAAGTGCGCGCGTGGCGCTTGCTGAAGTCGCCCAACCAAATTCCGGTGCGTAATTGGGAGCGCGGCGACTGGTCGGCCGTGTGGCACGACGGCGAAGTGCTGCGCGAAGTCCGCGCGGCGGCTTTTCGCGAAACCTGGACACAATACGATCCCGAGCTTGTCGAGCGCGAGTACTTGCCCAAAGAGAAACGCCGGGACCTGACCAAGCCGACTCGGGTTCGGTAAACCGAGATCTAACGAGTGGCAATTGCCGAACGCGCCGTTCTACTTGTACGCGAATTTGATCGTCGGTTTCTTATCGGGTGGTGGTGATGAGATGTCGGCGCGTCGTACGAACGCCTGGGATTGCGCGTTCGATCATTCGGTAGAAGATTCGGAATACGTCGCCAGTGCGCGGCGAAAATGCCGCAAACGCCGCATGTACTGAGAACCATCGACGCCGGCTTGCTTGGCGCGTTCGACAGTTTCTTCTTGCAAAGTTACCGCGTCTTGTAGGCGGCCATTCTGGAAGTACGCCAACGCGAGCGTATCGAGAAATTCCGGCGCCCGGGAGCCGTGTCGGTTAACGCAGCGGTCGGCCAGTTCTTCGGCCTGGACCGGGTCGCGATAGATCGGATCGTCCACCGTCAGCAGCAACCAAGCCAGGTTATTGAGGAGCAGCAACTCTTCGGGCGAGCCGTTGCGGCAACGGGCCAACCCTTGCCGGTAAGCGTAAATGGCCTCGGAGTACTCGCGGTGTTCGGTGTATTCGCGGGCCAGCCGAAGGAAGTTGGACGGGGTCGCCATTCGCGGCTCACGCAACATGCGTTCGCGCAGGATCGGTACAGGTTTTTCGTCGCCACGCAAGGAAGCAAGAATTGGGCACCCCCATTCGGTACGTGTCAGAGCGTCCTCGATGCGTTCTATTTGCCAAATGCTGCCGGCCATGACCATGAGCGTCCACAGCACCAACGCGGCGGAAACAAAGGTCCAAAGCCGCGAGGGACCGCGCTCAGCCTGTTGTTTGCGACGGCGTGCTTCGAGCACTTGGGAATTTGGTACGTCTTCTCGCCGACGCTGTGGTGTAGCAAAATCTTCGAATTGCGGTGGCGGCGCCCATGACGGAGAAGGCCTGGCAACAGCCTTCCGCGGCGCAAAACGTTCTCGCAGCATTTCAGCCAACGCGCTGCGCTCGTTTTCTTCCAGGGAAGCCAAGTCCGCAGCGGCTGCTTCCAAGGAGGCGATGACGGCTTGAATTTGATCCGGCGCGATCGTCGCAGAGCCAAACCGGTAATCGTCGTAGATATTCGCCGCCGCCAGGGCTACGTCGCGGGGGGCTGCTCCTAATTCCGCCAGCGAGGTCAAATACTCTCGCATGGAAGAGTTTGCCGGCCGCTCGAGTCCCCACGCCTGATAACGACAGACGGCCTCCTTAAGCGCGGCCAAGATAGCCGCCCGGTCGGCGACGTGCTGCATGATGTGGTCCCCTGAATCGAGGAGCAAGACGAGGATTGGGGACTATCCTAGCACATGCATCAACGACCGCCTAACAATTTGTCCCTCTTTCAGCAAAATTCTTTCTTCAGGGGAAATGAATTCCCTTAGTTTGGGGTGTTTGCGAAAGGAGGGAATGTGAGGCGCGTCGACCTAGTTGCGACGCTCGGGCATCAACCCAAGCGTTGTGAAACGCCGGCCGTGGTCGCCGTCATGTTCTCTGTATCGCGCGTAAAGCCGATCTCTTGCTTGATGGAATAGGCGTCGCGATTGCGTCCCAGGTAGGCGGTTATAAGTTCGGCCAGAAAGCCGATCGAAGTCATCTGCGCTCCAAGCAAGAGCGAAGTAATGGCCAAGTAGAACCAGGGAGATGTATGCAGGTGCAATATCCAAGACAGCGCCCGGAAGAAGACGAGTAAGGTCAACCCTATTCCTCCAAGGAAAAAGAACAACAGGCCGATGGCCCCCAATAAATGTTGCGGGCGCTGTCCGAAGCCCGTTAGAAAATAGACCGTTAACAGGTCCAGAAAACCTTTGACGATGCGTTTGACGCCGTACTTGGAGTGGCCATGTTTGCGGGGCCGGTGGTTGATGACGATCTCGCTCACGCGCCAGCCGCGAGCATGAGCCAATACTGGCACGAACCGATGTAATTCGCCGTAAAGCCGCACCTCGTTAAAGATTTCGCGACGATAGCTCTTGAATCCGCAGTTGTGGTCGTGCAGATGCACGCCTGTCAGCCAACCCACCATGCGGTTGAAAACGCGCGACGGTCCGACCTTATGCCAAGGATCATGACGCACCTTTTTCCAACCGCTAACGACATCAAATCCCTCATCCATTTTGGCGAGAAAGCGGGGGATTTCGTGAGGATCGTCCTGTAGGTCCGCGTCAAGGGTCAGTACCGTTTCGCCTCGGGCGGCGTTAAATCCTGCGTCCAAGGCCGCAGCCTTGCCGAAGTTCCGGCGGAAGCGAATGCCGCGCACCCGGTCATCTTTGGCGGCAAGTTGCTCGATCACTTGCCAAGATCCATCGGTCGAGCCGTCGTCGACAAAGATTAATTCGAAGTCGTAACCTTCGCGCTCTGCGACTTCGTCGATCTCTTGATGTAGCTCGGCGAGGCTTTCGACTTCGTTATAAACAGGAATGACCATTGAGAGCATAAGACTTCCTTCCGGCCGGAACGAGTTTGGGGGCATGCAAGGCGGCGCCACCGTCCACATGGCGCCACCATGCCACGCGGTATGGACGACGGAGGAATAGCCTGCGCGGGGATCGCCTCTGGGGGACGGGGGCTGCGTCGTAGCCCGCAGCACGCCGGCCCTGTGGGCCATCGTCAGTGCCCCGGCTCGTGTAATTCCGCAGTTTGCAATTCGTGACGCTCAGGCGCCGCAACGTGCGAATCGCCTGGGCGCGCCACATATAAAATACCCGACGCGGCTAATTCCGCTAACAGCCATATCAAACGCAACAAGACTGCCGACACAATGGCCGCTCCATCGCCATAGACGGGCGCCAGCAGCGGAATGACGACCAACTCGCGTACGCCCAAGCCGCCAGGAATCAGCGACAGAAAGCCTGCAACCATTGCTAACGCCACCGTTGCGGTGATCAGCGGCGCATCAGACGCCACAATCGAAACGCCGGGAAGGCTTTGAAGCACCGCCGCTAAACTCAGGCCTAAGAGACACCAGCCCAGCCCCAGGCCGACCCATCCGGCAAGTGTCAAACGCCAGTCGAGGCCGCCAAGGGCGGTTTCGATCTGCGGATTGAGACGTTTCACCTGGAGAATCATGACCAGGCGTCGAAAGATCGGCGGTAGCGTTGGAACGCCGGCGCCCACCGCCATGGCAACCCCTAACGTCAACAATCCGAGTTGTTCGCGATACAAGGTCGCCAGCAGCACGGCCGCGAATGCAGCGCCAACGGCCATCATGGTCAAGGTTTCGATGAACACGCTCACGGCGGCGGTGGTGGCGTCAACGCCAGGGCCACGAATCAAACCAGTGCGAAGCACCACGACCATCGCCTTGCCGGGTACATATTTGCCTAAGTGCCCGATGAAATACGCTCGCACCAGCGGCCCCAATTTTGGATTTTGGCCCAGAGCGCGGAGCACCTGCCGCCAGTACCAGCAGGCGGGGGCCAGTCCGAGTAGGTAAATGCCTCCCGCCGCCAACAGCCAGCCAACTTTGAGCTGCGCTAGGTCGCTCCACGAGAACTCCTCCTCGCGTAAACTGCGCAAACCTTTTTGCAACGTGTACCATACCCCCCACGCCACAAGAGCGATTACCACCAAACGCACCGCGAATTTTAGTCGACCGCGCCATACGGAAGCGGTTGAAGTTGGCGTAGTTAAGGAGGGGGGCGAGGACAAGACCGATAACCTGAGAGTCGGAAGGGCTAAGCGGGAACCGTATTGTCAATCGCTAGGACCGACCACGCAAGCCCAAGCGCGATCAGCGCAATGGTAGCGAAGATGACGATTCGGGCGGATCTTTCTTCAACAACGTTTAGCACTCTGACCGATGGATTCTACGATAGCCGAAAGAATCCGCCGGGAGCGCTTGCGCCCTCATGGCGGTTGCTTGCTTTATCGCCAGCTCAGGGGGGAAGGTTTGATGATCCGTCGCACTCTTGCGGCGCTTGTGTGCGCCCTTGCCGTCGCCGCCAGCGTCTCTCAAGACCGTGCCGCCGCTGAAGAGCGGGCCTATGGCCGGGTGTGGGGCGCCTCGCAAAGTCTGCGTGACTGGGAGCGGTTCTACCACTATCCCTACGTCTACTACCCGCAGAACTTCTGGGGGAACGAGTATTACCGCAGCAGCGACTCGCTGTATTATCGTTATCCGCCGGAAATGCGGATCCCCGTGTATAACCGCGGTTGGCACAACTATTACCCGGAAGGCCGCCGCTGGCATACGGGCCACCACTTCATGCTCGACGTGTTCTAAGACACAACATGCTGGCGGCGCAAAACCGGAACACACGGCCGCGATCTGCGCCGCCGCAAATATTTAAGCTATGTTTCATGCATCGGGCTGGGTTTGCCCTGCTCGTCGGCCCTTCGTAGGTTTCTGCCCCACCTGCGGAGGGTCTTTTTTGTGCGCTGAGCGGCCTTTGCGATTGCGGATTGACGGATTATATTACCCCCGTTATGCCAGCGACCCGATGTTCGCTGTTTCTCTATCCGCAATCTCTTATTGGGAGGGAGCCCATGGCGACGACCCGCATTCGCCTGAGCATGGAAGAGTTGGAGACCCGCAACCGCCTGGAAAAGCTCGAAATGAGCACGGCGGAAATTGGCCTTTCGGTTCGCACCACCAACTGTCTTGAGGAGCGGGGCATTTTTACGGTGCGCGACCTGCTAAACTGCACCCGCGACGACCTTCTGGCGATTTCGAACTTTGGTGAGAAAACGCTTGAAGAAGTCTATCTGGCCCTCGAGGGGATCGGCTTCTACCGTCCGCATCGCCGTCCGAATTCCGCTAAGTAATTGCGCGAGGGTGCTGCCAGAGCACGGAGATTTTCGACGAACGCGACGATCCTACGCACGCGGAGGCAGATGGAAGGAGGGCGTAAGCTCATCTCGCCCATTTGTCCGTTTCGCACAGGTTGTGATTCCGGTGAGCAGTGCTTCAAGCTTCGACGCGCCGTGCCCATAACGCACGGCATGGCGTCGCAACGAACTCGCCAGACCAATCACCACGCGCTCCTCGGCCTGCCGGCCGAGGAGATTCTTTCAAACATCGATTGGCAACCGCGTTGCACTGAAGACTAGGCGTCTTTGGGCATCGCCAAGTCTTGCGGCTTCACGCCCTTCTTGGCGCCGTTAAACGCGAACGGGCTGGGCTTGTATTCTCCCACCAGGTCCACGTTTGACTTGGGAGGGATTTGATTCTCCATGCCCATCGCCCAGTAAGCGGCATTGACGAGCAGTCGCCGCAACCCTTCGCTTTCCAGGTCGGTTGCAGCGCCCATGGTCGTGGTGAAGACCCGAGCGACTTTGCCCGTTTCGGTGGTGTAGGTCTTGGTCCAAGCGATCGGCATCATGGGGGAGTTTTGCTTCCCCTCCACCGGTTTGTCGTCGGGTTTCATCCCTTCGAGAACTTGGCCCAGCACGAGCGGCTTGCTATCTCCGGGCAAGGGAAGCCGTACGCCGTACACGTCGGTCGGTCCCCAGATGTCGCCGCTTTGGATGCCACGCAAGATCGGATGCTCTTCCGCGCCAGGAGCAATCACGCCGCGAGTGCTTTGGCGGCCGTGGTGCCCGTGGTGATTGATCCAGGTTTCGCCCAGCACCTGACGGCCGAAGCCGCCGTCCCACTCTTTGCTTTGCCAGGAGTACTTAGCGTAAGGATGATCGCCCGGCATGTTGAACGCGTGAGTGGCCGTCCGCAACCCGATAATCGGCTTGCCCGACTCGATATACTCCACCAGATGCTTCATCTGCTCGGGAGGCAAATTTCGGAATCGGGTAGCGATAATCATTAAGTCGGCCGTCTTGAGCGCTTCCAGGCCGGGAATGTTGTTGTTGCGGTTAGGATCGATCTCGCCCGTTTCCGGATTGATGGCGAACAACACTGTGCAGCGAAAGCTGTGGTGTTTGGCCAGAATTTTGCCAAGTTGCGGCAGGGCCTCTTCGGAACGGTATTCCTCATCGCCGCTTACGAGCACAATATGCTTGCCTTGGCCGGGGCCTTGGCCGCCCTCGTAAACCACCCAGGGATCTTCCGCCAAGGCCGCACCCGCTACCAGCACGGCGGCCGTTCCCCAAGAAAGACATGCCAAATATCGAGTAAACGCCAACACGATGGACCTCACAAGGGAAATGGGAGGGATAGCTAGGAGAGTTAGATGTCGCGCCCACCGCCCCCAGGACGCAGTCCCATTATAATACCTTGCCCGGCCGAGTGAGAAACACCGAGGGGGGATTCCCAGTGTTGGCGTTTGGGAATGCCGGGAATAGACCGATACGGCGGTTACTGGCGACCGAAAGCGACCAGGCACATGTCGTCGTACTGGGCGCGGGCGCCCATGTGGCGGCGAACGTCGGCAACTAGCGTTTCGCCTAGCGTCTCAATCGACGGAGCTGGGCCTGAGAGCATGTCCTTGAGGCGAGCGATGCCGTATTCGGCGTCATCTGTGTTCATCGCCTCATTGATGCCGTCGGTATAGAGGGTGACGATTTCGCCCGGCTTTAACGTAAACCGGTACTGATCGTATTCCATCCCCTCAATCACACCCAAAGGCAGCCCGACCGCTTCGTCGCCAACGTCATGCACTTGGCCGTTGACGCTGCGCACGATGGGCGGCATGTGACCAGCGCTAACCATGGTCACGTCGTGCTTTTCCGGGTCAAGCACGCACATGACTAACGTGATCATGCGCTCGTGCAACTCCAACCGGCTGATATGGTCATTCACGCTGGCCAGGGCCTTGGCCGGCTCATGGTGCGTGGCCAATGAGAACCGCATCTCGGTGGCGAGCTTCGCCATAAGCAGCGCGGCCGCCACTCCATGTCCAACCACGTCGGCTACGATAATCGCCAAGCGGCCATCGGGAAGCTGCACATAGTCGAAATAGTCGCCGCCCACATGATGCGCCGGCTGGTAATAGTTGTAGAACACGTAGCCGTTGACGCCCGGTTTAGCGCTGGGCAAGAAACCCCGCTGCACCTGTCGCGCTAACTCCAGGTCGCGCTCCAGTTCTTTGCGCGCCAGAGCCTGGTCGTGAAGCTGGGCGTTCTCAATGGCAATGGCTGCTTGGGCCGCTACGCCGGCCAAAACTTCCAGGTCTTCCCGGGTGAAGCGGCTGCGTTGATCCAGGGTGTCGATTTGCAGGGCTCCAAAGGCCCGGCCGTCGGCGCCGATGAGCGGCGCGCACATCATCGAGCGAATTCGGAAATCGGCGATGCTCTGGCTCATTTCGAACCGCGAATCGCTCGCAGCGTCGGCCGACAGGATCGCCTCTTTGGTGTCCATTACCTGGCGAATGATCGTGCGGCTGATGCGAATCGATTCGCTATCGCCGCGGCGCGCCTGCGCCCAGCGCGGCGCTAGCTTGCCGTCGGGCGTTTCCAGGACGATAAAGCCGCGGTCGGCCTGCATGAAAATTTTGAACAAACTTGACAGCACCTTGGGCAGCACTTCGTCCAAAGCCAACGCCCGGCCCATGCTTTGGGTGATTTCCACAAGAGCTTTGAGCCGCGCCTCGGCCGTCGCCGTTACATGAACGCCACGGGCGGTCGAGGTCACGTCGACCTTGGACATGATGGTCGAGCTGCTATTGGCGGTGTCGGCGTCGTCGATCAGGAACGACGAGCAGTGCGAGCCTTCCGCCAAGCCTTCCACTCCAGGCGACAGTCCAGCCGTTCCGCCGGGGGCAAAGGAATCGGTCTTGCCGTCCCGATCCTTCGGCGGGGGATCAAGCTGGAAGATAAACTCCACGTCGCAGACGCGCACTTCGTCGCCGTGCTTGAGCAGTCGCCGGTACTCCAGCTTGTCGTCGTTCAGATAAGTGCCGTTACGGCTTTGGAGGTCTTCGACGTAATAATCCTGGCCCTCACGCAGCACCTTAGCGTGGCGACGACTCACGGCGCCCACATCGATCAGCACGTCACAGCCGGGTTGCCGTCCTAAGATGGCTTCATCGTGGAGTGGGTACTTCTTGCCGCGCGCCGGCCCATTCTTAGCAATGAGATACGCCGCCACGTGCGATCCTCCCCAATATGGAAGAGAAAAGGAAGTTTTACCCCACCGCGAATTCTACTGGCCCGCCGCAGAGGGAGTCAACGCGCAGGCTCTATGGCCCGGCGGTAACAGTGGTCAAACAATAAAAGCCATTCCTCGCGAGCAATTCGCCGACAAAGATCGACATTCGCCGTCTTTCTGTCTAACGCCGCCTCGCAGAGATCAATAAAACGGTAGGGATCCCACCGTTCTTGCTTCACAAGGAAGGTCGCGGCGCTGTCCAGATTTTCCTTCTCGGCCATTCTCTTGGCGCTGATCGCCAAGGGTTCAAAGATGGGGTGATCGCCCACTCGACGGAACCAGTACTTCGCATTGGAAAAATCCGGCTCCCGGCGATGCATGATTCCATGCCAATAACTGCCGGCAACGGACGAAATCGCTTGGCTCAGCTTATGCGATTCTTCCAGAAAGTTGTGTTCCAGCCATAAGCCGGCCAGACAGCATTGGGCCATGGTGCGGTCCTGCAAAGATTGGCCCGGAAAAAGGGTTTCGGGTGTTAAATCCCGTAGCTGCGTATAGGCAGCCTGGTTGGGCTTACCCGGCCCTAGTTCGGGAAATTGCTGCGGGTCGAGCAGCGAGGCCACCACGGGGCCGTACTGCTGCGGATCAAAGGAAGGCATGGGGAACAACTCTTGGAAATTCAACGCGACGGTACTCGTCAGGTTACGCCACAACGCCCGAATTTCCAAGCACAGTTCAAAATGGGGCGAAAGATCGCCAAGCGTGGTGTTTTCCGGAGTCTGGCACGCTCCATGCGACACTAGTTCCCTGTCCCCTTAGCAGGCCGCATGATATGATAATTTCTCGCTAGCTAGCACGCGCGGGACAGCGCGAGCCGCAGGTTATCTTTTTTTTCATCGATGTCCGATGTCTGCCGATTCCCCCGAAAATCAGCCGCTCGACCAGGATTCTGCGCCTCAGAAGGGGCAGGAAGCCGCGGAACGCCCCGACGCCCCTCCGGTACGCAAGATCAAGATTGGCACCGAGCGCGACCCGAATGCTCGCGTTGAGAACCGCGCCGCGCGTCTCTATCCGGAGCGCGAGGAGCTGTCGGCTTCTTCCTCCACGCCATCGGCCGCACCACAAAGCTCTCGCGATTTACAGCAGGAAATTGACGAAGCCTTGGCGGGGCTCTCCATGGAAGCTCTCTTGGGCGGCGCTCCCGAGGAGGAGTTCGGCCAAGAGTTGCAACGCGATCAACGAGTCAAGGGACGAGTCATCAAGGTCGACTCTGAGAACGTCTTTTTCCACCTTGGTGGACGGAACGAGGGAATTATCTCGCTGACGAACTTTCCTGAGCCTCCCCAGGTAGGGCAGGAAATGGAGGTGGTCGTCGCTGGACGCAACCGCGAAGACGGCCTCTTTGAGTTGCGAATCCCAGGCGGCGCCGTCGAGGTTGCAGATTGGACCGACCTGGATGTGGGAGCCGTCGTCGAAGCCCGTGTAACCGGATCGAACACCGGCGGCCTGGAATGCGTGGTGAACAATATTCGCGGCTTCATTCCCGCCAGTCAGGTTGCGCTGTACCGAGTCGAAGATTTCAGCGAGTACATCGGCAAACGGCTTCCTTGTATCGTCCAGGAAGCGAATCAGCGCCGCGGTAACCTTGTGCTCAGCCACAAAGCGTATCTCAAGCAAGAGATCGAGCAGTCGCGTGCTGCGTTCCTGCAAACGCTTGAGGTCGGCCAGGAGTACGAAGGCGTCGTGCGGCGATTGATGGACTTTGGCGCGTTTGTGGAGCTACGACCCGGAGTCGACGGCTTGATCCCCGTTAGCGAGTTAAGCTGGGAGCGGGTCAATCATCCGCGCGACGTGCTGGAAGAAGGGCAACGGGTAAAAGTGAAGGTCCGCACCTTCGATCCCGAAACGGGCAAGATCGGGCTTTCACTGCGGCAAACCCAAGACAACCCTTGGGATCAGATCGAAGAAAAATACCCCGTGGGGACCATTGTGTCCGGCGTCGTTTCGCGAATCGCCAAGTTTGGCGCGTTTGTGAAGTTGGAGCCGGGCGTCGAAGGGCTGGTGCATATTTCGGAGTTGGCGAACCATCGGGTTTACCAAGTCTCCAATGTGGTCAAGGAAGGGCAGGAGGTCCAAGTCAAAGTGCTTGGCGTCGATGCTCAGGAACAGCGGATCAACCTGTCGCTGAAGCAGGCTCAAGCCGCCCCGCCCCCCGAACCAGAAACGACGGAAGAGGAAGAAGCGGCCGACGAACCGCCTCCTGAACCGCGCATTCCCCGCCGCAAGGGGCCTCTCAAGGGGGGCACTGATCGCAAGTCAGGCGGTGAAAGCTTTGGCTTGAAATGGTAATGCGGAACTTTATTCGCCAACGGCTCGTCTAACGTGAGGGGCTGAGGATCAACCGGTTTCGATTTTTTTTCTTGACATTTGTCGAGAATGGGTTTATTCTCAACCCTCACGCTCCGAAGCGATTAGGAGCGCCCTGTTCTCTCCTCTCTTCCAGGCGACCGTATGGCCTCCTTCGCTTCTCTTCGGCCGTGGCTGGCTTGTGCGCTGTTTGTGGGGCTATCGGGAGTCGCCCATGGGCGGACTTGGACCAATCACCAAGGCAAGCAGATTGAGGCCGATTATGTTCGCCTGGAGGGGCTGAATGTCGTTCTTAGGATGAACGGGCGGGAAGTATCGGTTCCGCTCGCCAACCTGTCCGACGTCGACAAGCAGTATGTCTTTCAACGAGTGGCGGGCGTTCCCGAGCAACCCCCAACATCCACTGACGCTGCGGATGCCAATAACGCACCGAACGATAAACAGAAGAGCGATCGCCAAGACGATGAGGAGGATGCTCACGACTCATCGACCGGTCTGAGCAACTTGCGTCGGGCCGATGTGGCCGATGGCGTGGCCCGGATCCGCAACTGGACCGACAAGCAGGGCAATTCGATTCGGGCGAAGTTCATTCGCATTCATGAAGGCCAAGTCGTGTTAATGCAGGGGCGCAAAACCGTCACCTGCCCGATCGCAGAGTTAAGCACGAGCGACCAGGAGTTCTTAAGCGCGTTTCTCGAGGCCCGCGGCGAGAGCCATTTAATGCCTTCGCTTGCGCAGCTTGCCGCGCAGCCGAATATCAACGAAGCGCCCATGCCGGGCGCTATTGCGGGCGCCGGCCATGCTCAAGCGCCGCCGCCCACTGCCATCACGGGAGGAGGCAGTGGCCCGGCGGGACCCACATTTCCTCCACCTTTCACGCCGCCGCCTTTCCGCTCTGAACCTATGACCTATCCCGGCCATGCCGCCGCTCCGGTGGCTGGCGTCGGTATGCACGGTAGTCCTACCGCCACCATTCCTTCTCATGACATCGCCGCAAGTCATACAAGTCATAGCGGATCGGGCGTCGGTTCCTATCCGGGGCATGCTGGCGGGCCCACGACGATGGCGCCGAGCCATACCGTCGCAACAATTCCTTCGGCGCCGGGTTCGCATGACATGTCGAGTATGGCGCCGCTTGATGGGGCTCCCTCGACGCCGATGCTCGGCCCGGACGTGGCGTATAATCCTCCGCCACCGATCCAAACGCAAACCCAAGTCGTTGAGTACTATTGCAGCAACTGCGGTAAGAATGTGCCTGAGCACATCGACGATCGTTGCCCCCATTGCGGCGTCTACTTCGATTATGTCGAACAGCCTGGTGGCTCGCGCAAATACAACGGTTTGCGATGGAAAGGGGGAATCGGCACGATTATCGCTGTGGTGATTGGCGTCGTGGTCCGTTTGATAATGGGCGCACAACGCCGGTAGCCGGTTGACAAACTGACGGGCCAAGGGTTGTACTAGCTTTCGTTCTCTGCGAATCTTCCGACGAAAGCGAGCAACCCAATGCGCTTGATGTTGGCCCTGCGGGCATTTTTCCGCGTTCTTTTTGACACCTCCACGGCGGAGCGACTCCGCCCATTGCTGTTGGAAGGGCCTTCTGCAGAGAAACCGGCCGAGAAACCCACCCCGGCGCCGGCTCCCGCGCCGGCGGCTCCCCCCAAAACCCAACGCAGCGACGCCCTAACGCTTTTGGCCGCACTCCAACGCGAGGCGCGGTTTGTGGATTTTCTCAAAGAACCGCTCGACGGTTTCTCCGATGCGCAGGTCGGCGCGGTGGCGCGCGACGTGCATCGTGAATGCGGCAAAGTAGTTGAGCGTTGGTTCGGAATCGTCCCCATTACCGACCAAGAGGAAGGGAGCACTCTGGAGCTTCCCGAAGGTTACGATCCCAATCGCTACCGCGTGGTGGGACAGACGGCAAGTGGAGCGCCGATCCGCGGACGCCTGGTGCATCACGGCTGGGAGGCTACACGCGTTGAAACGCCGGTTTGGACGGGCAGCGCCGACTCGGCCCGCGTTATCGCCCCGGTTGAGGTGGAAGCCTAAAGAAGTCACTCGCAATCCCGATGGCGGCGTTCGCGCCGCGATGATGTAGCATCCAACGAACAAGCGCCATGACCGCCAAGTATGTGATCGGCATTGACCTGGGGACCACCAATTGCGTGGTGGCGTACACGGCGCTCGATGCCGAACAGCCCAAAACCGAGTTGTTGCCGTTACCGCAACTGGTGGCGCCCGGAACGATCGAAGCTCGCCGCTCGCTCCCCTCCTTCCTTTATCTGGCCGACGAGAGCGAAGCTAACGGCGCCCTGGACCTGCCATGGGCGCACGGTCGCGACTTCGCAGTTGGCGAGTTTGCTCGTCTGCAAGGCGCCGAGAAGCCAGACCGCACCATTGGCGCCGCGAAAAGTTGGTTAGCGCACAGCCGAGTTGATCGGCGAGAGCCGATCCTGCCTTGGAACGCACCCGCCGGTGTGCGCAAGATTTCACCGGTCACCGTGTCTCAACGCTACATTGAGCATTTGGCGGCGGCATGGAATGCTCGTTTTCCCGATGCGCCATTCGCCGAGCAGCGCGTCGTGCTGACGGTGCCTGCCTCGTTCGACGCGGCCGCTCGCGAACTAACACGAGAGGCGGCGCTTGCCGCTGGCTTGCCCGAAGATTTCGTGCTATTGGAGGAACCGCAAGCCGCTGTCTACGCCTGGGTTAACAGCGAAGGCGACCGCTGGCGCCGTCGCCTGAAAGTGGGTGATAAATTACTCGTCTGCGACGTGGGGGGGGGAACCACCGACCTGACGCTTGTCGGCGTCTCGGAGGCGGACGGTGAACTGCAACTGCAACGTATTGCGGTGGGTAATCATTTGCTGGTGGGCGGCGACAACATGGACCTTGCGCTGGCCCACTACGTGGCGGGGTTGTCCGCACAGAAGGGAGTGAAGCTGGACCCTTGGCAGTCGGTTGCGTTGTGGCACTCCTGTCGGGCGGCGAAAGAATCGTTGTTGTCGAAGGACGGCCCAGCGACACAAACGGTGTCTGTGTTGGGACGCGGCAGCAAGTTGATCGGCGGAACCGTCTCGGTTGAGGTGGATCGCGAGAGTGCGCTGAACCTCTTAACGAGCGGTTTCTTCCCGGCCTGTTCTATTGATGATTCTCCCGCCCGTCGGCGAGCTTCGGGCTTTCAGGAAATCGGCTTGCCCTACGAGAGCGACACAGCGATTACCAAGCATTTGGCGGCGTTTCTTCGCGCCCATGGCGAACCGCAACAAGGACCGATCCAGCCGACGTATATCCTCTTCAACGGTGGGGTGTTCAGGAGCGATGTGCTGCGGGAGCGTTTGTTGCAGGTGGTGCGTGGTTGGAATGACGATCCCAACTCGCCGCGCGCTTTAGAAGGCGAACACGATCTTGACTACGCCGTTGCGCGCGGCGCCGCTTACTACGGCTGGGCAAAAGAACATGGCGGCGTGCGAATTCGCGGCGGTACGGCGCGGGCCTACTATGTTGGCATCGAAACGGCAGGCTTAGCTGTTCCTGGCGCTCCGCGCCCCTTGCGAGCGCTTTGTGTAGCGCCCATTGGCATGGAAGAAGGAACGGAGACCGATGTTCCCTCGGGCGACATCGGCTTGGTGGTAGGCGAACCGGCGCACTTCCGCTTTTTCAGCTCGGCGGTTCGTAAACAAGACAAGCCGGGGACGGTGCTCACCTCGTGGAGCGAAGAGGAGCTGGTCGAAACCGATTCGGTGGAAGCGGTGCTTCCCGCCGACGAGGCGATCGACGAACCCTATGTGCCGGTCCGGTTTCATACCCGCATTACCGAACTTGGCGTGTTCGAGCTGTGGTGCTTCAGTCCTCAAACGGGCGGACGATGGAAACTAGAATTCAGCGTCCGCGAGCAGGACGAAGAAGACGACCAGGACTAACATCGCGTTGACTATTGGTTGGCTGCCCGACGAGCGAAAGGGAACGTGCTCAAGTGATTCGTTCAGAACGCGCGGGCGCGACTCCTTGTTGGACGTAGGTGGAGCGGGAGACAACGCAGGGCCGCCCGACCGATCCTGAGTTTCGACCAGGGTAGGAGGACACCGAGACTACAGCAGCGGTTGGGAGGAGTGGTTGCGCATGCTGTGGCGTCGCCGCCAAAGTCCTGCTGTCCTGCAGTCCCCGGATAATCACTTTGGCGTTGGTTCGTTGGAAATTAGGCGGCGATTGCTGGTTCTGGTCGGTAAATGTCTGGATGCCAACGATCGGCTCCTAGTCCCAATTCGTTGTGAACTTGGGTCGCGAGTGGTTCGTGGGTGAGCTTGGCCCGGAGGAGGACGCCCACTCGATTCTCCTGTCATCCGCTAATGCGGGAGGTTAGTCGCATGCCGGAAGTTCCTTCGACCTTAGTTGAAGCCGTCGAGCAAATCCGCTTGGGCGTCGTTACGCCGATGGCGCTTCTTGAGGCATGCCTGAACCGCATTGAGCGGCTCGACGATCGGTTGCACGCATGGGTGCGAGTGGACGCTGAACGCGCTCGCCAGCAAGCCGAACGCTTAGGTGCGGAATTGCGGTCGGGCAAGCCGCCTCGGAGTCCCTTGCACGGCGTGCCGATCGGCGTCAAAGATGTGATTGACGTTATCAGCTTGCCGACCGAGGCCGGCTCTCCGTTACGACGCGGAAAGACGGCCCTGGCCGACGCGCCCGTCGTAGCGCATTTGCGACGGGCCGGAGCGGTCATCGTTGGTAAAACGGTTACAACGGAATATGCCTGCTTTGACCCCTCACCAACGCGCAACCCTTGGAACCTAGCTCATACTCCAGGCGGCTCCAGCAGCGGTTCGGCGGCGGCGATTGCGGCGGGGATGTGCTATGGGGCTTTGGGGACGCAGACGGGCGGTTCGATCATTCGGCCTGCTGCGTACTGTGGCGTGTGCGGTCTGAAGCCGACATTTGGGCGACTCAGTATTCAAGGCATTGTGCCGGTAACGTTTCATCTGGATCACGTGGGGCCGCTGGCTCGCACCGTAGCCGACCTTGCAATTCTGTGGAGCGTGCTTTCTGAGGACGAGACGGCAATCGAACACGTCGAAAATGCACCGCCGCGATTGGGCCTCTTACGGGGATTCTTTGAAGAGCGGGCCGACGCCGCTATGCGCGAGGCGCTAGAAGACGCCCTAGCACGGTTGAAGGCGGCAGGCGCCACGGTGGTTGAATGTCCGCTGCCAGAGAACTTTCTCGAGGTTCACTCGATGCATCGCCGCATCATGGCTGTCGAAGCGGCGGAGTACCATCGCTGCGCATATGCAGCGCACAGCGAGCAATATGGCCCGAACATTTCCGCGCTGATTGAAGAGGGGTTGTCGGTTACAGCGGTCGATTACGCGGCGGCGCTTAAGTTTCAGTCAATGTTTCGCCACGAAGCATTTGAAATGATCGCCAACGTCGACGCCTTGGTCACGCCGGGCGCCCCCACACCTGCTCCGGCGGATCTGGGAACGACCGGCGATCCGTCATTCAACTCTCCGTGGTCGCTGGCGGGGCTGCCGACGGTCACGCTCCCGTGTAGCTTGGCGGCCAACGGGCTTCCCTGTGGGCTGCAGTTGATTGGCCGATGGCGCGGTGAGCGGGAGTTGTTGAAGACCGCCTTGTGGTGTGAACGGCGGCTTGAGTTCTCTGCTTGCCCGCCCGCGCTCGAATAGATTCGGCCTCTCATGTGCGCTGAAGTTCAATAACCGGCGGAGCGTTAACATCGCTGGGCCGGCCGACCAGCGTCGCGGTCGGCCGGCCAACGATGGATGTTTCCTTACAATGCTTACTTCTTTTTCGGCGCCTTCTTTGCGCTCTTGGCGGCAGGTTTGGCGCTCTTGGCTTTAGCGCCAGCCGTCTTGGAAGTCGAAGCGGCTTTCTTCTTTTCTGCCATTGGCCAATCTCCCATAAAGGGCGATGTGGTGGTCATGGGAAGCAACCCTGTGCTTACCGACAACATTTCCACCGTGCTATCATGATAGCACCCGCTCCTTCCCTGCCTAGATTTTTGTAAGAAGATTGCCGGAGTTTTCGCTCCGTCGGTGTTGGGAGAGGCCGACTCCAGCATCCCGCAAAGAGCCCCAGGAAGTTACAATCGCCTTCAACGCGGCGACGGTCGGCGCGCAGGAGTCGCCGCGCCAGTTGGCTTGAAAGGTGCAGATTGTTCGGAGAATGGCATGAACGCAGGCGGTGAATCGCCCTATGAAATCGTGATCGGTCTGGAAACGCATGTGCAGCTTAAGACCCAGACCAAGCTCTTTTCTCGCAGCAGCACCGCGTTTGGCGCTCCGCCAAACACGCAGACGAGCCCAGTTGATATCGGCTTGCCCGGCTCATTGCCGGTGATGAATCGCCGCGCCTTGGAGCTCGCACTGCGCACCGCCGTGGCCCTCAACTGTCAAATTCCCATTTATACCAAGTGGGACCGCAAACAGTATTACTACCCCGATTTGCCCAAGGGCTATCAGATCAGCCAGTATGACTTGCCCATGTCGCAAGAGGGGTGGTTGGATATCTCTGACCCTAAAGGTGCGTTTGCTCCTCGCCGGGTGCGCATCATTCGAGCGCATTTGGAGGAAGATGCAGGCAAGAGTATGCATGATGAGGCCGCCGGCAAGGCGGACAGCCGAATTGACCTGAACCGCGCCGGCACGCCGCTTTTGGAGATTGTGACCTATCCCGACTTGCGTTCGCCCCAGGAAGCTAAGGCTTATCTGACGGAATTGAAATTGTTGCTCACGTACCTGGATGTGTCGGACTGCAACATGGAGGAGGGAAGCTTGCGGGTCGACGCGAATATCAACCTGCATATTCGCACGCCCGACGGCGTTGTGGCCACGCCGATTGTCGAGGTCAAGAACATGAACAGCTTTCGGGCGGTCGAGCGCGCCTTGACCTACGAAGCGCAGCGGCAATACGAAGTGTGGCTGGAGAACGGGCTGAAGAAGGGCGATGTGCCCAAGCAGACGCGCGGATGGGACGACCAAGCCCAAGTCACGCGCGGCCAGCGGCACAAAGAGGAATCGAGCGACTACCGTTACTTTCCCGATCCCGACCTGTGCCCAGTGGTGACCACCGCCGAGCAGATCGAACAGATCCGCCAATCGCTCGGCGAACTGCCGGCGGCAATCCGCGAACGGCTGCAGAAGCAGTACGGTATTACGGCGTATGACGCTGATGTGATTGTCAATCAAGGTCGCGGTCTGGTTACGTACTACGAGGCTTTAGCGCAAGCCTGCGGCGACGGCAAGCAAGCCAGCAATTGGCTCCAGCAAGACGTGATGCGAACGCTGAAAGAAACGGCCTGTGCAATTGAGGATTTTGGCATTCCGGCTGAGCGGTTGGCGGAACTGTTGCGGGCGGTGCAGCAAAACGAACTCGACAACGCGCGCGCTCGACTGGTGTTCGCCGAGATGCTGCAAAGCGGCGTGACGGCGCAGGAAGGTATGAAGCGGCTGGGCATCGAGAAGGTGGATTCGTCGGAACTGGAAAACCTGTGCCGCGAATTGCTCGACCGCAATCCGAACGTGGTGGCCGATGTGAAGAACGGTAAGGAAAAGGCCATTGGCGCCCTGATCGGCCAAGCTCGCCAAAAGAACCCCAACGTCAACCCAGGCGAGGTCAAACGTATTTGCCTGGAGTTGATCGCCAAGCTGTAACTGGCTGGTCGAGGAACGGCCGCGCAAGTGAGGAAACCGAGGTGTAAGCCTCGTCGGGCATGGCGCCAACTTGTGACGCGATGCTGCGGCTCCGGCTCACATTCCCTATGCGGAACTTGACGGAGGAGATGCGTTTGGTGGCGGACCCCCTGATTACTCTCACCACCGACTTTGGCGAAGGCAGCCCCTACGTGGCCGAGATGAAGGGCGTTATCCTGTCGCTTCAACCGGCTGCGCGAATCATCGATATTACGCACTCCATTCCGCCGCAAGATATTCGCCAAGGAGCGCGGGTGCTTGAGCAGGCGACGCCTTGCTTTCCCCCTGGCGCCATTCATGTGGCGGTCGTCGATCCGGGCGTGGGAACGAGCCGAAGTATCGTCTATGCAGCCATTGCAGGAGGGCATTACGTGGCGCCCGACAACGGCCTTTTAGGCTGTCTGGCTCGGCGACATCCTCCAACCCAGATCGTGACGATTACGAACCGTCGGTACTGGCGCCCGGTGTTGTCGTCGACGTTTCATGGTCGCGACATCATGGCGCCGGTCGCCGCCCATCTCAGCTTGGGAGTTCCTCCGCATACGTTGGGCGACGCTTGTGAACAATTAACGCCGCTGGCCCTCCCCGAGGGCGTGTTTGAGAACGGACGCCTGGTGGGAGAAATCGACACGGTTGATACATTTGGGAACCTGATTACCAATATCGATCGCGACGACCTACGCCGCCTTGGTCCCCTCGAAACGCTACGCGTGGAGTGCTGTGGCCATTGCTTATGCGGGTTGCGGCGCACCTACGGCGAGGGCGCCCCTGGCGAATTGGTAGCGCTTGTAGGATCACACGACCGGTTGGAAATCGCCGTTGTAGGCGGGAATGCGCAGCGCGCCCTCGCTGCGACCGTGGGCGAGCCCGTCACGGTGCTGGCCGACGCGCCGCGGCAGTAGGCAGGGAGGAAAGGGAAACGGCACGAACTTTGTAGCAAGGAACGTGAGAGAGGGAGGTGAATTCGCCTCGCTATTTCCGAGATGGGGCGACGGGCAACTTGCACGGTTCGCCTGGGTTATATCTTGGAGAACGTATCGGCAAACCTTACAATACCCCCAACTTCACCCCCCGGCGGAGATTCGCTTGTGGCCGGAAAAATCGAAGGCGTTGTCGTGGAATTTGGCGAAACGGGCAATCTGGTGACCAACATTACGGTCGAACAACTCCGGAATGTCCCGACTGACCAAAGCGTTACCATCGTGTGCGACGAGCACGAAACGACGGGGATATTCCGCCCGGACCACACCGAGCCCCCGATGACCTACTTGGCGATCATCGGCGAGAGCGGTCGGCTCGAATTGGCGATCGTGGGCGATAGCGCCCGCGATATGCTTGGGGTAGCCCGAGGCACGCCCGTGATTGTGAAATGGTAAGCCGCCCCTTGCTCTCGTGAGGAATTCAAGTTGGCGGCCTGCTGCCTGTTTGCGCACGCTTGGCTTCGATCGGCTCATACGCCGTCATTCACTGTCCGTCAAACGCTGAAGCAACTCTAAGTTGGCACGGATCCGAAGACGCGGATGATCGGCTGTGAACGCCAGCGAGTTGGCCAGGTCCAATGCCCGCCGCGCTGTGGCTTCGGCTTGCTTGTGATCGCCGGCTTGTTTCTGAGCGAGCGCCAAGGCGGTGAGAAAATTAAAGCCGTCAGGTGTGTGGCTGGCCTCGAGTTCGTCAAAGGTTCGTAAGGCCTCGGATAGACAGGCGAGAGCTTCGGCCGTCTGCTTTTGAGCCAATAACACGGTTCCTCGTTCGCCGCGATTGATCGCTTCTTGCACGCGATTGCCAAGCTGCTGGTGCAAATGTTCGGCTTCGAGTAGGCAGGTTAGGGCATCGTCATACCGGCCTAGCCCCGCCAAGGCGACTCCTCGATTGGCGATATTAAGCGCAATACCGGCCGTGACGCCTAACTCGCGGTTGAGTGCTTCGGCGTCGGCGTAGCACGCAAGCGCTTTCTCGTATTCGCCACGGTCGGCGTAAACCAAGCCGCGGTTGCCGCGATTGACTGCTATGCCGCGCTTCTCGCCGAGTTGCCGGGCATGACGCTCTGCTTTTTCGTAGCACTCTAGCGCTTCGTCGTATTTGCCTAACTCGGAAAATATCGTCCCTCGCGCCGAGAGCGCAAGCTGCAACAACCGGCGGTCGCCCAACTCTTTAGCTAACTTTTCCGTTTGCTCCAAGTCGGCGAGTGCTTCCGCGTATTCGCCTCGCTGGGCATGGAGATGACCGCGTTGGCGAGCAATGGCGGCCAAGTCGGCACGATCGCCAATCTCGCGAGCCAACGCCTCCGCCCGGCGGTAACAACTTAGCGCTTCGTCAAATTGCCCGAGCTGCCATACAACAAAACCCCGCTGAGCCATGGCCGCCGCGATGCCATGACGATCGTCCGCCTCGCGGGCGTTGGCTTCGCTTTGAGTGAAGGCGGCAATCGCTCCTTCCATATCGCCGCGCAGGCGCCTCATCAACCCTTGTTGGCGTAAGGCCCGCGATAGGACTCGTTGTCGCTCGGTCGCCGAATCACCGGGCGTTTTCGCGGCGTCAAGTTCCTGCTGTGCTTCGGCCACGGCCTGGTCTGCGTACCACGTGGCTAAATCCCAGTCGCCCGAAGCATGGCAGGCACTGGAAAGGTGGACGAGTAAAGCGGCGCGACGGTCAGTAGACGCTCGTTGGAAAGCCGCCTCTAACCGCGGTAAACGTTGATCAGCGGGGCCGCGAATCGCCAATGTTTCGGCCAGCGCCAGAATCGCCCGCGCCGTCAGGTCGGGGCGATGGTGGGCGGCGGCCCAGTCTTGCACCGCAAATAGGTTCTCCGTTTCCAGGGTGATACGGTCGAGCGCTTCCAATCCCTGACGCGTATGGATGGCGCGGCTCCAGGTTTCACAGTAGTCGATCAGGTATTCGGCCAACCGTTCCTGGAGGGCTTGTTCTTCATCGGGCGAGAAGGTTGCAAGACGCTTCTGCTCACCGAACTCGCGAATCGACTGGTACATGCCAAGTCGCAATTCGTAACGTTCATCAAGGGTGCGCAGCAAACATTGCTCGCGTAGGCTTTGGACTACGTCGATCGCCAGCGGCGCATCGGGAAATGGCGAAAGGTCGATAACGGCTTCCGCCGCCTCCAAATAGAATCCATTTGTAAACGCCGAAACTTGTAGAAACGCGTGACGCTCCCACGGCTCGAGATGGTCGTAGCTCCATTGGATAGCGCCTTCCAGCGTTCGTTGCCGGTCGCTCAGGTCGCGGCGGGCTGACTTAAGGAACTTTAATTTTTGATCGAACTTCTTGAGCATTTGCGCTGGCTTGAGAATCTTGATCCGGGCAGCCGCCAATTCGACCGCCAACGGCAGACCTTCAAGCTGTGCACAGACGCGCGCCACGTCGGCTACGTTGCTTTCATCGAACGTGAAATGCGCGTCAGCCTCTTGAGCGCGGCGAACAAAAAGCTCGATGCTGGGAAACTGAGCGGCGTCAGCCAGCGATTCCGGAATGGCGTGCGGGTCGGGCGCCGCAAGCGGCTCTAGCTCATACTGCCGTTCACCCGATAGACCCAGCGGCTCTCGGCTCGTCACAAGGAACTGCACGTGCGGCGCTCGTAGCCGCCAAAGCCCTACCGTGGCCTGGGCGTGGTCAACCACCTGCTCGAAGTTGTCTAACACCAATACCAATCGCGGCCGATAGTGCAACAAGCTAGCAACTCGGTCTGTCGCCGCTTCACCTTCACTGACAGAGGCGCCAAACGCCGCTAACACCGCGTTAGCTACACCGGCGGCCGTCGTGGCGGCGCTAAGATCGGCCCACCAGCAGCCGCCAGGAAGCGGCTGCGCCAAACCGTGCGCCACCTGCTGCGCTAGACGCGTCTTGCCCACGCCGCCCGGCCCTAAGAGCGTTATGATGGGCGTCTTGTCATCGAGCAGGGCGCGGCGGATCTCGGCGAGTTCTCGTTGGCGGCCGATTAACGTCGATGTTGGTTGCGGCAAATGGCTGGACGAAGCGGCCAGGCTGCTATGATGCGTTGACGCGCTAATCGAGGCTCCCCCAAGCAGCGCCGCTGTGCGGCTAATCGCCATCGATCCAGCGCCGCCCACTTCGACCCAAGAGGTGTCCAGGAATTGGAGAAGATCGTCACATAGATCGCGGGCCGTGGTGTAACGGGCAGAGATGTCTTTCGCCAGACAGCGCAAGCAAATACGCTCTAACTCCGCCGGAATGGTGTCGTCAATTTGCCGTGGCGGTTTGGGCTCGCGATGAACAATTTCATCGAAGACGTCGTGCACCTGCCGCCCATCGAACGCCCGGCGGCACGTAAGTAGTTCATAGAGGATTGCGCCCAAACTCCAAATGTCGCACCGGCCGTCCAGGCGATGCGATTCTCCTCGCACCTGTTCGGGCGCCATGTAAGCCGGAGTGCCCGAGATTTCCCAAGCTCGGCGGCGTTGGTCTTCTTCTCGCAACGCCAAACCAAAATCGGTGACGTGCGGCCGGCCTGCCGTGTCGATCAAAATGTTGGCCGGCTTCAGGTCGCGATGGACCAGCCCCTTCTTATGAGCCTCATGAACTGCGCCCGCGATGTCGGCGATTAACTGGGCCGCGTACCGCCAATCGCGGCGTTGGGGCCAATCGTCGATGAGGAAGTTCGCCAGCGACTTCCCTTCCACATATTCCATCACCAGATAGCAATCGTCCGCCGACGCCTGGATGTCGTAAATGGCGACCAGCACCGGATGCTGCAACTGGGCGGCAAGCTGCGCTTCTTCGAGAAACTGGTGGAATGCTCGGCGGTTACGTAGGCGGCGTCGGTGCGGCGTTTTGATCGCCACACGCCGTTTCAGCTGAGGGTCGTACGCCAGGTAAACGACGCCGAATGCCCCCTCGCCTAACAGCGATCTCACTTCATAACGGCCAATCTTCGAAGGTAAGGGGCGTTCATCCGACCGCGACGACGACTCTTCCTCGCTGGTGTTGGACGCTTGGGAAGACGGGGGCGAAGCCTGGCTCGCATCGTATAGCGTCGGCATGTCGGAAGTGACTGGCCCATAGTTCAGCGAGACCGACTCATGCTCCGCCGGGCGGTTGTGTTCGTGGTGAGTGCCGCCGGCCGATTGGCTGCATGTGGACTCGCTACGTAATTCTCTCTCGACGCGGCGAAAACGGCCGGGCAACTGCGCCGTGAAGCGGGGGAATCGCCGGACATACTCACTTGGATGAGGCCGCTCGTCCCACCGGCAGCGCACCCGATATTCCTCGGCGATCAAGTCCAGCGTGGGGGACAGGTCGGGGAGTCGCCGCAAGTAGTCCTCTAGCCGCGGAGTTTGCGGAAAGTCGAAACTTCCGGACTCGTGCTGCGGAGCCGGCGAACGGGCTAATGAAGCGTGTTTGCCGTACGTCCGCCAGCGATACTCCAGGTCAATCTTGACCAGTTCTTCCAGAAGTTCGCAGGGTAGACGAGCGCGTGCGGCTTGGGTGGCAATGAAGGCGAATAAATCGGCCGGAGGATCCTCGGCCCACGCCTCTTCAAACCGATCCAGAATATCTTCCTGTTCGGGTTGAATCCACGTGGCGCGGTTTTCGCCAGACGCAAACATCGACGCGAATGGGAAAAAGGTACGAGGTATCCCCCGCGCACGCGCAGCTCCTGACGTGAGCCGGACGGCGCGCTACCCCACCATAATACCATCCCGCCGAAGTATGTGTAATCGCCGCTCTGTCGGGGAGTTTGGGGCCGGCGTGTGGGGCGAGCTTTGCTGGACTAGCCCCGGCCCAGCGGTCCCAACACCTTATTCAGCAGATGGTCGAAATCGGTTGATGTGTCTTCGGTTACGACAATGTGATCGCCCGGATAGATTGCATAGTCCGATTCCCAGGTTACGCGCCGCGCCGCCACGTCGTAAACGGCCGTGAGACGTTGACGTGGGCCACCTTGTGGTGGCGTGCGCAGCACGTACAACTCCATTTTACGAATCTTTTGGGTGGCTCCTGACTTCTCCAGGGCCTCTTGCAGGTAAGTTACGCCTGTGTGCGGGATTCTCACAAATTGAGTGGTATAGCCAGGGCGGCGGATTTCCACGGTATAGCTGGGGCCGGAAGTTGCTTGGTCTGGAGGAGTTTCCGGCTTCTCGCCTGCGAGCCAAGTTGTTGGGTTGGCGTCGCCTGTTTGGGCGGGGGTGGAGCATCCGGTGAACATTAATCCCGCGGTCGCAATGACAGCGAACGTCCAGAAGGCGTGACCACGCATTGCACTCATGACCGGTTCTAGCCCCTATGCGAACGTCAGGTTGCAGTCGCCCATCGCCGTAGTACCGGCGGCCTAATCCGCAAAGTCTTCCGGATTGCGCTATTCGCGCTAACCGGCAAATCGTCGCACGCGAGCAAGAACTTGAGAAAAAGCCGCAACGAAGAGGCCCGTGCGCTCACTCTGACAGGGGGTCGCCAAGAAAATGAGTCCGATTGCGGCCTGCCGCTTTCGCTTGTCGAAGCGCATCATCGGCGGCCTGGTAGAGTGCTTGGGGCGTTGTTGGCGCATCCTGAGGAGAATGGAACACCCAGCCAGCGCTTATAGTAACCTCTTGAGGGCATTCGGCCGTGGGATCCTGACGCAGAACGCGCTGAACTCGCTCCACCAACGATGCAGCATCCTGCCGTGTAACGTCCAAGACCAACAGCCCGAACTCATCTCCTCCAAGCCTCGCTACAAGATCATCGGGCCGAACAGCGCCAGCCAGTTTGGAGCCGATCGCCCGCAACACGGCGTCGCCAACCAAGTGTCCATGTTCGTCGTTGATTCGTTTGAAGTGATCGACGTCGAATAGCGCAAGGCAGAGCGAGCGTACTTCGGTTTGGGCTTTGAGAAGACTCTGCGCTAGCTGTTCCTCCCATCCGCGACGGTTGGCCAGACCGGTTAATGGATCTGTCAACGCCTGGCGCCTTAGTGCGTGCTGCGCTTGGACTCCCTCTTTCCGGTCGCGCCGCAGACGTACAATCTCCCCCAGAAGGCGACAGGCGATTTGAAGTTCTCGCGGCGTCCAGTCCGACGCGAGTACGACATCGGCGTGCACCGGCGCCGCGATCGCCACGACCGCAACTTCCCCATGCGACATCGGATGGTTGAGCTGAGGAATTGCGGCTAGATCAAAAGGACGGTCGGTCACCACGACATCGATAGGGGCGTCTGGCAAAGCGTCGGACAACTCGCGAATAACTTGCGCGTCGAGTGTCGCTAACGCTTCATCCCAGCATTGCTGCTGCTTGGGATCGTCGGTTAACAATAAGATTCTCGTCAACGCAGAAGTCACAATCCAGAATTGCTGCTCGGTTAAGTTCGCCTTGAGTTCGTGATACTTCGGCCGAAGTTAAGGATGAGTTCGGTAAAGGCGCCGGTCGGTCCGAAGGAACAATGCGCCGTCGATCAGCGCCGGTGTAGCAAGTGTGCGGCCGGGAAGCGTGTTGGTGGCTAACTGCTGGTATTCTTTGCCCGGCGCAATCACAGTGGCGACGCCGGTTTCATTAAGAAAGTAAATCTTCCCGTCGCCGTACACCGGTGAGGCAGAGAAGTTGCCGCCCAGGCGACGTTGCCAATGGATTTTGCCGCTTTGGGCGTCCAAGCACATCGCAACGCCATTGTCGCTGACCACGTATAGTTCGTTGTCGACCAACAGCGGCGATGGATTGTGCGGCGCGTTGCGATTGAGCGTCCAAGCGACGTGTGATTCGGTTACATTGCCTTGACCGTTGATCTTGATCGCATACAGC